>JAIBBQ010000368.1 GCA_019694595.1 Myxococcaceae bacterium
CTGCAGGCCGGCGGCCCGCTGCCGGTGCGGCAGGGCGACGCGTCGTCCTCGGCCCCGGCCGGAGGCAGTGAAGGCGCCGCCGCCAACGACGAGCGCCGCGAGCGCCGCCCGCGCCGCGACCGGCCCAAGGCCGAGGTGCGGCAGGCGGAGCCCGGGCAGGTGCGCCTGTGGGTGAACCTGGGCAGCGCCGACGGGCTCGACGCCGCCGCGCTGAAGACCGCGCTCGAGGGCGGCGGCGCGCAGGGCGGCCAGGTGCAGCACGTCGAGCTGCTGCGCTCGTTCAGCTACGTCTTCGTGCCCGAGGCCGCCGCGACGGCGTTCGAAGGCGTCAGCGGCAAGCCGCACGGCAGCCGCCAGCTCAAGGTCGAGCGGGCGAAGAAGTAAGCGCGGTACCGCAGTGATGGCCCGGCGGCGCCGCGTGGCGGGCCGCCGCGGTGCCTCATCGTCGGACTACGCGGTGGGAGCCGCAGCCTCGGGGGCCACCACGCTCGAGCCGCCGCGGCCGGACCAGCCCCAGGCCTGCATCAGGCTGGCGACGCCCACGTAGAGGAAGCCGAGCTGGAAGAGGATGAGGAAGGGCATGGAGGTGAAGACGCCCTTGTCCCAGGCGATCCACACCGCCCAGGTGAAGTACGCACCGAAGGCGAGCTCGACGTACGGCATCCACTGCGCCTTGCCGCGGTAGGCCTTCTTCACCACGCGCGCGCGGTTGCCTTCGGCGCCGGTCTTCGGCGTGCGGGTGAAGCCCGACTCCACCTGGAAGAGCGCCTCGATGACCGCCTTGGCGTTGTTGATGGCCATGCCGATGCCCAGGCTCATCAGGAACGGGAGGTACTTCACCCGCCCCCACCAGCCCTGGCCCAGCTCGCGCTGGGTGGCGACGTAGAAGAAGCAGACCGAGATGGTGGCCGAGACGCAGAACGGCAGGTCGAGGAAGAGCGTCGCGTAGAGGTCGTGCTGGAAGCGCACCAGCATCGACAGCGGCATGAGCAGCGACAGCAGCACCATCAGCGGGTAGGCGAGGTTCGAGGTGAGGTGGAAGAAGGCCTCGCGCTTCACCGCGAACGGCAGGTCGCTCTTGAAGATGCGCGGCAGGAGCTTGCGCGCGGTCTGGATGCTGCCCTTCGCCCAGCGGTGTTGCTGGCTCTTGAAGGCGTTCATGTCCACCGGGACCTCGGCGGGCGAGACCACCTCGGGGAGGAAGATGAACTGCCAGCCCTTGAGCTGCGCGCGGTAGCTCAGGTCGAGGTCTTCGGTGAGCGTGTCGTGCTGCCAGCCGCCGGCGTCGGTGATGGTGGAGCGGCGCCAGATGCCCGCGGTGCCGTTGAAGTTGAAGAAGCAGCCCGAGCGGTTGCGCGCGGTGTGCTCGATGACGAAGTGCCCGTCGAGGAAGATGCTCTGCGCCTGGGTGAGCACGCTGTACTCGCGGTTCAGGTGGCCCCAGCGCACCTGCACCATGCCCACCTCGGCGTCGGCGAAGAACGGCACCGTGCGCTCGAGGAAGTCGGGGTTGGGCACGAAGTCGGCGTCGAAGACCGCGACGTACTCGCCCTTGGCGAGCGTGAGGCCGTTCTCCAGCGCGCCGGCCTTGAAGCCCTGGCGGTTCTCGCGGTGCACGTAGGAGATGTCGACACCCTGCGCCTTCCACCGCTCCACGGCCGCGCGGGCGATGCCGCAGGTCTCGTCGGTGGAGTCGTCGAGCACCTGCACCTCGAACAGCTCGCGCGGGTAGCGGATGCGGCACACCGCGTCGATGAGCCGCTCGACGACGTAGACCTCGTTGAACACCGGCAGCTGGATGGTGACCCGCGGCATCTTCTCGAAGCGGCCCTTGGGGGTCGGCAGCGAGAACTTGTGGCGGTAGTACAGGTACGCCATGCGATAGCGGTGCGAGCCGTACATGGCCAGCACTGCCAGCACGGCGAAGTACAACCCGAGAAAGGCGATTTCGGCCCAGCTCATCGCGCGTAAGCCCTACCCAACTCCCCGGAAAACATAGGAAAACGTCCCCTCCCGGGCGCTCAAGGAGCGCAGGGGCATAGGCCCTACGCCGCGCAGAGTCAATTCTGCCCTGCGCCTGAAACGTGGGGGGACCGGGGAGCCTCGAGGCCCTTCGGCGCGACTTTCGAGGGGTCAGCCCGCGCGGCGGCGGCGGCCCGAGGCGACGGCCGGCTCGGCGGCGTCGGCGACCAGCACGTCGTCGAGCGCTGCCTGGGCGAGGATCTGCTCGCACAGCTCCGGGTACTCGAGGCCCTGGGCCTTGGCGACCTTGGGCAACAGGCTCGCCGAGGTGAGTCCGGGGAGCGTGTTGACCTCGAGCAGCACGTCGTTCTTCGCGTCGGAGCAGATGAAGTCGACCCGGGCGTACCCGCGGCAGCCCAGGGCGTGGAAGGCGGCGAGCGCCATGGCTTCAACGTTGGCGAGGCGGGTGGGGCTCAGGCGCGGCGGCAGGTGGTACTTCGCCGGGCGCTCGTACTTGGCGCGGTAGTCGAAGAGCGCGTCGGAAAGGCCAATCTCGCAGGCGCCCAGCACCTCGCCGCCCAGGATGCCCACCGTCACCTCGCGGCCCACCACCTGGCGCTCCACCAGCGCCTCGCCGCCGTAGCGGCAGGCGAGCTCGACCGCGGGCACCAGCGCGTCGGGGCCGTCGACCAGGCTCACGCCGACCGACGAGCCGCCGTGGGCGGGCTTCACGATGCAGGGGAAGCCCAGGTCGAGGTGCAGCTCGTGCACCTGGGAGGCCTGCGCGCGGCGCACCACGTAGCCGCTGGGGGTCTCGAGGTTGTGGAGCCGGAAGAGCTTCTTGGCGAAGGGCTTGTTCATCGCCAGGGCGGAGGCGAGCACGCCCGCGCCGGTGTACGGGATGCCCAGCACCTCGAGCAGCCCCTGCACCTTGCCGTCTTCGCCCATGCGGCCGTGCAGCGCGAGGAAGGCGACGTCGATCTGCGCCGCGCGCACCGACTGGTCGAGCCCGGGCCCGGCGAGGATGCGGGTGACGCTGTGCCCTCTGGACTCCAGCGCCAGGGCGACCGCTTCACCGGTCTTGAGGGAGATTTCCTTCTCTTCACCCCACCCGCCCATCAGCACGCCGATCCGCTGGCCCATCGCGAGGCTCACCTTTCGTGGCCGTGGCACGAGCGCCACGGCGTACGCGTGACGGAGCACGCGCAGTGCCACGCTACAGGGCTGTGGCGCCGCGTCTAATTTTGAGCACTTCGCGCCCGGGCGGCCGCGGCCGCAGGTCCTCACCCCGCGGCCCACGGTCCGCAGGCCGAGTCGCATTTTGTGTGCGCGCCTTTGAACGCGGCCGCGTCAGCTGGAGACAAGGGCGCGCAGGCCGGAGCGTCACCGAGGGGATCGTCATGCGCAGCGCCGTCGCCGTCGTCGCCCTGCTCGTCGCGGGGTGCTTGAGCCCTGTCGATGGGCCTCAGGATTCGGGAGCCACCTGTTCCGCCGCGACCTGTTCCGGCTGCTGCGACCCGGCTGGCGTCTGTCAGGGCTCGAACGCCGCCCACTGCGGCACCGCGGGCGCGGCCTGCACGGTCTGCGACGGCGCCACCTTCTGCACCACGGCCGGCACCTGCGCGCCCGCGGCGAGCGGCGGGGGCGGCGGCGCTTCCGGAGGCGGAGACCC
>JAIBBQ010000127.1 GCA_019694595.1 Myxococcaceae bacterium
GCCCTGGCGCGCTCGCGGCCCGCGGCGCCGAAGGTCGCGCGCCGCGCCGGGTCCTGCAGCGCCTCGGCGATGGCCCGGGCGAGCGCCTCGGCATCGTCCGGCGGCGCCAGCCAGCCGGTGACGCCCGCCTCGACGAGCTCGGCGACGCCGCCGCCGTTGGCCCCCACCACCGGGCGCCCCGCGGCCATGGCCTCCACCACGGTGCGGCCGAAGGACTCGTTGTCGGCCGGGTGCACCAGGAGATCGAGCTGCGGGGCGATCGCCTCCGCAGAGAGGAATCCGCACAGCTGCACCCCGGCCTGCTGGGCCAGGCGCCGGACCTCGTCGGCGTACGGGTCGTCACCTTCCGCCGGCAGATGCCCGTAGATGCGGAACTCGGCCTGCCCGCGCAGCCTCCGCGCAGCCTCGAGGAACAGCGCGTGCTTCTTGGTGCGCGAGGTGACGGACGCCACCATGCCCACCACCAGCGGGCCGCCCACCTTGGGCCCCAGGGCGAGGAACGGCGCGAGCTCGAGGCCGTTGGGAATGGTGGCGAGGCGGTCGGCGTCGAGGAGCCCGGCGAGGTTCCGGGCGGAAGCGCCCGAGTTGGCGATGACCACCGAGGCGTGGCGGCGCAGGTAGCGGCCGAGCGCCGGCCCGCGCAGCGGCAACTGGAACGGGTCGCCCGGGCCGATGAGCTCGCGCAGGTGCCAGACGTGCGGGAGCCCGAGCGCCCGGGCCGCCTGCCCGCCTTCGGGGGTGAGGATGGTGTTGGTGTGCACCAGCTGGGCGCGGGTGCGGCGCGCGGCGAGGGCGACGGCGCCCAGCGAGCGCACGCGGCCCCGGGTGCGGACCCACTGGCGCAGCTCGAGCAGCGGCCGTTTCCACGCCGCGGAGCGGATCTTCCGGTGCCAGGTGTAGAGCTCGACGAACTCCGCGCGCCCGTGGGTGGCGTCGAGCAGCGCCTGCCGCTCCGCCGCGTCGCCGTTGGGGAAGCAGACCGCGCTGGAGGCGATGCCCTGCTGCTCGAGCGCCCGCATCAGCCCCAGCGTGGACAGCGCCGCCCCGCCCGCGGCGGCGTTCATCACGTGGAGGACGGTGCTCGGCCTCGGCATCAGCGTCGCGCGGGGACGGGGCCGCGGTAGCGCGCCTCGAAGTCGGTGAGATCTTCCGGCGTGCCCAGCACCCAGACCTCGGGCGCCACGTCGAGCCGCACCTCGCGGCCCTGGGCGATGAGGCGATTGTAGACGGGCGCCACGTAGAACTCGCCGTTCACCCGGTCGTCGGCGGCGATCATCGCCTTCGCCTCGGTGACGAAGTCCTGCGCGCGGGTGAAGTGGTACAGCCCGGTCGAGCACCAGTCGGAGATGCGCTTCTTCTCCGCCACCTCGACCACCCGGCCCTGCGCGTCGGTGCGCGCGAAGCTCCACTTGTCGCCCGGCGCCTTGAACACCCCCAGCACGCCCGCCACGTCCTTGCCGAGGCTGGCGAGCGTGGTGGGCAGGTTGGTCCGGCAGTAGGTGTCGGCGTTGTAGATGACGAGCGGCGCGGACAGGTCGAGCGCGCCTTCGGCCTCGAGCACGGTGCAGGCCTGGCCCTGGGTCACCTTCCCCAGCGGCACGATGGTCGGCTTCCACTTCGCGTACCGGGTGCGGATGTCCTGCTCGAGCTTCAGGTCGCGCAGGTGCTCTTCCAGGCAGATGAAGATGAGCCGGGTGGCGAGTTCGAGCGGCAGGCTCTCGGTCGCCCACGCGTACATGGGCAGGCCGCGCACGTCGATGAGCGGCTTGGGCAGCGTGTAGCCGACCTGCGCGAAGCGGCTGCCTCGGCCGGCCATGGGCATCACCAGGTTCATCGTTCAAGCCTTCGCGCGCAGGGCGTCGTGTTCCTCGAGGAGCCGCAGGGCGGTCGCATACATCGCCAGCTGGCGTCTGGGGGCGTCGTCGTGGAGCGGCAGCATGCTGGCGAAGAGCAGCGCGGTGACCAGCAGCACCTCGCGGCGGTCGAAGGCGCGCTCGCCTTCGAAGAAGACCTTCGAGAAGCGGCGGTCGATCTCCAGGTGCGACGGCCGGGCGCGCAGCTCGAGGTCGATCGCCGTGCCGCTGGCGCGCACCGTGAACAGATCGTTGGTGAGGAAGTCGTAGCGCCCGTGCACCGAGTGGAAGAGCTTGGCCACGTCGTAGCGCTGATCGCCGAAGTGGCCGGGGGCACCGAAGGAGCCGCGGGGGTCGACCAGCTTCACGATGCGCGAGCGCAGATCGTAGAGGATGTTCGAGAAGCACAGGTCGCCGTGCACCACCGCGCCTTCGGGGCGCGTCATCGCCTTCACCTCGGCCTCGAGCTGGGCCCACCGCGGAGCGAGCCCGCGCACCGGCTTGCCGTCGAGCTTCACCTCGTCGGCGCGCACCAGCGCGAGCAGCTCGGGAGGACCGGCCAGCGCCTCCAGCCGACTGCGCGTCTTGCCCAGGGTCATCTCCAGGAGCGCGCCGGGTTTCAGCGTCGCGGGGTGCGCGGCGAAGCGCTGCAGCACCTGCGCGAGGTGCCCGAAGATCCGCTCCCAGACGCCGGGGTCGACGTTCTCGAAGACGAAGGCCTCCGCGAGCGACGGGTAGCCGTAGTACTCGAGGGTGACGAAGGGCGCCGCGCGTTCCACCGAAGCGGCGAGCACGCGGGGGAAGAGGACCTGCAGCGCCGGCGGGAGCCCCTGGAGGAACTTCACCTCGTCGATGAACTTGTCGACGTTGCGGCTGCGCTTGGTGATGGTGCCCAGCACCGGGTCGATGTCGAGCTGGTTGAAGGCGCGCTGCTGCAGGAGCGCCTGGTGCGCGGCGGCCTGGCGGTCGGGGTTGCCGCAGTCGAGCCAGGCCTTGGCCTTCACCGCGCGCAAAGGGCTCGACTTCGCCACCTGCTCGAGAATGGCCTTCATCTCCGCCGGCCGGCCCTGTTGCGCCGCCTGCGCCACCGCGGTCTCCGCGGCCGCGGTGAGCGCCTGCGCGTCGGGGAACGCGTAGACGCCGATGAGCGCGTTGAGCGGGCCGGGGAGCTCGGGCTCCTTGTCCTTGAGCGCGGTGACGGTGCCGTCGGCCTTCGTCTCCGCGATGCACCAGCGGTACGACTCCTCGACGGGGCTCACCAGCACGGTGGGCGAGTCGCCGGTGAGCGCTTCCGGCTCGCTCACCTGGAAGTGCGTGTCGCCCAGCACCACCAGCGCCCGGGGCGTCTTCGCCGCGCGCGCGAGCTCGAGCACGGTCTGCCCGAGGCCGCCGGGGGCGGGGGCGAGGAACTCCACCTCGCAGGTCGCCCCGAAGGCGCACTGCACGAAGTCTTCGATGAAGCCGCCGCGCCGGGCCACCGCGATCACGAAGCGGGTGAAGCCCAGCGAGCGCAGGTACGTCATCGTCCAGTGGATCACCGGGCGCCCAGCCACGGGGATCAGCGCCGGGTTGGCGATGTTCGACAGCGCCAGCACCCCTTCGGGCACGCGGCCCGCCGCGGGAATGAGAACGGTGGCGGTCGTGGGGGGACTCATGCTGGAGAGCAAGGGTGGTATAGCACCCACCCTTTCACCGAAATCATGTGTGGAATCGCCGGGATCTGGGGAACAGGAAGCACTGCGCGTGAGTTCCGCCCTGCCGTTGTCGCATTCGCGGAGTTCGCTGATTTTTCGCCACCAAGGGGTCGCGCGGGCGAGGGCTCATCCGATTCGGCCAAATTGACTCGCCGCGTCACGACCCTGAGCTGCTTTTGCGCTCCGATGCCACGTCAGGTGTCAGTTTCCCGAAGGGATTCCCACACATGAACTCCATTCGCTCCATCCAGGGCATCGGCCCGCGCTCGCCGCTCGAAGGTCAGCAGGTGGACACCGAAGGCATCGTCACCGCGGTCGACGACAAGGGCTTCTACCTTCAGGAGCCGGTCGCCGATCTGAACCAGGGTGGCCCGGCGGTCTACGTCTTCACGGGGCGCAGGCCCACGGTGAACCCGGGCGACGACGTGGCGGTGAGCGGCAAGGTGGTGGAGTTCGTTCGCCCCAACGAGCGCGAGGAGTTCAGCGACGCGCCGACCACCCAGCTCGAGGCGAAGGACCCTGCGGCGCTGGTGGTGCGCTCGAGCGGCAACCCGGTGCCCAGCATCACCATCGGCAAGGGTGGCGTTCAGCTGTCGAAGACGGCGTCGAACAGCGACCTCTGGGAGAAGCTCGAGTCGGCGCGGGTGAAGATCGACAGCCCGGTGATCACCAACGCCCCCAACGACATTCCGCGGTACGCCGACCTCTACGCGCTGCCCAACGACGGCGAAGGCGTCGAGGGGCGCACCAAGGCGGGCGGGGTCATCCGCAACGCCGCGGGCAACCCGGACGCGATCCCGATGCGGATGCCGACGGAAGGCCTGCCGGCGGTGAACGTGGGCACCAAGTTCAAGGGCGCGCTCGAAGGGAACGTGGTGCAGCGCCACGGCCACCACCAGGTCACGGTGTGGGACGTGGACCCGGGCAAGATGATCGAGAGCCCGATCAAGCCGGGCATCACCACCCTGCGCGAGAAGTTCCCCGACCCGACCCACGTGCTCTTCGTGGCCTCGCTCAACGGCGAGAACAAGGACGTGAAGATCGAGGACGTGAACAAGGTGGCGCAGCGCAACCAGCACAACGTCGACGACGACGTGGGCAGCGGCCAGCTCGAGCGCATGTGCCAGCGCATCATCGAGAACATGGGCACGCCGGACATCGTGGCGATGCAGGAGATCCAGGACAACGACGGCGGCGAGATCTCCGAGGAGGTCGACGCGAACCTCACCTGGGACGCGATCGTCGACCAGATCGTCGCGCTCGGAGGGCCCCGCTACAAGTGGGTCGATCGCCCGCCCGAGAACAACAAGGAAGGCGGCATGCCGGGCGGCAACATCCGCACCGGGTTCCTCTACAACCCGGACCGGGTGACGCTCGACGAGGCGTCGGTCTACCGCCTGGCGGACCCGGCGTTCGACGGCTCGCGCAAGCCGCTCGTCGCCACCTTCGGGTTCACCCACGGTGGGGTCACCGAGAAGGTGACGCTGGCGTCGGTGCACAACAAGTCGAAGCGCAGCGGTGGCGAGGCCGCGGAGGCCGCCCGCGACGCCCAGGGCACGGCGATCAACCGCTGGGCGATGGAGCACGCGCCCAAGGGGGCGAACGAGCACATCGGCGTCTTCGGCGACCGCAACGCGTACACCGACGAGCAGTCGGTGAAGAACGAAGAGGTCGGCGGCGCGCTCACCATGCTCTCGCGGCAGCTCCCGGAGACCGAGCGCTACAGCACCCAGTTCGGCGGCTCGTCGGGCGAACTCGACCACGCGGCGGTGAAGACGTCGGTGCCGGTGGCCATCGACCTGGTGCACGTCAACGCGGACTTCGACGAGCGCTTCCGGTCGGGCGACCACGACCCGACCTGCACCGCGTGGGACTTCCGGCGCGGGCAGGCCTGAGGTCGGATCAGCGCGCGCGGGTTTCCACGCCCGCGCGCGACATGGCCTGCTTCACATCGGCCACGGTGGCCAGCTTGAAGTGGAGCAGCGTTCCCAGCGCCACGGCGTCGGCCCCGGCCTGCAGCGCATCCACCGCGTGCTCGGGCTTCCCCGGGCCCCCGGATGCGATCACCGGAACGCGCACCGCCTGAGACACGGCGCGGACCAGCGCGAGATCGCACCCGCGCTTCATGCCGTCCTCGTCGATGGAGGTCAGGCAGATCTCCCCTGCCCCGCGCTCGACCACCTCCTTCGCCCACTGCAGCACGTCTTTCCCGGTCGCCTCGCGGGCGTTCTCGATCACCACCGTCCACGCGGGGCCCTGGCGCTTCGCCTCGATGGTGGCCACCACGCACTGGCTTCCGAAACTCTTGGCGATCTCGGTGACGAACTCGGGGCGGCGGACCGCCGCGGAGTTCACCGAAACCTTGTCAGCCCCCGCGCGCAGGACCGCGTCCACGTCCTTGAGCTCGCGGATGCCGCCGCCCACGGTGAGCGGCACGAAGACCTTCTCGGCGGTGCGCTCGACCACCGCGAGCGTGTTGTTGCGGCCGTACAGCGTGGCCACGGTGTCGATGAAGATCAGCTCGTCGATGCCGGCCTCCGCATAGCGGGCCGCCATCTCCTCAGGCTGGCCCACCACGCGCAGACCTTCGAGGTGAATGCCCCGCACCACGTTGGGCCCCTTGATGTCGAGGCGGGCGATGAGGCGCTTGGCGGTCATCAGCTCACGCGGTGCTTCAGCTTCCACTCGCCGCCCTGGTAGTCCCACAGGTGCGGCGACCGGTTCTT
Organism: Myxococcaceae bacterium; assembly: GCA_019694595.1. Taxonomy (GTDB): domain Bacteria; phylum Myxococcota; class Myxococcia; order Myxococcales; family Myxococcaceae; genus JAIBBQ01. Next base: position 6,274 of record JAIBBQ010000127.1, read on the forward strand.
GTCGATGGCTTCCACGAACTGGCCTTCGTCGATGCCGATGTAGTCGAGGAACTCCTGGTAGTACTTCTTCGGGAACTCGCCGTCGTACTTGTGGATCAGCGCAACCGCTTCCTCGCGCGAGATGTGGCCGTCGCGGATCTCGTGGGCGGCGTCGTTCATCGCCCGGCCCTGACCGAACTTCACGAACATCGTGTAGTAGTGGAAGCCGTCGACGCGGTCGTCGAGGCTCGCGTACCGCGAGTACGTGCCTTCGGACCGCTCGGGGTTCGGCTCGAACCCGGTGTGCTCGACCGAGTAGTAGTAATTCTCCTGCGGTTGCCAGGCATGGTAGTAGGACATGTAATGAATCTCGATGCCGAGCTTCTCGGCGTCGGCCTCGGCGATCGGCAGGTACGGCTCGAGATCGCCCCGCCGCACGCCGTGCTCGGCGAGCTTCTCGAGCGCGACGCCGCCGAAGAAGAACTTCTGGTCGGCCTTGGCGGTGTAGTGCGCGCGGCTCATCAGCGGTGAAGCGTTCTCGACGAGCTTGTTGTGGTACTCGGCTTGGTTCTCCCCGTACATGATGAGGGGAACCTTCTTCTCGAGCGCCACGCGCGGGGCGAGGTTCTTCTGGCCGATGATGAACGGCTGGAAGGGGTTCAGCAGGTTGAGGAACGCCAGGCGGGTCAGCGTGGCGTGCACCTTGGGGTTGGGCGTGAGGCTCACGTTGTCGAGCCCACCCTTGCGCAGCCACTGCTGGAAGTTCTTCCAGCCGATGTCGGTGTACGCGTGGGGCGGCCAGGTGACGGTGAGCGGGTTCATCCCGTACTTGGCCTTGAGGATGTGCGAAACGTAGGCGCTGTCCTTGCCGCCCGAGCCCGGGACGATGACGTCCCACGAGCCGTCCTTGGAGCGGTGCTTGTCGAGCAGCTGGAGCAGCTGCTTCTCGCGCGACGGCCAGTCGATCTGCTTCTTGATCTCGAGGAACTTGCAGGCGTGGCAGACGCCATCGTCGTCGAACCCGACGGTGTCGATCTTGGTGTCGCGCTTGACGAGCTCGGGCGAGGTCGACGGGCGCTGGTTGCTCATCACACAGCGCTTGCAGAAGACGACGCGCTCGGGGAGCCCGTGGAGCACGGCGGGCTTGGCGCGGTGGGCGGTGAGGATCTGGTCGGGGGTCATGTGGGGTTCCAGCGGCAGAAGTTGGAGAGGAGCGCGAGCCCGGCGACGTCGGACTTCTCGGGGTGAAACTGGGTGCCGAAGACGTTCTTCACCCGCACCGCCGCGGTGAAGGGGCCGCCGTAGTCCGCGGTGGCCTCGACGGCCTGGGGGTCGGCGACGGAGAACGCGAAGGAGTGCACGAAGTAGAACTGCGGACTCGCGGGGAGCCCGGCGAAGAGCGGCGACCCGGCGCGCGGCGTGACCTTGCTCCAGCCGAAGTGCGGAATCTTGAGCGACGGGGGCACCTCGAGCTGGCGCACCTCGCCGGGAATCCACCCCAGGCCGGGAGTGTCGCCGAACTCGAGGCCCTTGGTGGCGAGGATCTGCATGCCCACGCAGACCCCGAGGAAGGGGCGGCCCGAGCTGCGGAACTGCTCGATGGCCGGCAGGAGCCCGGAAGCGTCGAGCTTGCGGCGCACCTCGTTGAAGGCCCCCACGCCAGGCAGCACCGCGCGCTCCGCCCCCAGCAGCCGCGCCGGGTCGGCCGAGAGCACCACGTCTTGCCCGGGCTCGCGGGACTGGAGGAGCGCGTTCACGATGGAGCGCACGTTCCCCGAGCCGTAGTCGACGACGACGATCTCGCGGGTCATGCGGACTTCCTCACCGAATCAGTACCCCTTGCCGCCTCTTAAAAGCGGTCGAAGTCCCCGCTCCCACGGACGAACCCAATAGCCCCTGGCATCGCCGGCAAGCAAGGACTCGCTCGCTCAGAACACGGTCCCCGAAAGGCCACCCACGGTTCATCCGGCCAGCGCGCACAGCGCTGTCGCAGCGTGCTGCGACGCATTCCCTCGATTGGCGTAGTGCTGGGCTTGGTACTGATCGGCGCGCTCGAGCACGGCGGCATCGGCCCCACCGCCGAGGATCGAGACCAGCGCGGACTTCAGCTCGGACTGGGAGGTGACCTGGGTGGTCGCCTTCCTCGCGATGAACTCGACGTGCGCGTAGTGAGCGGCGGGCCGAGGCAACCACGTCACGACCGGTACCCGGGCAACCATCGCGTCCAGCGCCGCCGATGAGGTGATGGTCACCATGACCTTTGCGCGGGCCAGGTAGTCGTAGATGTCGAGCCCGGAGCGCGAGCGGTTGCCTCGCTCGACCGAGACCCGCGCCCGGGGGTACCGCGCGGCCGCCGCCTGGTAGGCCGATTCTGGGTCCTTCGGATGGAGCTTCACCACCCACTGGACGTCGGTGAGTTCACTGGCGGTGGCGTACAGCGCTTCCAGGAAGGCCGCCTGCTCGGCATGCGAGACGGAATCGCCCGCGCCGGAGGTGGCCACGAGCACGGTCCGGGCCTCGGTGACCTGGGCTCGGTTGATGACCGAGTCCAGCCGTGGCGCCCCCACCACCGAGATCGCCGAGGCTTCGACGCCGTTCTCCAGCAGCGCCCGCTTGCTCGGCTCCCCCCAGACCAGGATCCGGTCGACTCGCGAATCGATCCAGTAAGCGTCGCCACCGCCGAAGATGGTCCCGTGCTCCACGCACGCGACGGGGATCCGCGAGGCATGGGCGACGAGCGTCGCCACGCTCCCCTCGAGCGTGAAGGGGTTCCCGACGACGACGATGCGCGGCCTCTCGCGAGCTACGACGTCCTGGAAGCCAGCCGCGAAGGTGACCAGGTCCACGGAATGGCTGGCGAACACCCGTGCGACCACGCTCTCGAGTGAGCCCGGCTCGACCTCCGGGAAAGCATGGGCCCCTGCCCCTGACACCGCCCGGGCCCAGCCGAGGAGTCTCACAGCCGTGGGGAGCGCCTTGAGGACCTGACGGGCCGACGGGGTCACCCATTGAACCTCGTCGCGAAAGTCCGCGTGGAGCTGCCCCCGCCAGAACACCACCGACGACTTCTCCACGCCCTGGAGCGCACGGATCACCGGCAAGAGATCGGCCATGTGGCCCGAGTTGCGTGGAACGAACAACGCGAAGGCACCCTGGGTGTCTTTCGCGGGCATGGTCGTGAGTTCCTTCGCCACCCGTCGGAGCTCGTACGCGCCGAGGCGCAAGGCCTCCGCGGCGCCGAGGCGCGAGACCGGCCGCGACAGCACTTCGCCGCCGAGCTGGATGAGCTGGGCACGCATCGACCACAGCGGCTCGACGTCGACCCCGCCCACGCGGAGCGCCGGGCGGGCCTTGCCGGCCTCGATCAGCGCTCGAACCCAGGCCCCCGCCTTGGCCTGGCGGAGGTTCGCAGGCAACTCGCTCACGAGCGCCTCGGCACCCTCATCGACACGCCTTGAATGAAATCCTGGTCGCGCGGCCAGCCGAGGTATCGACCCTCCTTCACCAGGGCGCGATAGGCCGCTTCGTCCCGGTACCGGATGATCTTGGCCGGCGCGCCGCCCATGATCGCCAGCGGGGGCACGTCCTTGGTGATGACCGCACCCGCCCCGAGAATGGCGCCTTCGCCGACGGTGACGCCCGGCACAATCATCGACCGATCGCCGAGCCACACGCAGTCCCCGACCACCACGCCCTTGGCGGTCCTCACCTGATCGTACGGCAGGGCCTCGGGCCGCTCGAAGTTGTGGTTCGAGGTCAGGATCTCGACGTTGTGCCCGAAGTGAAGGTGGCTGCCGAGCACCAGCGGCCCACTGCCGCGAACGACGAGGTGACGGTTGAGGCACACATCGTCGCCGATCTCCGTCTCGGCCGGGTTCCCGAGCGAGATGGGCCCGTCGACCACCACGCCCCGTCCGAGCCGTTTGACCAGCGACAGCTGCTCCACGATCTCCTGACGCAGCCGCCAATCGTCGATGGGGCGCAGGATCAGGCGGCGCACCGCGCGGAACGCCAGCTGTTGAATGGAGATCATGACGGGACCGACTCCTGAGAAGTCTTCTTGAGGCGCTTTCGGATCCTCTGGAGCACCACGGTCTGGAAGTCGTCGACCACCCGCCGGGCCTGCCCCGAGGCAACCAAGCCGATCGCGCTCATCGCGACGAGCGCGACGATGCCTTCCAGGAACTCACGCACCGGGCCGCCCGTCGGCGTGCGGATCGGCCAGGCTGCCCCCGCGCCGGCCACCAGCAGTCCCGCCAGCATGGGGCGCACCTTCAGGGGCAGCGGGAAGCTCTGGGTCGACATCCACGACACCAGGGCCAGGCTCAGCACCCCGCCAGCGAGCTGACTCGCAGCCGCACCGATGAGCCCCCAGTGCTCGATGGTCCACCCCATCGTCGCGGCGTTGAGCACCGCAGAGAAGATGAAGATGGCGGAGATCCACTGGGTGCGTTTGGTGTGAAACAGCTCCACCGTGATCAGTGTGTAGAGAAGGTGAATGTAGGCGGCAGCAGCGACGAGCCCGACGACCGGGGCGCCCTGCTGGAAACTCTCGGCGAGCACGTGGCGCATCACCCAGGCGCCCGCGGTCCCCGCCCCCATCACGGCGATCGACCCCAACACGGCGACCACCGCAGCCACGTGGCGGGCTTCCTCCAGCGCAGCCTCGGGCGAGAGGTTGGTGCGCCACGAGAAGTACACCGGTGAATAGGCACTCGCGAAGGCGCCGGTGACGACGGTCAGGGGCGAGACGATTCGCGTGGCCACACCGAGCAGGCCCACGCTGGCCGCGTTGCCGACGGCCCCGAGGAAGAAGCGCCCCAGGTTCTGCTGGACCCAGGCCGCTCCGTGGTGCGGCACGATCGGCAAGCCGTAGCTCAAGCTGGCGCGCGCCTGCTTGGTGCTGAACGCCCCGGAAAGGTCGTCCTTGTGGTTCCGGTAGGCCACGTACGCGAACACCACGCCGACCCCGATCGATGCCCAGAGCACCCCACGCGCACCGAGGCCGAAACCGACCACCAGGGTCGCGGTGAGCACCGTCGAGAGGACGCCCAGCATCGCCGAGAGGCGAGCGGACGCCGCCGATTGCTCTCGAGCCTGCAGGAGCCTCCGCTGGATCTCCGGAGCCCCCATCAGCGCCGCGCCGGCAATGGCGAGCGGGATGTACGGGGAGAACGGAACGTCCGGAAGCCAGGTCTCGAAGATCGTCGGCCCCACGAGCAGCGCCACGATCGCCACCGCCACGGTGGAGACCAGGCTCAGCCACACGACCGTCGAGATGAGGCTCCGGAGCCCGGCGCTGCCTTCCTTCTCGTCGAAGTACAGCCGGCCGACGGCTCCAGGGAGCCCGAGCCGCATGAGGATCGTCAGCAGGAGCTGGGTGGACAGCGCAATGTCGAGGATCCCCATCTCCGCGGGGTCCATGTAGTGGCTGTACACCGGCACCAGCAGGAAGTTGACCAGCTGGGGCACGTAGCTCCCCAGCCCGTAGTTCAAGACCGCGCCGAGGACCCGCCCCGACTTCCTGGAAGGCGCCCCACTCATGTCGCGGGCTCGAATCCCTTCTTCCAGCGAATGAACTTGGCCGGCACCCCTCCGTAGATGCCTCCCGACGCGAGATCGGTCGTGACCACGCTGTGCGCGGCGACGACGACGTGGTCACCGATGGTGACCCCCTCGAGCACCAGCACCCGGAAGCCGATCCAGCAGTAGTTGCCGATCCGGACCGAGCCCTTGTTCATGGACCAGGTCTCGGCGGGCAGCGACATGTCCTGATCCGCCGCCGTGTTCTTCGTGTACGCCACGAAGAAGTGGCTGATCGAGGTTCGCTCGCCCACCACGATCTCGGTCCCGTCCTTGGTGAGCAGCATGCTGTGCTGCCCGATGTACGAGCCCTCCCCGAGCGAGATCCGCCCTTCTTCCGAGAGGATGATGCCGGGGCCGTTGAAGCGAAAACCGGGTGCAATGGCGTGCTGGACCCGGTACCGCTCGTAGCGCTCGAGGTCGTCGAGCTTGCGCGCGCGCCGGAAGAGCCGCACCAGGACCCAGTCGAGCGGGTTCATCGCGGGGACCGCCTGGAGACCAGAAACTCGGCGAAGGCGAAGTCGAGTTCGTCGTTGATGTCGAGGCTGCGCTCGCGCGGCATCACCAGGCCCACCGAAGTCTTTCCCAGCACCGATCCCTGCGCGTCGATGACCGGGCGTCGGGTGACGTAGACCGAGCAATTGCGCACGAAGAGCCTGGGCAGCTCGTGCGCCGCCATTCGCCCGCCCTCGTCCTCGAGGTACGGCAGCAACGCGACGCCCTCCATGCGCTTGAGCTTCACCGGGTGCGTGGCGTGGTCGACTTCCATCACGCTGACCGCGGAGTCGGCCTCGGGAGAGCGCTCAAGCAGCCCCACCGTGTCGTCGATGTCCTGCGCGGTGGTGAAGGGCGAGGTCGCCTGGACGATCGCCACCGCGTCGAAGCGAGCCTCTCCCTGCCCTTCCAGGCTGGCGAGCGCGTGCTTCACGTAGTCGATGGCCGGCGAGGTGTCCTGGGCCAGCGCGTCGGGGCGGCGCAGCGCGACCGCGCCGGGGTGAGCGGCGGCGACCGCGAGCACCTCGTCACTGTCCGACGAGACCACGACCCTGGCGAGCGACTTCGCAGCGAGCGCAGCCTCGAGCGCGTGAGCGATGAGCGGCTTTCCACCCAGCGGCCGCACGTTCTTCCGGGGAACACGCTTGCTCCCCGCGCGCGCGGGAACGATGCCCAGCACCCTCATCGCAGGGCCTCCAGCACCTTGCCGGCGAGGAACAGTTCGGTCTTCTCGAACGACTCGTGCGTGTTGCCGCCAAGGTGCGGCAGCACCAGGAGGTTGGTGCGGCGCTTCGACTCAGCCACCACGGGGTGACGGGCGTCGATGCCCGGCTCACCCGTCAGCACGTCGAGCGCGGCGCCACCGAGTCGGCCCGACGCGAGCGCCGCCAGCATCGCGGCCTCGTCGACCACGCCCCCACGCGACGTGTTCACCAGCACCGCGCCCGGCTTCATCGCCGCGAACGCCTCGGCCCCGAGCAGGTTCCGCGTCGAGGCCTCGAGGCTGACGTGCACGCTCACGAGGTCGCTCTCGTTGAGCAGCGCCTGCAGCGTCGGCGCCCGGCGGAGCCCAGGGGGGAAGTCCGGCCGCACGTCGTAGCCCACCACAGACATGCCGAGCGCCTCGAGATACCCGGCGACGATGGTGCCCAGCCGGCCGACGCCCACGATGCCCGCGGTCTTGCGGTACAGCTCGTGCCCGCGGAAGCGGTCGCGCGCCCACTCTCCGGCCGCCACCGACGCGCTCGCTGCCGGAATGTGCCGCAGCAGCGCCAACGCCAGCCCCAGGGTGAGCTCGGCGGTGGCTCGGACTTCCTTGAGGAACTCGGTCTCGCCCTTGAGCGACACCACCTTCACGCCCGCCGAGCGGCAGGCGTCGATGTCGATGTGGTCGATGCCCGTCACCGGAGTCGCCACCACGCGGCAGCGGCCACGCGCGTCGAGGAACGTGCGGTCGATGCGGTGCGCGAGCCGGAACCACAGTGCGTCGAACTCGCGCCCTGCCTCGGCGAGCCCGGCAGGCGGCACTTCGCGCAGCTCGACGTCGGCCTGCTGGCGGAGCGCCGCGAGCGCCACGGGGCTGAAGTCGCCCGGCTCGGCGATCAGGATCCGCGGACGCATCGGCTACCCGTTCACGTACGCCAGCCGCTTCTGCACGTACGGCTTCAGCGTGACCAGCGACTGGGCGATGCGGGGCACCACCTGGCCGTCGCCGTAGAGCGCGCTCGCCGGGTACCGACCGTGGGCGAGCTGCTTGCGAATCGCATCAGCCACCTGCTTCGCAGTGGGGTCCACCCGGGTGACGTGCACGTCGCGCTCGCGCGCGTCCTGGCGGTTGCCGACCAGCACCACCGGGGTGCCCACGAAGCCCGCGTCGCGCACGAAGCTCGAGCTGTTGCCCACCGCGCACGCCGAGCCGGCCAGCACCCGCAGGTAGTCCTCGGGGGTGAGGTTGGTGATGGTGCGCAGCTTCATCGCCGGGCTGCTGGCGCGGAACTCGCGGATCGCCTTGGAGATGTGGTCGGCGCCGGCGTCGATGTTGGGCCACAGGAGCAAGGTCTGGGTGCCGACCTCGCCGATCGCCGCGAGCAGCTGCTCCATCTGGCTGCGCTCGCCGCCGAACTCCGTGGTGACCGGGTGGAAGACGACCAGCAGGTAGGGCTTCGCCAGGTCGATGGTCACGCCCGCGCCGCGCTCGTTCACCACCTTGGGGAGCACCTCGCGGTCCAGGGTGCGCGCGATGTCGCTCGACGGGCAGCCCACCCCGAGAATGGTGTCAGGCCGCTCGCCCATGCGGACCAGGTACTCAGCCGCGCGCTTGGTGGCTGGGTAGTGGAACTGGGCGAGCTTGCTGATGCAGTGCCGTGCGCTCTCGTCGATGGAGCCCGAGACCTCGCCGCCCTGGAGATGCACCAGGCAGAGGTTCATGTAGGCCGCAGCGAGCGCAGCCGAGAGCGCCTCGTAGCGGTCGCCGATGAGCAGCACCACGTCGGGGGCGAGGCGCTGGAACTCGCTCGAGAACTCCACCACGCCGAAGCCCACCGACTTGGCCATGGTGGCCGGCGTGGACCCTTCGAGCTCGGTGTAGATGCGGCCGTCGACCTTGAAGCCGTCGGCCTCGACCACCTTCACCGGCTGGTCGAAGCGCTCGAGCACCATGGTGCCCGCGCAGACGATCTGAAGCTCGAGTTCCGGGCGCTCGCGGATCGCGATCATCACCGGCTTCAGCCGGCCGTAGTTCGCGCGATCGACCAGCACCACGCACACCTTGCGCTTCTTGCCTTCAGCCAAGGTCATCCTCCGAGAGCAGTGTGTCCTGCGAGACGGCGCGCTTGAGCGTGCGGCCGACCACCTCGGCCAGCCGCGCGGCCGGAATTCCGGTACCGGGCTTCTTCACCGCGAGGTCCACCTCGGTGAGCCGGTGCCCCGCCGGGAGCGCACGGCCAACCACCACCGACTTGCCGAAGAGGCGACGCAGTTCGCCCATCGACTCGGCGGCGGCGTCCTTGTTCACCGGGTTCGCCCGCGCCTTCTCGATGAAGCGAATGCCTTGCACCAGCTGGGCGAGCTCGGGCGTGGTCACCGACGACGAGGTGTCTGGCCCGAAGCATTCCTTCGAAAAGACCATGTGCAGCTCGAGCACGTCGCAGCCCAGCGCCGCGGCGGCGAGGCCCGCGAAGATGGTGCCGGAGTGGTCCGACAGGCCGACGGGCATGCCCGGGTAGCGCTGCCGCAGTTCGCCCAGCACGTTGAGGCCCAGTCGCTCGGGGGGGCACGGGTAGCTCGTGGTGCACTGGAGCACGGCGCAGTTGCGGCCCACGGCCTCGACGGCCGCGTCGAGCTCCGCGTACGGCGACATGCCCGACGAGAGAATGACCGGCAGCCCCGTCTTGCGCAGCGCCTGCAGCATGGGGAGGTTGCTCACCTCGCCGGCGCCCACCTTCCACGCCGGCACGCCGACGCGGCCCAGCAGCTCGACGGCCTGCATCGAGAACGGGCTCGAGAGGAACAGCAGCCCCTTCTCGTCGCAGTGCGCCTTGAGCCCGTGCCACTGGGCTTCCGTGAACTCCATGCGCTTCCAGTAGTCGTACCGGTTCGCGTCCTGCTTGCTGAACTTCACCCGGAACTGCTCACCGGGGGTGGATTCCGCGCTGGCGATGTGGGTCTGGAACTTGATGGCGTCGGCGCCGGCCTTGGCCGCGGCGTCGACGTCGGCGTGGGCGGCGCCGAGCGAGCCGTCGTGGGCCTGGGCCACCTCGGCGACCACCAGGCAGGGCTGCCCTGCGCCGACCTCGCGAGCGCCGAGCTTCACGCCTTGGCCCCGAGGAAGGAAGCGACCGTCGGGACCAGGCCTTCGCGCAGGGTGTGCGTCGGCGCGTAGCCGATGGCCGCGGCGGTCTGGCTCAGGTCGGCATGGGAGTCACGGATGTCGCCGGCGCGGAACGGCTTGAACACCGGTTCCAGCTTCGCGGCGGCCGGGGAGTTCGTGGCGACCTGGTCCCGCAGCGAGGCGTACAGCACCTTGAGCGTGGTCCGACCGCCAGCCGCCACGTTGAAGACCTGTCCGCGGACGGCCTCGGGGGCGGCCAGCGCTGCCTTGAGGTTCGCTTGCACGACGTTCGCCACGTAGCAGAAGTCACGTGCGGTCTCGCCGTCGCCGAAGATCTCACACACCTCGCCACGAGAGAGCGCGGCGATCCACCGGGGGATGACCGCGGCGTACGCGCCGTTCGGATCCTGCCGGGGCCCGAAGACGTTGAAGTAGCGCAGTCCGACCACCGGGAAGCCGTACGCCTGGGCATACGCCTGCGCGAGGATCTCGTTCGCCTTCTTGCTGGCGGCGTACGGAGACAGCAGCCGGCCTTCCTCGCCCACACGCTTGGGCAGCCGAGGGTCGTCGCCGTAGACCGAGCTCGACGAGGCGAACACCAGCCGCTCGACCTTCGCCAATCGCGCCGCCTCGATCAGCGAGGCGAAGCCGTCGACGTTGGCGCGGTGGGTCCGCAGCGGGTCCTGGATCGAGCGCGGCACGCTCCCCACGGCAGCCTGGTGAAGCACGAACTCCGATTCCGCGCAGGCCGCCCGCGCCACCGCGTGGTCGGAGAGATCGCCTTCGATGAAGCGGAAGCGCACCTTGGCGTTCAGCCCGCCGCCCGCGACCGCCTGCTCGAGGTTCTTGCGATGTCCGGTGGAGAGGTCATCGACGCCGACCACGTTGTGGCCGAGCGCCAGGAGCCGCTCCACGAGGTGCGAGCCGATGAAGCCGGCAGCGCCGGTGACCAGCCACCGCCGTGGCTTGCCCGCGAGTGCCGCCTCGATGTCCGCCGGGGGACTCACAGCGACCAGTAATGCACCCTGCCCGCAGGCAGCTTCTCGGGGTCGACCTGGCTCTTCACGTCGATGAGCACGCCACCCGGCTTCACCCGCGCGGCGAGCTCGGCCGGCGGCACCTGCGCGAACTGCTGGTGGGCCACCGCGTACACCATGGCGTCGAGGCCCTGCAGCTGATCCCAGCTCGAGAGCGAGAGCCCGTACTCGTGCTTGGTCTCCTGCGCGTCGGCGTACGGGTCGTGGATGAGCGCCTCGATGCCGAAGGCCTTCAGCTCGTTGACGATGTCCGGCACCTTGGAATTGCGGATGTCGGGCACGTTCTCCTTGAAGGTGAGCCCGAGCACGCCGACCTTGGCGCCCTTCACCGGCACGTTGGCGTGGATGAGCAGCTTCACCAGCTTCTGCGCCACGAACGGCCCGATGCTGTTGTTGATGCGCCGGCCCGCGAGGATCACCTCGGGCTGGTAGCCGAGCTGCTGGGCCTTCATCGTCAGGTAGTACGGGTCGACGCCGATGCAGTGGCCGCCGACCAGGCCCGGAGAGAACTTGAGGAAGTTCCACTTGGTGCCCGCGGCCGCCAGCACGTCGCGGCTGCGAATGCCGATGCGGTCGAAGATCAGCGCCAGCTCGTTCATCAGCGCGATGTTGAGGTCGCGCTGGGTGTTCTCGATGACCTTGGCCGCCTCGGCGACCTTGATCGACGCCGCGCGGAACACCCCGGCCTCGATCACCGCGCCGTAGGTCGCCGCCACGCGCTCCAGCGTCGCCGCGTCCTCGCCGGAGACCACCTTGGTGATGCGCTCCAGGGTGTGCTGCTTGTCGCCCGGGTTGATGCGCTCGGGGCTGTAGCCGAGCTTGAAGTCGGTGCGCTTGAGGCCCGACACCTTCTCCAGGATCGGGCCGCAGATGTCCTCGGTCACCCCGGGGTACACGGTCGATTCGTAGACCACGACGTCGCCCTTCTTGAGCGCGCGGCCGACGGTCTCGCTGGCCTTCACCACGGGAGTGAGGTCGGGGGTGTTGTTGACGTCGACCGGGGTCGGCACCGCGACCACGAAGAAGGTCGCCGTCCTGAGCACCGCCGGGTCCGACGTCATCTGCAGCGTGGTGCTCTTGAGCACTTCGCTGCTGGTCTCGCCGGTGACGTCGACGCCCGCGCGGAGCGACTTCACCTTGGCCTCGTTGATGTCGAAGCCAATGGCGCCCGGGAACTTGCGCGCGAACGCGAGTGCCACCGGGAGACCGACGTACCCCAGACCGACGACTGCGACCTTCTCGCTCACGTGAACCTCGTCCCGCGCTAGGCGCGCTCGGCCTTGGGCGCGTCTTTGCCCTCGGGCTCGCCGTAGTAGTAGCCGTACTTCGAGTAGTAGTAGTAGCCGCCCGCCTGGCGGTCCTCGAG
>JAIBBQ010000010.1 GCA_019694595.1 Myxococcaceae bacterium
GCCGCCACCTTTGCCACCGCCGGAGCCGCTGCCGCCGCCACTCGAACCGCTGCCGCCGCCGGAGCCACCGGTGACCGCCTTGCAGCTGTCGTCGGTGCCGGAGTTGACGCTGCAGCCCGCGGTGCAGACCTTGATGACCGTGGTGGTCAGCCCGTCGGCGTTGCACTTGTAGAGCGTGTTCGCGTCGCCCTTCACCTTGTCGCCACCGCAGTACGCGCCGCCCGGCACGCAGATGAGGCCCGCCTTCACGCGCGCGACCGCGGCCTTCTCCTCGGTGGTGATGGGGCAGACCGTCTCGATGGCGTTGTTCGCCAGGCCGTTGCGGCCCTGCGCGAAGCTGGCGAGCTGATCCTTGAGCGACTGCTTGAGGCTGGGGGTGCCCGCGTAGACCGCATGAATGTGGTACCCGAACGACGGCGGCACCCGGTACCAGGCCGCGAAGCCCTGCATGCGCAGCGCGTGCACGCGGCTGCAGGGCGCGCTCCCCTGGGTGAAGTCGGTGGCCGCCGAATAGCGCACGCCCGGCTCCGGGCAGTGGGTGCCGACCGAGGCCGCGGCGTCGCCGAAGGTCTGCACCAGCGAGGCGTCGGTCACGCCCGCGCGCAGCATCGCGTCGTGCGCCGCCGGGTACATGTAGCTGGGCGACGAGGAGTGCTGGCAGGTGTACGGCGCCGGGCAGTAGCAGGTGGTGACGGCGCTGGAGACGGTCGCCTCCGGCTCATCGTCGCTCTCGTGGTCTGCCGGGAGCACCGGGCCCACCGGGCCACACCCGGCTGCGGCCAAGGCGAGCGCGGCAGCGAGCGCGCGAAGGAGTTCCGGATCAGCCAACGGAGACGAGCGGGTCGAAGGTGCGTTCACGTGGTGAAGCATCGTCGGGTGTCGTCAACCGGTCACGGTGGGAACTCCAGGTGGCGTCACGCCTCCGTGACGGTGTGTCCAGTCCTGGAGGACAGCGTGGCCGGTCAGCCGCGGGCGAGCGGCGAGCGGCGCCGACGGGTGAGGCCCAGCAGCGCGAGCCCCAGCGCAGGCCCAAAGGCACCGGCGCCGCAGCCGCACCCCTGACCGCCGCCTCCCGGCGTGGTCGTCATGCCGCCGTCGCGCGGGGGAATCGGCATGCCCCCGTCGACCCGCTCGCAGAACGGCCCGCAGCCACCGTCGAAGGCGTTGGGGGGCAAGCACTCGCCGAACTGGCACCGGAGCCCCACCGCGCACTCGCCGTCGGCGGTGCACGCCGGCACGCAGCCCTTGCCCGTGGGCAGGTTCGCGCACTGGAGCCCCGCGCCGCAGGTGCCAGGGCCCGTGCAGGCCTTGAGACAGACCAGCGACCCTTGAGGCCCTGCCGGGTGGCAGACCGCGCCGCCGGGGCACGTCGCGCAGCCCTTGCCGCACCCCAGCGAGCAGAGGTTGCCCTTGCGGCCGTCGAGCCCGGTGCAGATCTGCCCGGCGCCGCACTGGCTGAAGGTGTTGCAGGGGTCGCCGAGCGCCCCGGTGCCCGACTGCCGGTTGACGCACAGCCCGTCGCAAGACCGGCAGAAGAAGTTCGTGGTGTCGCCGCAGTCCGCGTCCTGGCGGCAGATGGGAATGCACACGCCCGCGGCGTTGGTCGCCGCGCAGGCGTAGTCGGGGCGGCAGTCGGCGAGGCCGACCCGGCACGTCTTGAGGCACACCGGCTGGGTGTCGCCGATGTCGGTGCACTGGGAGCCGTACGGGCACGCCGGCTGACCCGGCGCGCAGGTCTGGAAGCAGTAGCCGCCGCTCCAGATGGGCTGCCCCTGGCCGTTGGCGATCTGCGGCTGGCACATGCCCACCGAGGAGCCGCACTGGCTGCTGGCGCTGCACGGCTTGCCGATCTCGGTGACCGTCGTCTCGGTGCGCAGGCAGGCCCCGGTGTTGGTGCCCGAGAAGAGCGTGGAGCTCTGGCAGGTGTACGGCACCTCGCAGGTCCCGGTGCCGGCGCCGACCGTGCAGCCCACGGTGCAGTACCGCACGGTGCCGGCGTCGAAGACCTGGCTCGCGCACTTGAAGCCCGCGTTGCAGCCGGTGCCGTTCGCCGCGCACGGCGAGCCGAGGCCCCCCATCACCGGGTAGCGCTGGCAGAGGCCCGCGCTGTCCTCGGCGGTCAGCGCCCTGCGCTGCTGCGCGGGAGACACGGTGCGGAACATCACCGAGTTCGGGGTGCCGAAGTGATCGAGCCCCAGACAGTGCCCGGCCTCGTGGGTGACCACCGTCTGCAGGTCAAAGACGTCGGTCGGGGTGGGCGTGGCCGTGGTGTACGCGTGATCCGCGGCGTTGATGAACGTGTCGCACTGCTCGAGCACGCCGCCGTAGGCGAGCGGAATGGTGAGGCCCACCACGCTGGTGTCGGAGATGACGTTCACCCAGTCGGGGTCGGTGTGGCTCATCACCCAGAGCGGCATCACGCTGAAGGCGTCGTACCGATCGTTGGGCGTGGGGATCGGCAGGTCCGACGACTTGCCCATGAACTTCGCCTTGGGCAGCGCGCAGCTCACCGCGTTCCACGCGCTCCAGGCGCCCTCTTCCGCCGCCTGCACGCTGGCGAGGCCGATGCCGGCGGGGTTCGCCTGCCGCGCGTCGAGGTACCAGGGGAACGGCTGGCCTTGCGACGACAGCATGCGGAAGTCGAGGAACGCCGGCGGCAGGTTCTCGTCCTGCGCGAGCGCCGCGGTGGCCACCACCAGCGAGAGGGCCGCCCACCTCACCGCGTCACCGCCCTGGGCAGCTTCTCGAGTGAAGGGAGCGTGCCGGCGGCGCGCAGCATCGGGCCCAGTGCGGCGAGCGGGCGCCGCTCGCGCTTGCCGGTGTTCACGTCGAGCACGAAGGCGTCGCCGCCCGACACCGGGGCCACGCCCGCCTCCAGGCCCACCAGGTGGCAGCGATCGCTGCCGCCGCAGCGCAGGAAGAGGACCGCGACCTGGCCGGCCTCGAAGCGCGCGTCACCGGGGATCCGCTCGCTCACCTGGCCGAGCTCGCCGCCGAGCTGCACCACGGTGAGCGAGAGCGGGCCCCGGCCCTTGTAGTCCTCGCCCACGGCGAGCTCGGTGAAGGTCTTGAGCCGCCGGGCATCGCCATGCTCGGCCCGCGTCTGCGAGCGCAGCACCTGGGCGAGCACCACCCGGTCGGCGAGGCGGACGCGATCTTCCAGGGTGTGCGGCGCCCAGGTGGTCGCCAGCGTCAGCGCCAGGAGCCGGGCGAGCATGGGCTACAGCTTGTCGAGGATGAAGGCGGCCAGGAGGTCGGCCTCGGGCGAGACCGGCTTCTTCTTGCCGTCGCCCTTGCCGGGCGGAGGCGGCGCGGCCGAGGCTGCAGGTGCGGCCACCTCGGTGATGTAGCCGGGCACCACCTCGTAGGCGGTCTCCCCGAGGATCACCGAGTCCATCATGTGCTCCGCGCCGAGCTCGTCGAGCTGGGGCATGGTCTTCACCCGGCCGACGAGATCATTGCCGTCCTGGCCCGAGACCAGCTTCACGAAGTGCACCGCGGGGGTCACCGGGTGGGTGGAATGGGTCTCCGCGACCTGGAGCTTGCCGTCCTGCAGATCGGCCTTCTCGGTCTGGCTCCAGTCCTCGAGCGTCTTCTGGGGCAAAAAGAGCTTCACCCCTTCGTTATAGCGCACTTGCTTGCGTGCGTTTGGCCCGCGCATTATCCGACTCCCTCAGTCACCTCTTTCCAAGAAGGCCACCATGGGCAAGGACACCGTCACCGTCAGCGCCAGCCAGTTCAAGGCCGAGGTCCTCGACTCGAGCACCCCGGTCCTGGTCGATTTCTGGGCCACCTGGTGCGCCCCCTGCCGTGCCATCGCGCCGGCGGTCGACGAGCTCGCCACCCAGTACAAGGGCAAGGTGAAGGTCGCCAAGGTCGACGTCGACGAGGCGCAGGAAGTCGCCCAGCAGTTCGGCATTCGCTCCATTCCCACCCTGCTGGTCTTCAAGGGCGGCAAGGTGGTCGAGCAGATCGTCGGGGCGGTTCCGAAGTCGAAGCTCGAGGCCGCGCTCCAGAAGGTCATCTGATCCGCCGCTGAGAGATCCTCGTGCTCGGACTCTTCCTCAAGCCCGAGTACGAGGAGCTGATCGCCAAGAAGGACTGGGAGTCTCTGCGCGTCGCGCTGGAGGACCTGGACCCCGCCGACATCGCCGAGGTGCTCGAGGACCTGCCCCCGCAGGACTCGGGCGTCATCTTCCGCATCCTCCCCCGCGAGCGCGCCGCCACCGCGTTCGAGTACCTGCCGGTCGACCAGCAGGCGGGCCTGGTGAGCACGCTGTCCAGCGACTCGCTGGTCAAGGTGCTCAACGAGATGGCGCCCGACGACCGCACGCGCCTCTTCGAGGAGCTGCCGGCGGAAGTCACCAAGCGGGCGCTCCAGCAGCTCAACCCCGAGCAGCTGCGCGTCGCCCGCGCCCTGCTCGGCTACCCCGACGAGAGCGCCGGCCGGTTCATGACGCCGGAGTACCTCTCGGTGACGCCGGGCATGACCGCCGCCCAGGCGCTCGACCGGGTGCGCACCCACGGCAAGACGGCGGAGACGCTCAACGTCATCTACGTGGTCGACGACCACGGCGTGCTGCTGGCCGACCTGCGCCTCGCCGAGGTGGTGATGGCGCCGCCCGACACCAGGGTCGGCGACCTGCCCACGCGCGGCCTGGTGGCGCTCACCGCGACCCAGGGGCGCGAAGAGGTGGTGCAGACCTTCGAGAAGTACGACCGGGTCGCGCTGCCGGTGACCGACTCCGGCGGCGTGCTGGTGGGCATCATCACCGTCGACGACGTGCTCGACGCGGCCGAGCAGGAAGCGACCGAGGACATCCAGCGCCTCGGCGGCATGGAGGCGCTCGACGCGCCCTACATGGAGATCGGCTTCTTCGAGATGGTGAAGAAGCGCGGCGGCTGGCTGTCGGTGCTGCTGGTGGGCGAGATGCTCACCACCACCGCGATGAGCTACTTCGAAGACGAGATCGCCCGGGCGGTGGTGCTGGCGCTCTTCATTCCCCTGATCATCTCCTCGGGTGGCAACTCGGGCTCGCAGGCCACCTCGCTCATCATCCGCGCGCTGGCGGTGCGGGAAATCGAGCTCAAGGACTGGTGGCGGGTGCTCCTGCGCGAGCTGCGCAGCGGCCTCGCGCTGGGCGTGCTGCTGGCGGTCATCGGCTTCGCGCGCATCATGCTCTGGCCGAGCCGCGACACGCTCTATGGGCCCCACTACCTGCTGATCGCCTGCACCGTGGCCTGCTCGCTCATCGGGGTGGTGCTCTTCGGGGCCTGCGCGGGCGCGATGCTGCCCTTCGCGCTGCGCCGCCTGGGCTTCGACCCGGCGACCGCGTCCGCGCCCTTCGTGGCCACCCTGGTCGACGTGACGGGGCTGGTCATCTACTTCACCGTGGCGAGCACCTTCCTCGCCGGCGTGCTGCTCTGAGGCCCCGGCTCAGGCGGGCCGCAGCACCAGCTTGAGGTCGCCGCCCGGGCGGGACACCTCGACCACGTGCATCGGCCTGGCCTTCGCCATCGCCGTCACGCCCAGGTCCCCGGTCCACGCGCGGCCCTGCTCGCCTGCGAGCTTGGGGCCCAGGTAGAGCCACACCTCGTCGGCGAGGCCGTCGGCGAGCACGCTCCCGGCGACGGTGGGGCCGCCTTCGACCAGCACGTGCAAGACCCCGGTCTCGAGCAGGCGCCGCAGCACCGGCCGCAGCGACAGCCGCCCGTTCTTCGACGGCGTCGGCCAGATCCACGCGCCGGCGTGCTTCAGCGCCTCGAGCTTCGCGCCGCGCGCCGAGGTGACCACGATGGTGGGGGCCGCCGAGCGCTGCTTGAGCAGCCGCGCCCTGGGCGAGAGCGTCGCGCGCGGGTCGAGCACCACGCGAATGGGGTCGCGGCCCCTGGGGGTGCGCGCGGTGAGCTGCGGGTCGTCGGACCGGGCGGTGCCGGCGCCGATCAGCACCGCGTCGACCTGCGCGCGGAGCTGGTGCACCTCGCGCCGCGAGGCCTCGGACGAGATCCACCGCGAGTCGCCACCGCGGGTCGCCGCCTGCCCGTCGAGCGTCGCGGCCAGCTTGAGCGTCACGAAGGGCAGCCCTTCGCGCATCGCCTTGATGAACGGCCGGTTGAGCGCGGTGGCCTCGTCGGCCAGCACCGGCCCTTCGACCGCGATGCCGGCGCCCCGCAGCTGCTTGAGGCCGCGGCCATTGACGATGGGGTTGGGGTCCACCCCGGCGAAGACCACCCGGCGGATGCCGGCCTCGATCAGCGCTGCGGTGCACGGCGGAGTGCGCCCGAAGTGGCTGCAGGGCTCGAGCGTGGTGAAGAGGTCGGCGCCCCGGGCCTTGGCGCCCGCGGCGCGCAGCGCCATCACCTCGGCGTGGGGGCCGCCGGGAGGCTGGGTGTACCCGCGCCCCACCACGCGCCCGCCGCGCACCAGCACCGCGCCCACGGTGGGGTTGGGGTGGGTGTGGCCCAGCCCCTTGCGGGCCTCGTCGAGCGCGAGGCGCATGAAGAACTCGGCCACCGCGCGGTCGAAGGCCTTCACCCCGCTCACGGCCGGGCCTTGGGCTTCGGCGAGCGCTGGGTCTGCAAGATGTCCTTCAGCTCGTCCATGAACTCCGCGATGTCGCGGAAGCTCCGGTACACCGAGGCGAAGCGCACGTACGCCACCTCGTCGAGCTCGGGCAGCCGCTTCATCACCTCTTCGCCGATGCTGGTGGAGCTCACTTCCTTCTCGCCCAGCTCCTGCAGCCGCCGCTCGATGTCGGTCACCAGCTGCTCGAGCTGGGACACCGACACCGGGCGCTTCTCGCACGCCTTCTTGAGGCCCTGGAGCAGCTTGTCGCGGTCGAAGGACTCGCGGCGCCCGTCCTTCTTCACCACCAGGGGGTTCAGTTCCTCGACCCGCTCGTAGGTGGTGAAGCGCCGCTTGCACTGGGGGCATTCCCGCCGGCGGCGGATGACGGCGCCCTCGTTCGACTCGCGCGAGTCGAGCACCCGGGTGTCGTCGGTCGAGCAGAACGGACACTTCATGGAATCAGCCGGCGATCCGCGAGCGGTACAGGGGGAAGCCGGTGGCGAGCGCCTTCACCTGGCCCTTCACCTTCTCGAGCCCCGCCGGATCGCTGGCGTGGTCGATGGCGGCGCCGATGAGCCGGGCGACCTCGGCCATGTCCGCTTCCTTCATGCCGCGGGAGGTGATGGCCGGCGTGCCGACGCGCACGCCCGAGCTCACGGTCGGCTTCTCGGGGTCGAAGGGGATCTGGTTCTTGTTCACCGTGATGCCCGCCTTGCCGAGCACCTCTTCCGCCGCCTTGCCGGTGATCTTCTTGGGCCGCAGGTCGACCAGCATCAGGTGGTTGTCGGTGCCGCCGGACACCAGGCGCAGCCCCTGCCCCACCAGGCCCTGCGCCAGCGCGCGGGCGTTCTTGGCGATCTGCTGCTGGTAGGCCTTGAATTCGGGCTGCAGCGCCTCGTGGAAGGCGACCGCCTTGCCGGCGATGACGTGCATCAGCGGCCCACCCTGGATGCCGGGGAAGATCTGGCTGTTGATCACCTTGGCGTGCGGCTCGCGCATGAAGATGGCGCCGGCGCGCGGGCCCCGCAGCGTCTTGTGGGTGGTGGTGGTGCAGATGTCCGCGTGGGGCACCGGCGACGGGTGCACGCCCGCGGCGACCAGGCCCGCGATGTGCGCCATGTCGACGATCATCACCGCGCCGACTTCCTGGGCGATGGCCTTGAAGCGCGCGAAGTCGAGCGTGCGCGGGTACGCGGAGGCGCCGACCACCAGCACCTTGGGGCGGTGCTCCTTGGCGAGCGTCTCGACCTGCTTGAAGTCGATGGTCTCGCTCTCGCGGTCGAGCCCGTAGTGGACGATCTTGTAGAGCTTGCCCGAGAAGTTGAACGCCGCACCGTGAGTGAGGTGGCCGCCCGAGTTGAGGTCGAGCGAGAGCATGGTGTCGCCCGGCTTCATCACCGCCATGAAGGCGGCCATGTTGGCCTGCGAGCCCGAGTGGGGCTGCACGTTGCACGCCTCGGAGCCGAAGAGCTGGATGCCGCGGTCGATGGCGAGCTGCTCGACCTTGTCGACTTCCTCGCAGCCGCCGTAGTACCGCTTGCCCGGGTAGCCTTCGGCGTACTTGTTGGTGAGCACCGAGCCCACCGCTTCCATCACCGCGGGGCTGACGAAGTTCTCCGACGCGATCAGCTCCAGGCCTTCTTCCTGGCGCCGGGTCTCGGCCTGGATCAGCGCGTGAATGGCGGGATCGACGTCCTTCAGCGGGCGGGTGTTCTCCATGACACGGTGAGCTACCGCCCAAGGCCCTCGAAATCAAAGGTTCTTCAGCGCAGCGACTTGCAGTCGGCGGCGCACCCGTCGCCCCCCACCGTGTTGCCGTCGTCGCACACCTCGCTGGCGTCGAGCCGGCCGTCGCCGCAGCGGGGCACCGTGCAGTTCTTGCGGCAGAAGGTGCCGGTGTCGAACGCCTCGATGGTGATGGGCTCGGTCATCTTGAGCGGCAGCCGCACCCCGTCGTGGCGCACGTAGCCCCAGGTGGTGAGGCCCAGGCTGAAGTGCGGGGTGACGGTGATCTTCCAGGCCCCGGGGAACGGCAGCCCCCCGAGGATGCCGCCGTCGCTGTTGCGGTTGAAGGTCCAGTGGCCGCTGGCGGTCGACGGCCCGGTCTTGAGGAATTCCCCCGGGTCGTCGCTCAGGTCGATGCTGAAGCCTTCGGGAATGCCGGTCACGTCGAACGAGACCGAGCTGTCGGGCTGGGTCTGGCCGCCGGCGTCGAAGTCGATGCCGTGGGTGAGGATCAGGCTCAGCCGGCCGGTGAGCGCGTCGGCGTACAGGTAGATGCGGCTTTCCCCCACCTGCTCGAGGCCGGTGTGCGAGCTCGCCGAGCGGTAGTCGTAGAAGGCCGCCGAGCTCTTGGAGCGGATGAGCGGGTTGGTGGCGATGCTGGTGCCCGACGGCTGGGAGATGAGGAAGGCGGGCCGATCGCCGTTGTCGGGCCCCAGGTCGCATTCCTCGCGGCCTTCCTTCTTCCCGTCGCCGCACACCGGCAGACGGCAGGCACTGGTGCAGTCGTCGCCGTCGCTGGTGTTGCCGTCGTCGCATTCCTCGACGCCCTGCTCGACCACCCCGTCGCCGCAGCGGGCGGCGAAGCAGCTCGAGAGGCACGCGTCGGAGTCGTCGGTGTTGCCGTCGTCGCACTGCTCGCCGGGGCCGACCTGGCCGTCGCCGCAGCCCGGGCCGGCGCAGCGCCGGGTGCAGCCGTCGGTGTCGTCCTGGTTGCCGTCGTCGCACTGCTCGACCCCGGCGTGCACCACCCCGTCGCCGCAGCGGGCCCTGGCACAGGTCACCGGCAGGCAGTCGTCGGTGGCGTCCTGGTTGCCGTCGTCGCAGACCTCGGGAAACTGCACCACGCCGTCGCCGCAGCGGGTGGGCGCCGGCCCCGAGTCCACGCTCATCGCCACCACGTCGTAGGTCTGCGTGCGGCCGCACGCGGCGAGGACCACGGCGAGGAGGAGCCAGCGCACGGCGTCCGAGTATAGGCCTCGCCCGCAACGCCGCGCGGGCCGGCGCCTCGCTGGAGGTCACCGGCCCGCCGGGACTGCGGCACCGCTCGCGATCACTCGAACTGGTAGGCCTGCTTGCCGCCCTGCGCCTTGGCCGACTCCAGCAGCGCCTCGTCCATCGACTTGTCGCCGGCCTTGGCGCGCTTCTTCGACTCGGTGGCGATGTACGCGTCACGCTGGGCCGACAGCGCCTGGATCTTCTTCTGGATCTCGGCGCGCTCGGAGTCCTTCTGGGCGACGTAGGCTTCCCGCTCTTCCGGCTTCATCGCCTTCATGGGCGCAGGCAGCGCTTCCACCGGCATCGCCTTGAGGTCGACCTTGCCCTTCTTCTTCGCGTCGACCAGGTCCCAGTCGGAGTTGTCGTAGGCCACCGAGGCCTTGGCGGCCGCACGCGTGGCGCCCGAGCTCGCGCTCATGCCCATCGCGTTCTGGTCCTGCTTCTCCTGCCGCGCGACCCCCTCGCCCCCGGCGCGGCCGAAGCCGACGTAGGTCTTGTTGAGCTCGGCGCCCAGCTGGGCGAGTTCCTTGTCCTGCGGCGCGTCGATGCGGGCCACCGCGCGGTTCTGGTCAATGGTCATGAACGAGCCGTCGGCGAGCTTGGCGGCGTCCTTCCAGTGGCCGCTCACCCCGTCGGACTCGGAGCCGGCGTGAATGGTGTTCACCACCACGCCCTTGGCGATGGCGTTCTTCACCGCCTGATCCCAGTGCACCGGGCCCTGGGTGAACGGCTCGTTGCCGGCGATGTAGATGAGCTTCAAGTCACCCGGGCGCTTGCTCCACTCGAGCTGGCTGATGGCCTTGGTGATCGCGGCGCCGCAGTACTCCTCGCCGCCGTTGGTGCGCAGCGCGAAGAGCTTCTCCGAGACCTTGTCGATGTTGGTGGTGAGCGGCACCACCTGCTGGATCCACTGGCTCTCGGCGCTCAGCGAGTCGTTGCCGTACTGGTAGAGCGCGAGCTCCAGCGTGGGGCGGACCCCGTCCTTCTTCGCCGAGGCGAAGGTGTTGACGATCTTCCACAGCTGCTCGCGGGTCTGGTTGATGAGCCCGTCCATGCTGCTCGAGGTGTCGAGGAGGATCGCCACCTGGATCTTCGGCTTCACCACCTCGTCGACGTGGGCGATGGGCGCCTTCTCGTCGGCGGCGAAGGCGGGAACGGCGAGCAGGACGACGGCGAGGGCAGCGGACAGGAACGAGAGGCGCTTCATGGGGGAGCTCCGGGAGAGAGGTGGTGGCGTGCGTCGAAGCCGTACGCTTCAACGCGCCACCCTCCGCGCGGATCTCCCGGGGCCGTCGGACCCGGATTCCCCAACGACTGCGGCGACTTACGCCACCGCGTTCTGGTTGGCCGCGGCGGCGTCCTTCATGCGCACGTTGACCAGCTTGGACACGCCCGGCTCTTCCATCGTCACGCCGTAGAGCGTGTCGACGATCTCCATGGTGCGCTTGTTGTGCGTGATGAGGATGAACTGCGACTGCTTGCTCATCTCGCGCACCATGTCGTTGTAGCGGCCGACGTTGCCTTCATCGAGCGGGGCGTCGACCTCGTCGAGCAGACAGAACGGCGTCGGCTTGATGAGGAAGATGGCGAAGATCATCGAGACGGCGGTGAGCGCCTTCTCGCCGCCGGACAAGAGGCCCACGCTCTGCAGCTTCTTGCCCGGAGGCTGGGCGATGATCTCCACGCCCTGCTCCTGGCCCGGGCCTTCCTGGGTGAGCACGAGCTGCGCGCGCCCGCCGCCGAACAGCCGGGGGAAGATGGCCTCGAAGCGCTCCGCCACCGCGGTGAAGGTCTGCTGGAAGCGCTCGCGGCTGGTCTGGTCGATCTTCTTGATCGCCTCGTGCAGCCGGGCGAGCGAGTCCTCGAGGTCCTTCTGCTGGCCCGAGAGGAACGTGTAGCGCTCGGACAGCTGCGCGTGCTCCTCGATGGCGGTGACGTTCACCTCGCCCATGCGCTCGATCTGCGCGCGCAGGTCCTTGAGGCGTTCCTTGCTCTCGGCGGTGGGCGGCGCCTGCTGGTGGAACTCGTGCACCGCCTCGGAGATCGGGCGGGAGAAGCGGTCCTGGCAGTCCTGGGTGACGTGGCCGAGCTCCAGCGCCAGCTCGCGCTCGTGCAGCGCCAGCTCCGACAGGCCCTGAGCCAGTTCGTCGACCGCCTCGCGGCGCAGGCGCAGCTCCTGATCCTGCGACTTGATGGCCTCGGCCGCGTGGTGGTGCGAGGCGCGCTGCCCTTCGAGCTGGCTGCGCAGGTCGGCGATCTTCTCGGTGCGGCCGGCGCCCTGGGCGTCGATCTCCTCGATGCGCGCGGCGAGCGACGCCTCGGCGGCCTCGCCGTCGACCTTCGCGCCCTCGGCGCGCTGGCGGGCGTCTTCCAGCGTCGTCCACTGCACCTCGGCCTGGGCGAGCGCCTGCTCCGCCGCGGTGCGCTTCTCGATCACCGCCGCGACGCGGACCTTGAGCTCGGTCTGCGAGGTGCCGAGCGAACGGGTGCGGGCTTCCAGCGTCTCGGTCTCGCCGCCGAGCAGCGACATGCGCTCCTCGCGCGCCTGCCGGTCGAGCTGGGCGTGGATCAGCTCGTCCTTGAGCTGGTGCTCCTCGCGCTCGAGCCCTTCGTGGGCGTCGGCGAGCTCGCGCTCGTCGCGGCCGAGCACGTCGAGCCGCTCGCGCAGCTTGGACAGGCTCTGGCCCGCCTGGGCGAGGTCCTTCTCGTGGGTGGTGAGGTTGAGTTCCTCGGCGTGCTGGTTCTTCGCCAGCCCCTTGAGCACCCCTTCCACGTGGCCCATGCGCTTCTGGAGCTCGTAGTGGCGGGTGACGATCTCGTTGTAGCGGGCCTCGACCTGCGCGACCTCGTTCTGCAGCTCTTCGATCTCGCGCTTCTTCTGCAGGGCGCCCACGGTGGCGCCTTCGAGCACGCCGCCGGTGACCGCGCCGTGCGGAGCGAAGAGGTCGCCTTCGGGGGTGACGAAGGTCCAGGCGGCGTTGCGCTCCGCCAGCGCCTGGGCGGTGGCCGCGTCGGCCGCCAGCGCCACGCCGTCGAGCAGCCGGCGCACCAGCGGCGAGAGGATCGGCTCGGTGGTGAGCACCACGTCGCGCGCCAGCGCCAGCAGGCCTTCGCCTTCGGGCGGGGTGAGCTCGGCGCCCAGCTCGGTGCTGACCGGAACGAAGGTCGAGCGGCCTTCCGCGAGTTCCTTGAGGTGCGCGACCAGCTCGAGCCCGCGCGCCTGGCTCTCGACCACCACGTGCTGCAGCCGCTCGCCCAGCGCCGCCTCGATGGCGCGCTCGTGTTCCTTGGGAGCGGAGATGACGTCGGCGACCAGGCCGAAGATGCCCAGGGCCCGCGGGTCTTCCCCGGCCCGGCGCATCACCGCGCGCACGCCGCGGTCGAAGCCCTCGTAGTGCTTCTGCAGCTCGAGCAGCGAGTGCAGGCGGCTGCGCTTGTCGGCGAGCTCCTCGCGCAGGCAGATGACCTGGATCTCGTTCTCGGCGAACTCGTCGCGGGTGCGGTTGAGCTGCGCCTCTTCCTCGCCGCGCCGGGCGGCGAACTCCTGGGCGAGCTGGCGGCTCGAGCCCACGCGGTCGAGCACCTGCGCGCGCTGGGCCTCGAGCTGCGCCTCTTCCTCGCGCAGGGTGGAGATCTCCCCGTTCAGGCGGGCGCGGCGGGCGTCGAGCTCCGCGAAGCGGCTGCGCAGCTCTTCGAGCTTGGTCTCCAGGTTGGCGACCTTCTGCACCACGCCGACCACGTCGGCGCGCTCGCCCGCGAGGCGCTTCTGCACCTCTTCCAGGAGGTGCACCGCGCGGCGCTGCTCTTCTTCCAGCACCTGCAGCTGCACCTCGTCTTCGCGGTTGGCGACCTCGCTGGCCGCCAGCACCTCGCGCTGCTTGAGCTGCTCGGCGGTGAGCGCCTGGGCGCGCTCTTCCAGGCGCACCAGCTCTTCCTTGGCCTGGGCCGCGCGCTGCTGCGCGGAGCGCTGATCGGCGCGGGCGTGCTCGAGTTCCTGTGCGGCGAGCGCCGCTTCGCTTTCCAGCGCGTGGAGCTGCGTCTGCAGTGCCTCGAGCTCGGCGGACTGGGCCTCGTACTGGGCGCGCGCGGCGCCGATGGCGGCCTCGAGCGCGGAGACCGCCTCGACGCCGGCGCGTTCCTCGTCGGACAGCGACGAGAGCTTGGCGGCCTGCACCTTCTGGAGCGCGAGCAGCTCGAGGTAGCGGTGGCTCAGCACGTGGAGCTCGACGCCGAGCAGCTCGCCCTTGAGCTTCTTGTACTTCTCGGCCTTCTTCGCCTGGCGCTCGAGGCTCTCGAGGCGGCGCTCGAGCTCACCGACCAGGTCCTTCACCCGGAGCAGGTTGCCTTCGGTGTGCTCCATCTTCCGCTCGGCGGCCTTGCGGCGCGCCTTGTACTTGGTGACGCCGGCGGCTTCCTCGATGAAGGAGCGGCGGTCTTCCGGGCGCGCGGAGACGATCTGTCCGACGCGGCCCTGCTCGATGATCGAGTACGCGCGGGTGCCGACGCCGGTGCCCAGGAACAGCTCGGTGATGTCGAGCAGGCGGCAGTTGGTCTTGTTGAGCTGGTACTCGCTGTCGCCGTTGCGGAACAGGCGCCGGGTGACGCTCACCTCGGGCAGGCCCTTCATCGTCTCCGGCATGCTGTCGCCGGCCTCGATGGCGAAGGTCAGCGTGACCTCGGCCATGGACAGCGGCGCGTGCGCTTCGGAGCCGTTGAAGATGACGTCTTCCATGCCGCGGCCGCGGAGGTTCTTGGCCGACTGCTCGCCCATCACCCAGCGAATGGCGTCGACGACGTTCGACTTGCCGCAGCCGTTGGGGCCGACGACACCGGTGATGCCGTTGTCGAAGCTGAAGACGCTCCGGTCCATGAACGACTTGAAGCCGGTGATGTCCAGCCGCTTGATCCGCATCGGTGGGGGGCCCTCGGATGACGATCGCAGGCCGAAAATTCGGCTCCGGAGACGATCGGAGTACCACCGCTCGCGCGCTCAGATCAAGCGTGACGCTACAGGTCGTGACCAGTGATGACCATACGTGACCGCGCCGGAACTACGCGGCCTTGAGCGACTTCACGACGGTGAGCTTGCCGTTCACGACGCTGACGGTCGGCTGGGAGACGAAACGCGTCACCGGGACCGCGACCACCTCGGCGGGGCGAGAGACGCTCACCTTGATCTTCTTGCTCTTCCCGTCCGACATGGCGACCCGCCTCCGCTGCTCCCTTGGCAACACCGGATCATCAGCAAGGCCAAGGCCAGGCGCGATGGGGGGCAACAGGGTCAGCGAAGGCATTGAACTCTCATCGAGACGACATCTGCCCACAGGGTGGGCAGGCGTCGGATTGTCGCACTCGGGTCAGGGCAAGCTGGTGCGCGCGCGTCGCGATCTGCGCTCCAGGTGATGTCAGGTCGCCTTAAGGAACCTCGAGGGCGATGAGCGCGCGGTTGTTGCCGCCGGGGACCGCGGCGCGCAGGAGCGCGACGCTGCCGCTCTTGGCTTCACCGAGGAGCCGGGCGAGATCATCGCGGCCGCGCACGGGCTTCTTGTTGATCTCCACCACCGCCATGCCGCGGGCGAGGCCGGCGCGCTCCGCGGGGGACCCGGGCGCCACCTCGACCACCAGCGCGCCGCGCTGGGGCAGGCCCAGGCCCTCGGACAGCCGCGGATCCATGTCCTGGTAGCTGATGCCGAAGCGCTGCTGCTTGCCCGCGCTGGGCGACGAAGGCTCGGGCGAGCGGGCGGCGATGTTCTCGAGATCGGGGCGGGTGCCGACCTTGAGCTTGAGCTCGAGCGGCTTGCCGGAACGGTAGGCGCTCAGGGTGATCAGGCTCTCGGGGCGCTTGAGCGCGATGGCGCGCGACAGGCCCGCGCTGGAGACGACCTTCTCGCCGTCGACGGCGACCACCACGTCCTCTTCCTGGATGCCGGCGGCGGCGGCGGGCGAGCCGGGGTTCACCTGGGTGATGACGGCGCCGTCCTGCACCGGCAGGCCCATGCCCTTGGCGAGCGCGCCGCTGAGGTCCTGGATGCCGACGCCCAGCCAGCCGCGCACCACGGTGCCGGTCTTCTCGAGCTGGGGCACCAGGGCCTTGGCGACGTTCGACGGCACCGCGAAGCCGATGCCGCTGCCCACGCTGGTGATGGCGGTGTTGATGCCGATGACCTCGCCCTTCAGGTTGAAGAGCGGGCCGCCGGAGTTGCCGGGGTTGATGGCGGCATCCGTCTGCAGGAACTGATCGTACGGCCCGGCGTGGATGTTGCGGTCGAGCGCGGACACGATGCCCAGCGAGACCGAGGAGGCGAGCCCGAGCGGGTTGCCGATGGCGACCACGAAGTCGCCCACCTTCATCTGCGCCGAGTCGCCCAGCTTCACGGCGGGGAGCGCGTCGAACTTGCCCTTGAGCTTGACCAGGGCGACGTCGGTGAGCGGGTCGCGGCCGAGCACCTCGCCGTCGAAGGAGCGGCCGTCGTCGAAGCGCACGCGGATGCTGACCGCGCCTTCGACCACGTGGTTGTTGGTGAGCACCAGGCCCTTGGGGTCGATGACGAAGCCCGACCCCATGCCCTTGGCGAGCTGCTCGCGCTTGGGGCCGCGGCCGAAGAAGCGCTCCATCGACTCCTCGTCCATCTCCATGCCGGGTCCCTTGTGGGACTGCACGTCGACGTTGACCACCGCGCCCTTGATGGACTCGACCAGGGGGGCGAGGGACGGGAGCGCCGCTTCCTTGGTCGCGCTCTGGGCCAGGGCCAGGGCGGGCAGGAGGACGAAGACGATGCCGTTGATGGGTCGCATGGTGCCTCTCCGGATAACCATGGGCCTCGAAACGTCCAGCCCGGCGGGTGATTCCCGGCCCTTGCCTCACCCAGCTGGCGTACACAACGCCCGGAGTTTGCCGTACATTCTCGCGGCTTCGTCGGTGGCCGGAAGAAAGGCAGTCTTCGCCCGTGATTTCGACCAGGTGGTGGAGCGCAGCGTTGCTGGCGCTCACCGGCGCGTGCATTCCCAACATCGACGTCAGCGCCGACGGGGGCACCTTCATCGCGGGGCCCAGCGGCGGCATCTTCAGCCGGCAGGGGGCGACGTTCGACATTCCCCGCAACGCGCTGGACCAGGACACCGAGATCACCGTGCAGGTGATCGACACCGGGGTGCCCGAGGTGCCGATGCGCAAGCGCATCAGCTTCGGGTACCGCATCTTCCCCACCACGCTGGTGTTCAAGCAGCCGGTGAAGGTGATTCTCCCGTGGATCCCCGAGCGGGTGCCCCAGGCGGTGGACCCGGGGACCTTCGACGAGCGGCGGCAGGCGGGCACCCAGGCCTACGAGCAGCTGCCCAACGCGAAGACGCTGCTCGACTTCAAGGCGGTCGAGGCCCAGAGCGACCGGCTGGGGCTCTTCTGGCTGACGAGCCCGGCGCAGCCCAACGTGGCGCGGCTGGAGCTCGACCCGATGGAGCTGGTGATGCAGGTCGGGGACAAGAAGCAGCTCAACGCCCGGGTGGTGGACCCCACCGGAGCGACGCTCGATGCGGGCGTGACGTGGTCGGTGGTGCCGCCGCGGGTGGCGAGCATCACCCCTGGCGGCGAGGTCACCGCGCTCGACCCCGGCACCGCGCGGGTGGTGGCGCGCTCGGGCGACCAGTCGGCGGAGGCGAAGATCTCCGTCATCGGCACCACGGTGGGGCCGATGACCTTCGTGAGCGAGAACCCCTACCCCACCGGCAACGACCTCTACGGCGGGTTGTCGATCGGCGTGGCGACCGCGTTCGTGGGCGCCAACGGCACGGTGCTGGTGGAAGACCTGCAGGGCAAGTTCACCCGGCTCTTCTCGTCGCCCAGCCTGGTGCTCAAGGGCGTGGCCGGCACGCTGGACAACGCGGTGGCGGTGGGCTCGGCGGCGACGCAGGGCGTGGTGATCGAGCTCAAGAAGGGCCAGAGCACGCCGAAGGTCTCGACCTTCCAGAACGTGCAGCCGCGCGCGGTGTGGTTCGACGGCACCAGCGGGCTGGCGGCGGGCGACGGCGACGACGTGGTGGTGTACCGGAACGGCGCCTGGGTGCGCGACGACAGCCCGACGCGGGAAGCGATCCTCTCGCTCTCGGGTGACGGCCAGGGCGGCTTCGTGGTGCTGGGGAACCTGGGCTCGCTGTACCAGTACGACCCGGGCACCAAGGCGTGGAACTCGCTGTACCGCACGACGCTGCAGGTGCTGCTCACTGCGGGGACGCTGGTGGGGACGCAGGGCGGCGAGGCGTGGGCGGTGGGTGGCAACCAGCTCTGGCACTTCCAGGGTGCGGGGTGGCAGCCGCTGGCGCTGCCGGTGGATCCGCGCCTCGAGGAAGCGACGGCGCTGGGCACGGTCGACGGCAAGGTGGTGATCGGCGGGCGCAACGGGAAGGTGGGCTACGCCCTGCTCTACGGCGGCCCGGGCGACGGCGGCGTGCCCGCGGTGCCCGACGCTGGGGTGGACGCTGGCGTGCCCGACGCCGGCGAGCAGGACGCTGGCCCGGTGGACGCGGGCGACGTCGACGCCGGTGAGCTCGACGCTGGCGATCCGGATGCGGGCTTCGACGCGGGCATGACGGTGGACGCGGGCACGCCGTTGCCGCCCGGGTGGTCGCTGGTGACGCTGCGCAAGCCGCAGATCCCCCGCGGGTTCATCCCCGCCGGGCCGACCGCCTTCCTCGTGGGCGACGTGGGCGCCATCTACAAGTACGTGGGCGGCACGTTCATCGAGCAGTCGCGCGGCTTCTACGGCGACGTCGCTGACGTGTACGCGAGCGACGCGGGGGCCTTCGCGGCGGTGAACGAGTGCCTGGGCGCGACCTGCATGGCGAAGTCCGGCGCGGTCTACGCGCGCTCGCCCAGTGGCGCGTGGGATCTGCTCGGCGCGCCGCAGCCCTTCGGGGGCGAGGTCTTCGCGGTGACCGCGCGCGGCAAGGACGTGCTGGTGAGCCTCAACAACGCGGTCTACCGGTGGGACGGCTCGGCCTGGAGCGCGATCCCGATCCAGGGTGGCGTGCAGGGCCCGCTGTACGACCTGCAGTGGTGCGCCGGCGCGCTCTACGGCGTGGGCCAGGGCGGCGTGGTGTTCAAGGGCGGCGCCACGCTCCTCGCGTACCAGGGCACGGTGGGTGGCCGGACGCTGCGGTCGATTCACTGCCCGAACGACTCGCAGATCTGGGTGGCGGGCGACCGCGGGCTCTTCTCGCGGGCGACGAGCGGCATGTGGAGCTCGCGGACCACGATGGGCGTGAACCACGCCGACTACTACGCGGTGTGGAGCCCCGGTGTGGACGAGGCCTTCGCCTTCGGCGACTCGCGCTACGGCGTGTACTGGGACACCGAGCAGCTCAACGTCGTCGACTCGCCGGGCGGGCTGTACGTCGACGTGGCGACCGGGCTGTGGGGCAGCTCGATCGACAACCTCTACATGGTGGGCAAGACGCTCCTGCCCAGCGTGTTCGGGTTCGCGCTGCGCTTCGACGGCGTGCAGTGGCGCCTGGTGGACTCGGGCTCGCAGCGGCCGGTGACGTCGATCTCCGGCAGCTCGCGCACGGAGATCTACCTGGGCACCGAAGGCGGCGGGCTCTTGCGCGGCCAGGTCCCGTAGCGCCTGCGACAGCGCCGCAGTCGCGGCGAACGAGAACGAGCGACCATGATCATCGTGATGCGGTCCGAGGTGACGCCCGACGGGCCCGAGGTGACGCACCTGCGCCGGGTGGCGGCGAACCACGCGTCGCTCACCACGGAAGTGCGGCACATGCAGGGGGCCGAGCGCACGCTCACCGAGATTCACCTGCTGGGGAACACGGCGGCGGTCCCGACGGAGACCTTCGAAGGCCTGCCGGGGGTGGAGCGGGTGGTGCGCATCAAGGAGCGCTACCGCGCCATCGGTCGGCACGCGGGCAAGGCCGTCTCGCCCGGCTTCGACTACCGCGGCGTCTCCTTCACTCAGGACAGCTTCCACCTCTTCGCCGGGCTGTGCGCGGTCGACAGCCGCGAGAGCGTGGAAGCGACCTTCCAGGCGCTCCAGGCGGTGGGCGTCACCACCACCCGCGCCGGCGCGTACAAGCCGCGCACGAGTCCTTACGACTTCCAGGGCCTCGGGCAGGACTGCCTGCCGTACGTCTTCGAGCTCGCGGGCAAGTACGGCATCAAGGTGGTGGCGATGGAGGTGCTCAAGCCCCAGCACCTCGACGAGATCCGCGCGGCGCTGACGGCGACCGGGAACCCGACCGGAGTGATGGTGCAGATCGGCACCCGCAACGCGCAGAACTTCGAGCTGCTCAAGGAAGTGGGCCAGCAGCAGGACTTCCCGGTCCTCTACAAGCGCGGCATGGGCATCACGCTCGAGGAGTCGCTCAACGCCTGCGAGTACATCGCGGCGAGCGGCAACCACCGCATCGTGTTCGCGCTGCGCGGGGTGAAGAGCAACCTGGGCGACCCGCACCGCAACCTGGTCGACTTCGCCCACGTGCCGGTGATCCGCCGCATGACGCGGCTGCCGGTGTGCATCGACCCGTCGCACTCGGTGGGCAAGAAGAGCGTCGACCCCGACGGCATCACCGACGTGCACCACGTCACCGCCCAGGGCGTCATCGCCGGCGCCAACATGGTGCTGGTCGACGTGCACCCCTTCCCCGAGAAGGCGCTCTGCGACGGGCCCCAGGCGCTCACCCTGCCCGAGCTGGCGCCCTTCGTGGAAGACGTGCGCCTGGTGCGCCAGGCGTGGGAGCAGCGCAAGAAGCGCTTCTCAGCCTGAGGCGTCGTCGGCCCCCTGCCCCTTTCTGCGCCCTTGGCCCCCGGCGGCCCTCTGGTAGAAGCCGCGGCATGTTCACGCGCGCAAGCCTCGCGGTGGTGGTGCTCCTGCTGACCGGCTGCCCCGGGGGTGGCGGCGGCTCGGGCTCCGGCGGAGGCAGCGGCGCGACGGGCGGAGGCTCGGGAGGCAGCTCCGGTGGCGGCCGCGGCGGAGGCATGGCGGCCTTCGACGGCGGCTACACCCGGTACCTGCCCGCCTCGCACAACGCGTTCGGCCACCGCGCCCTGTCCATCGCCGGGAAGATCCTTGTCGGGGGCGAAGGCCTGCAGCTCGACGGCGGCACCAACGTCGACTTCTTCGCCGCGCGCTTCAACAAGACCGGCGCCGGCGTCACCCTGGACCCGAGCTACGGCGACACCCAGGGCATGTCGTTCACCGACTTCGATGGCGGCATGATCACCATCTTCAACCGCAACTTCGACACCGCCTTCGACCTGCAGCCCGCGGACAACGGCTTCCACCTCGTGGGCACCGCCGAAGGCCTCTTCGACCACACCAAGAGCAACGCCGCCATCGCCACCGTCGACGGCAACGGCCACCTCATCACCAGCGTCGGCACCGGCGGCAAGACGGTGCTGCGCGTCAGCAACGCCGGCACCGACTTCGAGACCTTCTGGATGTCGGCGACCCCCGCCGCGGTCGACGGGCGCTTCTACGTGTCTGGCTTCATCTTCAACGGCGGCGGCCGCGGCGAGGACATCGTGGTCGCCCGCTACAACGCCAACCTCTCGCTCGACGTCACCTTCACCGGCGGCTCGGGCGCGGGCGTCATCACCGACCACGGCAGCGACGGCGAGCGCGGCAACTTCGTCTTCGACCGCGCCGGCGGCGGCGTCATCACCGGCGGCGGCGATCGCTTCACCGTCGCCGCGTACGACCAGGCCGGCAACCCGGACACCACCTTCGCCACCGCCGGCCTGTACCAGAGCCCGGGCCGGCTCTTCAGCGCCGCGCAGGCCTCCAACGGCGACCTGGTGCTCGCCGGCGGCCGCACCGAGTCCTCGACCGACGGCGGCTCCGACACGACCTCCCTCAAGGTGGTGCGGCTCACCTCCGCCGGCGCGCCGGTCGCCACCTTCGGCACCGCGGGGGTGATGGAAGTGGTCCTGCCCAATGATCCCCTCGCGCAGGTGCGCGGCGCCGCGTTCCAGGGCGACGACCTGATCCTCTACGTGGTGGTGAACATCGCCCAGGGCGGCCTCATCCGCATCAAGCCCAACGGCACCGTGGATCACACCCTGGCCGGGGCCGACCCTGCCGGCGTGCGGCCCATCGCGGTGCGTCTGCCGCTGTTCAGCTCCATCTCCATCGATGCCGCCCATCACCTCACCGTCGACGGCAACGAGGCGATCATCACCGACAGCAACCTGGTGAAGGTCGACGCCGCCGGCAACCTCGACAACATCTTTGCCCTCATCCGCGAGCCCCTCTGATGTTCTCCATTCAAGACGTCTCCAAGGGCTACGGCCCCAAGCGCCTCTTCGAGAACGTGAACGTCGCGTTCTCGGCCGGTCGCCGCTACGGCCTCACCGGCCCCAACGGCGCGGGCAAGTCGACGTTCATGAAGATCCTCTCCAAGGAAGAGGAGCAGGACACCGGCGTCATCATCCGGCCCAAGAAGCTCGGCGTGCTGAAGCAAGACCACTTCCGCTACGAGGACGTGCGCGTCCTCGACGTGGTCCTGCGCGGCAACGCGAACCTCTGGGCGGCGCTGGAAGAGAAGAACACCCTGCTCGCCAAGGAGAACCTGACCGACGACGACGGCGTGCGGCTCGGCGAGCTCGAAGGGGTGATCGCCGAGGAAGACGGCTACACCGCGGAGAGCGACGCGGGCGCCCTGCTCATGGGCCTCGGCATCGAGGAGTCGTTCCACGAGGGGCCGCTCAAGGCGCTCACCGGCGGCTACAAGCTGCGCGTGCTGCTGGCGCAGGCGCTCTTCGGCAAACCCGAAGGCCTGCTGCTCGACGAGCCGACCAACAACCTCGACCTCGACTCCATTCGCTGGCTGGAGAACTTCCTCCACGACTACGAAGGCGTGCTGATCACCATCAGCCACGACCGGCACTTCCTCAACTCGATCTGCACCCACATCGCGGACATCGACTACCAGACGATCATCATCTACCCCGGCGGGTACGACGACATGGTCCGCCAGAAGTCGCAGGTCCGCGGGCGCGTCGAGCAGGAGAACGCCGAGAAGCAGAAGAAGATCGCCCAGCTGCAGGAATTCGTGCAGCGCTTCTCCGCCGGTACGCGCGCCTCGCAGGTGCAGAGCCGCAAGAACCAGCTCGAGAAGCTCAAGCTCGACGACCTCAAGCGGTCCAACATCGCGCGGCCGTTCATCA
The DNA here is from genome assembly GCA_019694595.1 of Myxococcaceae bacterium. Taxonomy (GTDB): domain Bacteria; phylum Myxococcota; class Myxococcia; order Myxococcales; family Myxococcaceae; genus JAIBBQ01. Next base: position 22,737 of record JAIBBQ010000010.1, read on the forward strand.
AGTTCGAGCAGAAGGCGCCCAGCGGCAAGCAGACGCTGACCATCGAAGGCATCAGCAAGTCCTTCGACGGGAAGACGGTCTTGAAGCCGTTCTCGACCCTCATCACCAAGGGCGAGAAGATCTGCGTCATCGGCAAGAACGGCGTCGGCAAGTCCACCCTGGTGCGGATGATCGCCGGCGCGCTCCAGCCCGACGCCGGCACGCTCACCTGGGGCCACCAGGCCTCGGTGGGCTACCTGCCGCAGGACCACCACGGTCTCATCGGCAAGGGCACCACGGCGTACGACTGGCTGCGCAGCCTCGACTCCAAGCTCTACAACGAGGAGATCTCGGGCCTGATGGGCCGCATGCTCTTCTCGGGCGAGGAGCGCATGAAGCCCACCGACACCCTGTCGGGCGGCGAGACGGTGCGCGTGCTCCTCTGCCAGCTGATGATGCGCAAGGACAACGTGCTGGTGCTCGACGAGCCCACCAACCACCTCGACCTGGAGTCGATCGCCGCGCTCGCCGACGGCCTGTCCAAGTACGAAGGCACGGTCATCTGCGTCACCCACGACCAGGAGCTCATCCGCGAGGTGGCGACCCGCATCTGGGCGCCGAGGCTCGGCCAGGAGTTGGTCGACTTCGTGGGCGGGTTCGACGACTTCCTCGTGAAGCACGCCGACGTGGCGGCGCACCACCGATGAACGCGATCCACGGCGACTCGACGACCTGGGATCCGTGGGTCAAGGCCCTGCAGGGCGACCGTGCGCACCTGCTCTTCACCGACCCGCCGTACTGCCTGCTCACGCGCCGTCGCAAGACCGGAGAACGGCGCGACCCCAAGAAGGTGAAGAACGAAGGCCCCGAGGTGCGGCGCTTCGAGTCGGTGGGCGAGTACCGCGACTTCACCAAGGCGTGGATGACCCACGCCCAGGCCTGCACGCTGCCCGAGGCCCCGTGGATCGTCTGGACCAACCTGCTCGGCAAGGCGCCGATCCTCGCCGAGGCGCAGGCCCACGGCCGGCCCCACTGCTGGGGTGAGTTCACCTGGGCCAAGCGCACCCGCGAAGGCAACTCCGGCGAGGAGATCCTGCGGGTGGTCGAGGTGGCGCTGGTGCTCTCACCGGTCGCCATGCCCGCGCTCGCCGCGGCAGCGCCGGCGCGGCCCTGGGCGGTGGTGGCCGGCTACGACGACGACGGCGAGGCCGCCACCTGGGGCAGCCACCCCAACCACAAGCCCTTCGGCGTGCTGGAGGCGCTGCTGCGCACCTACAGCCAGCCGGGGCAGCTGATCGTCGACTGCTTCGCGGGGAGCGGCTCCATCCCCGCCGCTGCGGCGCGCCTCGAGCGGCGGGCCGCGGCCATCGAGAAGTCGGCCGAGTGGGCCAAGCGGGTGAAGGCGCGCCTCGCGGCGACCAGCTTCCGGGTCAGCGTGACGTGACCCGCACCGTCCTGCTCTTCGACATCGACGGTACGCTCATCACCACCGGCGGCGTCGGGCGCAAGGCGCTCGAGCGCTCGTTCCTCGAGCTCCACGGCCGGGAAGACGCCTGCACCACCTTCCGGCTCGACGGCATGACCGACCGGGCCATCGCCCGGCTGGGGCTCGCCGCCATCGGCCTGGAGCCGACCGCGAGCGCCATCGACGCGGTGCTCGCCTGCTACCTCGCCCACCTCGAGCAGACCATCGCCGGCGCCGACGCCGCGAAGTACCGCGTGCACCCCGGCATGGCGGAAGCCGTGCAGGCGGGAAGGCAGCGCGGCCACGCGGTGGGCCTGGGCACCGGAAACCTGCGCGAAGGCGCACGGCTCAAGCTCGCCCGGGTGGGCCTGTGGGAATCCTTCGACTTCGGCGGCTTCGGCGACGACGCCGAGGACCGCGCCGCCCTGATTCACGCCGGGGCGCAGCGGGGCCGCGAGCGGCTCGGCGACGGCGAGGCCCCGGTCATCGTCATCGGCGACACCCCCAAGGACGTGGCGGCGGCCCAGGCCATCGGCGCGTGCTGTCTGGGCGTGGGGACTTCGTCGTTCAGCGTCGCGCAGCTGCGCGACGCGGGCGCCACCTGGGCCTTCGAGTCGCTCGCCGCGCCCGGCGCGATGGACGCGCTCTTCGGCGGCTGAGCGCTCACCACAGCTCGCGGGTGCGCGCTGCTTGAGTCCCGAGGAGGCTCACCCCGAGGCGCCGGCGCTTGCGACGCTTGTAGGCGTCGAGGATCGTCGCCACGCGGACCTCGGCGGGGTCGTAGTCCTGTGGCACCTTGGTCTCGAAGCGCTGGTGCGCGAGGAGGAACTCGCACACCGCGTCGGGGCTCACGTCGAGCTCGGCGCACACCCGGCCGGCGAAGCGGTCGGCCTTGGCCTCTTCCGCCCGGTACAGCGCGTTGAGCGCCTTCTTGCTCAGGTGAGACAGGTCGCCCTCGGGCCAGGTCCACGGCTGGTGGCCGACCTCGTGGCCCAGCACCGCGATGAGCAGCGGGTCGTCGTCGCCGTGCTTCTCGAGCAGCTCCACGCCCAGCATCACCTCGCCGTCGCGCGAGATGCAGGCGTTCTCGCCTTCGCACAGCTCGAGCGCGAGCTCGCCTTCGCGGCGGCCGACGTCTTCCGCGATGCGGTCGAGCAGCGCCGAGGCCTTCTTGAGCTTCTTGCCCAGCTTGGGGTGCTTCTTCTTGTCCAGCTTCCGGGGTGCCTGCTTGCCGAAGAGCAGCACCGAGACGGGGTGACCGGCGACCCGCGAGGGGTTGAAGGGCTGCGGCTGCCCCTGCAGCTGGGTCTGCGTGCTGCCCAGGGGGCTGCGGCCGATGCGGATGACCACGGGGAAAGCTTAAACCCCTGCCCGCCCCGGCGCTGCCCGACCCGCGTTCAGCGCAGGTTGTGGAAGACGCGCTGCACGTCCTCGTCCTGCTCCAGGGCGTCGACCATCTTGAGCACCTCGGTGGCCTTGTCCTCGGGCAGCTCGAGCATGTTCTGGGCGACGTACTCCGACTCCGCGGACAGCGGGTGCAGGCCCTTGGCCTCGATGGCCGTCTGGAGCTTGCCGAAGTCCTGGAACTCGCAGCGAATGACGAGCTGCTTCTCGCCCTTCTCGCCGACGCTCTCGCCCATCTCCTGCAGGCCGTGGTCGATGAGCTCGAGCTCCAGCGTGTCCTGGTCGAGCCCTTCGGGCGCGAGGCGGAAGACGCCCATGTGCTTGAACTGGAAGGCGACCGAGCCGACGTTGCCCATGTTGCCGCCGTGGTTCTTGAAGCCCGAGCGCACGTTGGCGACGGTGCGCACCACGTTGTCGGTGGCGGTCTCCACCAGCACTGCGATGCCGTGCGGCGCGTAGCCTTCGTAGATGACGACGTCGTAGGCCTTCTGGTCCTGGCCCGACGCGCGCTTGATGGCAGCGTCGACCTTGTCCTTGGGCATGTTGCCGGCCTTGGCGTTCTGCAGGGCCCGGCGCAGCGCAGGGTTCGAGTGGGGGTCGGTGCCGCCCGCCTTCACCGCGATCGCGATGTCCTTGGAGATGCGCGTGAACAGCTTCGCCATCTTGTTCCACCGCGCGAACATGGTGGCTTTTCGGGTCTCGAAGATGCGTCCCATGGGGCGCTGTCTACCTCCAACGAGCGCCCTTACGCGATGGGCTTCTCCTTCCAGCGGCGGTGCAGCCACAGCCACTGCTCCGGGCGCTTGCGAATGTGCTGCTCGAGCACCGCGGTCACCTCCGCGGTGAGCGCCTGCACGTCGGCCCGGAAGTCGCCCGACGGTTCCCGGGTGATGGGGCCTTCGACTTCCATCACCAGCCGGTCGTCTTCACGGGCGGCCAGCACGACGTAGATGGGTACCCCGGCCCGCAAGGCGGCCGCGGCGGACGCCGGAGAGGTGGACGCCGGGCGCCCGAAGAACGGCACGAAGACGCCCTGCTTCGCGGGCACCGACTGGTCGAGCAGCTGCACCACCGGGCGCTTGCGCTCCAGCGCGGTGAGCATGCCGCGCAGAGCGCCCCGCTGGAGGATCAGCTCCACCCCCGAGCGCTGCCGCAGCTTCACCACGTGGGCGTTGAAGGCTCCCGCGAGGGGGCGCACCACCGCCGAGAAGGGGATGACGCCCCGGCCCATGACCTCGGCGAAGAGTTCCCAGCTGCCGAAGTGGGCGGACACCACCATCACGCCTTCACGGCCGAGCCGCTGGTCGAGCCCCTTCCAGTCGAGCACCGCGTACGCCTGCTTCAGCTCCGCGTCGGGGATGAGGTCGCTGGTGACGGCTTCCACCGCGGCCTGCGCGAGGTGGCGGTAGGCGGCGCGGGCGATGGCGCGGCGCTCGGCGTCGCTCTTCTCGGGGAAGGCGTGGGCGAGGTTGTCGAGCGCCACCCGGCGGCGCACGCCCAGGGTGTAGACGGCCGAGCCCAGGGCACGCGCCAGGGCCTCGCGGACCTTGCGCGGCAGCAGGCGGACGAGGCCCACCACCAGGGACACCAGGGCGGTGGCGAGCGGACCACCGGGGGTGATCGCGGGCTTCGGCGCCGCCACCTGCTACTCGAGGCGGTCGGGGGTGAGCCCGCTCTTGCAGCGGCCCAGGCCCTGAACCGCGTCCGCCACCTTGGGGTTCAGCTTGAGCACCTGCTGGTAGATGGCGATGGCGCCGCCACACTGGCCCTGGTTGGCGAGCCCGTTGGCCTGGGTCAGCTTCTTGTTGATGTCCTTGATCTTGGCGAGCATCGCGTTCGCTTCGTCGATCGACGGCGTGCCCGTCTCCACGCTCTCGAAGCGCGCCTGCGCCTCGGCGAGGTTGCCGACGCTGAACTCGGTCATGCCGCGCAGGAACTGGTCCTTCGCGCGCACCGCGGCGGCCGCGGCCTCGGCCTCCTGCTGATCGGGCGCCTTGGGTGGCGGCGGCTGGGGCGGCAGCGGCGCGGGCACCGGCTCGGGCAGCTTCACCTCGGCCACCGGCTTCGCCGGCTGCATGCCGAACATCACGTAGCCGCCGGCGGCGACGCCGAGGAGCACCACCGCGCCCACCACCATCGGCAGCTTGGACTTCGCCGGCGGCAGCACCACCGACCCTTCGCCCGCCTTGGGCTGCAGCTCGTTGATGGTCTTGTTGAGCCCCGTTCCTGGAAACGGCGTCGCGCGGTGATCGAGCTGGGTCCCCGCCTCGGGGGGCCTCATCACCGTGGCGTGCAGGGTGTCGGCGTTGAGCACCGGGTGCGACGGCGACGCCATGCCCGAGTTGCCGGGCGTGGTCCCCAGGTTGGTGGGCGTGGTGTTGGCCACCGGCAGGTTGGTGAGCCCGGTGAGCAGGCTCGAGGGGCGGCCGGCCTGGGTGGGCATGCAGAGCGACAGCTGCGAGGCGAGCGCGGTCATGTCCTCGAAGCGCTGGTTGCGGTCCTTCTGGCAGGCCTTCTGGAGCACGGCGTCGATCTCGGGGTGATCGAGGTCGGGCGCGTGGTCCTTGAGCAGCGGCATCGCCTGGGTGACCTGCTTGCGCAGGATCTCGGCGATGGTCATGCCGTCGAACGGCTGCACGCCGGTGAGCACCTCGTACAGCAGCACGCCGAGCGCGTAGACGTCGGCGCGGTGGTCGACGTCGCCGCCTTCCACCTGCTCGGGCGACATGTAGCGGGGCGTGCCGGCGATGGAGCCCGCCATGGTGAGCTTGGTGCCGGCGTTCATCAGCCGGGCGATGCCGAAGTCGAGCACCTTCACGTGCAGGCCGCGCATGCCCTTGCGGAGCATCACGTTCTCGGGCTTCAGGTCGCGGTGGACCACGCCCTTGGAATGCGCGTTGGCGAGCACGTCGGCCACCTGCAGGCCCACGTCGATGGCGTCCACCAGCGACAGCCGGCGCTGCTCGGCGAGCACCTTCTTCAGGTCGACGCCTTCGCAGTACTCCATGGCGATGAAGAGGTTGCCGTCTTCGTCCTGGCCGAAGTCGTGGAGCGTGACCGCGTTGGGGTGCGCCACCAGCGCGTAGCTCTTGGCCTCGTTGAGGAACCGGCGGGCGATCTCCGCGTCGGTCGAGAACTCGCTCTTGAGGAACTTGAGCGCCAGCTTCTGGCCCAGGCCCGGCTGCTCGGCCAGGTACACGGCGCCCATGCCGCCCTGCCCCAGCTTCTTCACGATCCGGTACTTGCCCTTCACCACCTTGTCGATCATCCGGTCGCTCAGCTCGGAGAGCTTGATGATCTCGGTGGTGCCGCACTTCGCGCAGCTCCCGCCCCAGGAGGGGTACTCGGTGCCACAGCCCTGACAGATGAAGACCGGCAATGCTGCCCCTTTGCGCGCGTGGGAACCGCCACCGGGAGGATGGTCTACCCGGGCGGCGCCCGCAACAACCCAAGGGAAGTCAGAAGGTCTTGCGCATCGCCTCGAGGTACACGTCGGGGCGCTGATCGAGATCGCCTTCGGGAGCGTCGGCGTACCCGCGGGCGGCGTAGAGCGCCCTGACCCCTTTCGCTCCACGTCGAACGTGCAGACAGACCCCGGTTCCGTGCGCGCGCGCCCAGGCCTCGGCGGTGTCGAGCAGCAGCGTGGAGACCGCTCCACCGCGATGGCCCGAGGCGACCGCCAGGTGGCGCAGATCGCACGCCCCGGCCACCCACGCCTCGCTGCCCTGGGCGCCCGGCGGCCAGAGCGCCACCGTGCCCACCACCCGGCCTTCGCCGGCGACGCAGACCCAGACCTTCGCCACCGCCCGCTTGGCGGCGACCGCCCGCAAGGACGCTCGGCGGCCTTCGGAGATGACGACTTCGGGCATCTTGCGCGCGTATTGCTCGTCGAAGGCGAGGACCAGCAGCTCGCCGATCTCCACGTCGTCCGCCGCAGTGGCTTCACGCACCCGGTACGCCATGCGGCGCTCCATACCCTGCCCGCTCAGCGCTTGGGGCGCGTCTTCTCGAACAGCTTGCCGAGCTGCTCGCCCACCTGGGCCTGCACCTGCTTCTCCATCGAGCGCTGCAGCTCGCTGGTGACCACCACCTCGGCGAGCGGCCGCAGGCGGTGGACGAGGTCGGTGAGCTTCTTGGCCTCCGAGCCCTGGGTGACCGCGCCCAGGTGTGGCGCGAAGACGTGATCTGCCACCAGCCCCACGAAGCGTGCGGTCATGCGGTCGAGGTCCTTCCGCAGTGCCTTGAGCTCCTGAAGGATCATCGGCAGGGGCACCCCGGCCCGGTGCAGCTCGGCGCCCACCTTGAGCAGTCGCAGCGATGGGGTGCGGAAGCGGCCCTCGAACGGCTCGAGGAGCCCGGCCTGCACCGCCGCGTTGAGCGTGGAAGCGTTGCCGGTGCCGAACAGCGCGTTGAGCTCCTGCAGGCTCACGAAGGTGGGCGACTCGTCGGAGAACGGGTCGGTCAGCGCGGCCTCGAGGCCGAGGAGGTCGCGCAGGTTCTGCCCGTTCTCCCAGGCGCCGATCAGCTCGGCGATGTTCTGCAGCGAGTAGCCGCGCTCCAGCAGCGTGCCGATGAGCCGCAGCCGGGCGAGGTGGGCCTCGTCGTACACCGCGGCGCGGCCGTCGCGCCTCGGCGGAGGGAGCAGGCCCTTCTCCTGGTACGAGCGCACGTTGCGCACGGTGGTGCGCGCGGCCCGGGCGAGGTCGTCGATCCGGTACTCGGTGTGGGTCGAAGGTTTGGGGGCGGCGCTCATGCGGCGAGGCGGCCTTCGTAGTCGCGGAGGAACGCGCGCGCCAGCGGCCAGACCGCGTTCTCGTCGTGCGGGTCGTGCCCCGGCTTCAGGTACCGCGCGATGGCGACGGTGATGCCCGGGAAGGTGGGGAGCGTGCCGTCGAGGCCGTGCCGGGCGAAGCGCGCCCAGCTCGCCCGGCCGGGTGCGGTGGGGTCGAGCCGCATCAGGGTGCTGGTGCCGCGGGCCCAGATGCCGGTGAGCACCGGGAAGACGACGGCCATGGCCGCGGCGCGGTGCCAGCCCGACGCGCCCAGCGCCTGGAGCACCTCGTAGGCCACGCGGCGGTGCTCCACCTCCTCCGAGGCGTGCCACTTGAGGCAGTCGAGCATCGCGCCGTCGGCCCCCTTGGCCTCGAGCCGCTGGTGGTTGGACAGGAGCCAGGTGGCCAGCACGCAGGTGACGTGCTCGATGGCGGCGACGACGGACAGGCGGCGCACCAGCCACGCGCGCTCGCCGAGGAACGGCCGCGCGTTCTTCGACAGCAACGTCTCGAACATCCAGTCGAGGCGCTCGAGGTACGGGGCGGGGTCGATGCCCTGGGCGCGCAGGTGGCCCATGATCGCCTCGTGGGCCCGGGCGTGGATCTCTTCCTGTCCCATGAAGGCCTTCATGCGTCGGCGCAGCTCGGGGTTCTTCACGTGGGGCAGCGCGTCCTTGAAGACGTCGACGAACCAGCGCTCGCCCGCGGGCAGCAGCAGGTGGAGCACGTTGATGGTGTGGGTGAGCTGGGGGTCACCCGGCATCCAGTGCAGCGGGGTGCGCGAGAAGTCGAAGGCCGCGAGGCGGGGGTGGAAGGCGGGCATCGGTCGGGTCCCTTCTTTCAGTGCGGCGTGAGCTCGAGCTTCGCCAGCCGGCGCATCAGGGCCGGCGACAGGCGCGACAGCAGGTGGGCGCCGTGGGCCTCCGGGGCCACCGGCACGACGGCGAGGTCGCGCTGCACGGCTTCCATCACCCGCGCGGCCACCTGGCGGGGCGTGAAGTTGCGCTTGCGGTAGAGCCGCTGCGCCTCGGTGCGGCTGCGTTCCTGCTGGGCCGCCGTCTGGCCGACGAAGCGGGTGGCGCCGGTGATGGGCGTGTCGATGATGCCCGGGCAGATGGCGCTCACCCCGATGCCGTCGCCCGCGAGCTCGGCGCGCAGGCACTCGGTGAGCATCAGCACCGCGGCCTTCGACGTGGAGTACGCGGGCAGCATCTTCGACGGCGTGAAGGCGGCCATCGAGGCCACGTTGACGATGTGGCCCCCTTGGCCCCGCGCCACCATCTGCCGGCCGAAGAGGCGCGAGCCGTGGATGACGCCCCAGAGGTTGACCCGGAGCACCTTGTCCCAGTCGGCCACCGTGGTGTCGAGGAACGCCCCGGCGAGGCCGATGCCCGCGTTGTTGATGACCACGTCGGGCACGCCGTGCTCGCGCTCCACCGCGGCGGCGAAGCGCTCCATCGCGGCGGCGTCGCCCACGTCGACCACCACCGGCGTCGCCTCCGCGCCGACCAGGCTGCAGAGCTGCGCGGTGCGCTGGGCGGCGGCGCCGTCGAGATCGGCGATCACCACCCGGCAGCCCGACTCGGCGAGCGCCAGCGCGGTCTCCCGGCCGATGCCCGAGCCGGCGCCGGTGACCACCGCCAGGGGGCCGGGGCGAGGCCCGTGCACCCGCGCCTGCTGGAGCGCGTGGCTCTCGGGCCCGCCTTCGCGGAAGTCGACCCACTCGGCGATCCACCGCGCGACGCGCTCGGGCGCGGTGCGGACGATCCAGTGCCCGCCTTCGACCTCGCGGCGCCAGAGCTGCTCGACGAACGGCTCGGCGGCGTCGGCGAGGTGAGGGCTCACGAAGTGGTCGCCCAGGGGAGTGACGAGCTGCACCGGGCACTGGGCGCGGCGCACCCGGGGCTTGAGCAGCCGCTGCAGCATGTTCTGGCGGTACAGCCCCACGCCCCGCTGCGCGTCGGCGCTGAACCCTTCGGGCAGCGCCGGCGACTCGATGCCCTCGAGGCGGCGCAGCACGGTGGGCCAGGCGCGCCCCAGGGTGCGCCAGAGCGCGCGCCCCAGGAGCGGCGGCTGGAAGGCGAGCACGTACCAGGACTTGAGCAGCTGCTCGAGCGAGGCCCCGGGGTGCTTGAGCAGGCCGCGCGCCCAGTGGCCGACGTGGTCGAGGCACGGCCCGGAGATGGCGGTGAAGGACGCCAGCGGAGTGCCGGGCTCGGTGGCGGTCTCCCAGTGCTGGATGGCGCCCCAGTCGTGGCCGACGAGGTGCACCGGCTTGCCCGGCGCGAGCGCCTCGAGGACCGCGAGGAGATCGCCGCGGAGCGCTTCCAGCGTGTAGCCGCCTTCGCTCGCGGGCGCGCTCGACTCGCCGCAGCCGCGCACGTCGTAGGTCAGCACCCGGTAGCGCGCGGCGAGGATGCCCGCGACGCCGGCCCACACCTCGTGAGTGTCGGGGTAGCCGTGCGCGAGCAACACCACCGGCGCGTCTTCCGGGCCCTGGGCCCAGGCCGCCAGGCTCACCTCGCCGCTGCGGACGCGGTGCGCGCTCACGCCGCCACCCCGCGCGCCGCCTGGGTCCAGCGCCGCACGTGCGGCAGATCGTCGTCGAGCCAGCGGGCGCCCGCCTCGTCGACCACCAGCAACTCCTCGAACTTGGCGCCCACGCCGCGGAACGCGAGGTGGGGCTCGACCGCCCAGATGCCCGGCACCGGCGGGTGGTTGGACTGCGCGTTCCACAAGGGCGACCAGCCTTCCCGGCGAGCGGCCCAGGCCTGCCGGCCGAGCTCGGTGAGGGTGCGGATGCCGAAGCCCCCCACGCTCCCCTGCCGCGGACCCTGCTCGACCGGCGTCACCAGGTGGGCCAGCACGCCGAACGGGTAGGCCCGGTGCCGCACCTCGTAGCCGTGGCGCGCGGCCAGCACGTCGACCCGGCGGGAGATCTCCGCGAAGGGCACCCGCTCGTTCACCAGGCGCACGATGAGCGACCGGTACTCGGCGAGATCGGCGAGCAGGAGCTCGAGGATGGGGTTCTTCCCCAGGCTGCCGGCGTAGCCCACGTCGGCGGCGACCCCGCCCTTCACCGGCGCCACGTCGAGGATGAACGGCATGCCGGGCTCGAGCCGCCGCGACGACGGGAAGAACTTGAGCGGGTGCCAGCGGCCGGCGAAGGCGGTGCGGTCGCCGAACCAGGCGAACGGCCGGTGGAACCAGTCGTCGATGCCTTCCCGTTCCAGCCAGTCGGTGAGGAGCGTCGCCGCCTGCTTCTCGGTGATGCCGGGGTCGAGCTCTTCCGCCACCGATTCCACGCAGCGGTAGGCGAGCTGCTGCACCTCGGTGAAGCGCTGCAGCTGGTCGGCGCGGTCGTTCATGGCGTTTTCGACTGTGCCATTGGTCAATGGCTTTGTCTACGATGGCCCATCAACTGGCGGAAAGTAGTCGACGCCGCCCCGGCCCCTCGGCGACAACGCCCACGCTCATGGTCTCCATCGTCACCGCTGCGCGCGACTTCAACCGGATGCGGGAGATCTCGGGCGTGCTGGTGCGCCACGGCTTCGGCGAGCTGCTCACCCGCATGGGCATGGTGCGGACCAAGGACAAGCCGAGCGCCTCGGCCGACGCGATCGAGGTGGCGTCGGACAGCCTGGAGGCCGGCGAGAAGGAGAAGGGCCGGGTCAGCCTGGGCGAGCGCATTCGCCTGGTGGCGCAGGACCTGGGGCCGTCGTTCATCAAGCTGGGGCAGATCGTCTCCACCCGCACCGACGTGATGCCGCCCGACCTGGTGAACGAGCTCAAGAAGCTCCAGGACGACGTGGCCGCCATCCCCTCTGCCGAGGTGCGGGCGCAAATCGAAGGCGCCTTCGGCAAGCCGGTGGAAGAGCTCTACGAGCGCTTCGACGAGAAGCCGATCGCCGCGGCGAGCATCGGCCAGGTGCACCGCGCGGTGCTCAGGACCGCCGACGGCCCCAGGGACGTGGTGGTGAAGGTGCAGCGGCCGGGCGTGGCGCAGACGGTGGCGCGCGACCTCGAGATCCTCGACTTCATGGCCGGGCTCCTGGAACGCGCGGTGCCCGAATCGAAGATCTACCAGCCGCGCAAGCAGGTGGCGGAGTTCGCCCGGTCGATCACCGCCGAGCTCGACTACACGATCGAGGCCGACCACGCGCGGCGCTTCTTCAAGAACTTCGAAGGGCAGCCGCACATCCGCTTTCCGCGCGTGTACGACGAGGCGTCCGCCCGCACGGTGCTGACGCTGGAGTTCCTCGAAGGGAAGAAGGTCTACGACGCCATCGCCGACGGCCACTCGGGCGAGAAGATCGCCAAGGCCACCACGGCGATCATCGTGAAGCAGATCTTCGAGGACGGCTTCTTCCACGCCGATCCTCACCCCGGGAACATCTTCATCCTCGGCGAGAAGGACGCGCCGGTGATCGGCATGGTCGACCTCGGCATGGTCGGGCGCATGTCGCCGGAGATGCGCGACAAGACGGTGGATCTGATGTTCGCCGCGGTGCGCGGAGACTCGCTCGGCGTGGCCGACGCGCTCTACGCCATCGGCCGGCCGCTGCGCCGGGTCGACATGCAGGCGTACCGGGCGGAAGCCTCGATGCTGGCCGAGAAGTACCTCGGCCGCTCGATGAAGGACCTCAAGTTCACCCCGCTCATCAAGGACCTGGTCAACGGCGCCACCAAGTACGGCCTCGAGATCCCCAGCGACTTCCTGCTCATGGGCCGCGCGCTGATGACGCTGGAAGGCGTGGGCCGCGAGATCCACCCCCAGCTCAACGTCTTCGAGGAGACCAAGCCGCTCTTCTTCGAGATGGTGAAGGCGCGCTACTCGCCCGAGAAGCTGCTCACCCAGGGCTGGAGCGCGTTCCAGAAGTTCGGCGGCGCCGCCTACGACGCCCCCCAGCAGCTGCGCGAGGTGCTGGAAGACCTGCGCCTCGGCCGCCTCTCGGTGCGCACCGACAGCGCCGACAACCCCCGCTCGTACGATCGCCTCGGCCGCCGGCTCTTCTCGGGCCTGGTGGCCGCGGGGTTGATCATGGCCGGCGCGCAGCTGCTCGTCGCCCCGGGGCGGGAGCAGTTCGCCTTCGCGCTCTGGGGCCTCGCCGCCGCCCTCGGGGTGGTGCACCTCGTGCGCGATCAGTTCCGGTGATCGCGCTCCCCATCGACGAGGCGCTGCCCCGGGTGATCGCGGGGCTGCGCCAGACGGGCACCCTGGTGCTCGAGGCGCCGCCGGGCGCGGGCAAGACCACGCGGGTCCCCCCGGCGATCCTCGACCAGGGGCTCGCGGGCTCGGGCGAGATCGTCGTGCTCCAGCCCCGGCGCCTCGCGGCGCGGCTGGCGGCGAACCGGGTGGCGGACGAGCGCGGCGAGCGCACCGGCGAGACGGTGGGCTACCAGGTCCGCTTCGAGGACGTGTCCGGCCCGAAGACGCGCATCCGCTTCCTCACCGAAGGCCTGCTCACCCGGCGGCTGGTGAGCGACCCCACGCTCAAGGGCGTCTCGGTGGTGGTGCTCGACGAGTTCCACGAGCGGCACCTGGCGGGCGACCTCGCGCTGGCGCTCTGCCGGCGGCTGCAGCTCGGGCCCCGGAAGGACCTCAAGCTGGTGGTGATGTCCGCCACCCTCGACGCCGCGCCCATCGCCGCCTGGCTGGGTGACGCGCCGCAGGTGCGCTCCGAGGGCAAGCGGTTCGACGTCGAGCTCGAGCACCTGCCGTCGGACGACCCGCGCCCGGTGCACGAGCTCTCGCTGGCGGCCCTGAAGAAGCTGGTCCAGCGCGGCCTCGACGGCGACGTGCTCGTCTTCCTGCCCGGGGCCTCGGAGATCCGCCGCACGCGCGAGGTGAGCGAGGACCTCTGCAGCCGCCACGGCCTGGAGCTGCACGTGCTGCACGGCGACCTGTCGCCCCAGGAACAGGACCGCGCCATCCGGCCGGGCAAGCAGCGCAAGGTGATCCTCTCCACCAACGTGGCCGAGACGAGCGTCACCATCGAAGGGGTGAGCGCGGTCATCGACTCCGGCCTGGCGCGGGTCGCCGCCCACTCGCCGTGGAGCGGCATGCCCACCTTGAAGGTGCAGAAGGTGGCCAAGGCCTCCGCGATCCAGCGGGCGGGCCGAGCCGGCCGCACCCGCGCCGGCGTGTGCCTGCGCCTGTTCACCAAGGGCGACTTCGACGGGCGCCCCTTCGCCGACCCGCCGGAGATCCGCCGGCTCGACCTCGCCGACACCGTGCTCGCGCTGCGGGCGAGCGGGGTCACCGACGCGCGCACCTTCCCGTACTTCGAGGCCCCGGCCCCGGCGGCGCTGGAGGCCGCCGAGGCGCTGCTGCGGCAGCTCGGCGCGCTCGACGCCCAGGGCACGCTGAGCGAGGTCGGCCGCCGCATGCTGCGCATCCCCGTGCACCCGCGCCAGGCGAGGGTGCTGCTCGCCGCGGAGGACGCGGGCCTCGCGCAGGAAGGCGCGGCGCTGGCGGCCTTGCTCGGCGAGCGTGACCTGCGGCTCGAGACGCGCACCCGCTTCGCCGGCCACGGCCACCACGCCAAGGACGTCACCGCCGGCCCCTCCGACCTCCTCGAGCTGCTGGAGCGCTTCGAGCAGGGCCACGAGCGCGGGGCGCGCAGCGCGGGCGTGGACCAGGGCGCCCTGCAGACCGCGACCCGGGTGAAGAGCCAGCTGCAGCGCCTGGTGGACAGCCGCCGCGCGACGCGGCCCGCGGACGCCCACGCCCGGGAACAGGCGCTGCTGCGCGCGGTGCTCGCCGGGTACCCCGACCGGGTCGCCAAGCGCCGCCGCGCGCTCGCGCCCCAGGTGGTCTTCGCCACCGGCGGCGACGCCACGCTCGACGAGACCTCGGTGGTGCGCGACGCGGAGTGGCTGGTGTGCGCCGACGCCGAGGAACGCAAGGGCGGCGTGGTGGTGCGGCTGGCGAGCCAGGTGGAGCCCGAGTGGCTGCTCGACGCCGCGCCCGAGCTCTTGCGCGACGAGGACACCCACGTCTGGAACGCGCAGACCGAGCGCGTGGAGCGGGTGACGCGCCTGGCGTACGGGAACCTGGCGATCGACGAGACGCGCAAGAGCGCCGAGCCCGGCCCCGAGGCGGCGAAGGTGCTGGCGAAGGAAGCGGTCGCCCACGGCCTCGAGCGCTTCGTGGAGCCGCAGGCGCTGACGCTCTTCCGCGCGCGGCTGACGCTGCTGCGCACGAGCTACCCGGAAGCGGGCTTCCCCGAGTTCACCGACGAAGGCCTGCGCGCCTCGCTCGAGCAGCTCTGCGAGGGGCTGACCTCGTTCCGGGAGCTGCGCGAAGCCAACGTGCTCGCCCAGCTGGAAGCGCAGCTGACGCCGCAGCAGCTCACGCTCCTGCGGGCCCAGGCCCCCGACCGGGTCACCCTGCCCGGCGGCCGCTCGGCGCAGGTGCACTACGAGCTCGGCCAGCCGCCGTGGATCGAGTCGCGCCTGCAGGACTTCTTCGGCATGGCCAAGGGGCCCGCGGTGTGCGGTGGCCGGGTGCCGCTGGTGCTCCACCTGCTCGCGCCCAACCACCGCTCGGTGCAGGTGACGACCGACCTCGCCGGCTTCTGGGAGCGGCACTACGCGACCATCCGCAAGGAGCTGATGCGCAAGTACCCGCGCCACTCCTGGCCGGAAGACGGCCGCACCGCGGCGCCGCCTCCGCCGGGCAAGCGCTGACGGTCAGGGTGAAGGAATGCGCAGCGTGCCCAGCTCGGGCAGCGCGCCGTCGCCGCCCTTGGGCCGGGTGAGCACCACCGCGGTCACCACGCCGGCGATCACCGCCGCGCCGACCGCGACGCCGCCCACCACGTACGGCCAGCGGCGGGGCTCGACGGGCGGCGCCACCACCTCGGGCTCGGAGGCCTTCGGCGGCGGCGTGAGCTCGGGCGGCTTGGCCGCGACCGGCGCGTCCGGCGACTTGGCCACCTCGGCGCGCAGATCGCTGAGCGTGTTCTCCACCGCGCGGCGCAGCGGGTGGTTGGGCGCGGCGGCGAGGAACGCCTCCAGGGTGGCGATGGCCTCGGTCCGCCGGCCGAGGCCGCGGTGGCACTGCGCGATGTTGAGCAGCAGCTCCGGCGACGGATCGGTGGCCCGGGCCTTCTCGAAGAGCTGGAGCGCCTCCGCGAGCCGCCCGGCCTCGAAGGCCGCCTTGCCCTGCTGGAAGAGGGGCAGCGGCTGGGCGGAGAGGCTCAGGCTGAGGAGCAAGGCGAGCACTGGAGCCGCCATGCTACCCGAGATTTTCCAAGCCCCGGGGGCGCGCCGTGGTGGCGTAGAGTCCGCGCGTGCTCGTCACCTGGCTCGGCCACGCCCAGCTCTTCCTCAACGCCGCTGGCCGCACCCTGCTCCTCGACCCCTGGTTTCACGAGCCGGTCTTCGGCGGGGCCTGGTTCCGGTACCCGCCCGCGCCCTACCCCGACCCGTCGGCGATGCCGCGGCCCGACTTCCTGTTGCTGAGCCACACCCACCCCGACCACTCGGGCCCGAAGACGCTCGAGCAGCTGCCGCGCGACCTGCCCGTGCTGGCGCTGCCGTTCCCTTCGGGCGCGATGAAGCGGCGGCTCGAAGCGCTGCGCTTCACCAAGGTGCGCTGGCTCGCGGCCTGGGAGACGGCCGAGGTGGCGCCCGGCCTCAAGGTGACCTTCGTGCCCCACGACCGCGGCTGGGAGGTCTCCAGCATCGTGGTCGAGGCGCAGGGCGTGCGGCTGTACCACGGCAACGACAACCCGCTGTCGGTCGACGGCTACCGCGAGGTGGTGAAGCGGCTGGGGCCCATCTCCATCGCCTTCCTCCCCTTCGCGGGCGCGTCCTCGTACCCCACCGGCTTCGAAGGCGATCGCGCCACGCTCGAGCAGCGCTGCGCGCAGAAGAAGAAGGAAGGGCTGCAGCGCTTCCTCGACGGCATCGAAGGGCTGCGCCCGGAAGAGGCGGCGCCGTTCGCCTCCAGCTGGGCGCTGCTGGAAGACGGCGAGCGCTGGAAGAACTACCTCGACCGCCCGACGCCCGACGAGGCGCTCGCCTCGGCGATGGAACAGGCCAACGAGTCGGGCACCCACCTGCTGCGCCTGGAACCCGGCGACGAGTGGAGCCCGGCGACGGGCGTCATCGCCAAGGGGCTCACCGCCGACTGGCCCAGCGAGGCCACGGCCATCGAGCGCTACGCGGTGCGGGAAGCCACGCGGGTCCGCGCGGCCATCGCCCGCAGCCGTTCCGCCGCGGCGCTCACCTCGCCCGACAAGCTCGACCGCGCGATGCAGCTCTACTTCGCGGAGCTGCTCGAGCGGACGCGGGCCGGGACTGCCGGGCTCACCATGCGCGCGGGCTTCTCGACCGCGGAAGGCGCGGGCTGGCGCGTCGAGTTCCGCCCGGGGCAGGCGCCGGCCTTCAGCCAGGGGCTGCGCGGCGACGAGGACGAGGTGCTCACGCTCCCCGCCGCGGAGCTGTGGAACATCCTCGCCGGGCCCGCGAACTGGGAAGACGTCTGGTACGGCTACCGGCTCCACGTGCGCAAGGCGCCGGGCGCGGGGTACTACCGGGCCTTCTGGGAGATGCTGCTCAACTTCGACGCCGAGGCCCTGAGCGCCCGGCTGGCCAAAGAGCTCGCCTGATGCGGTGGCTGTGCGCCCTCCTGTTGCTCGCCGGTTGCCGCATCGAGCGCGTCTCGCCGAGCGCGGGCGCGGCCGAAGGGGGCGACGAGCCCCAGGGTGACCTCTGGGTCTACACCTCGATGTACCGCCACGTGGTCGACGCGCTCGACCCGGTGATCGCCAAGGCGCTCCCCAAGGTGAAGGTGCACTGGTTCCAGGGCGGCAGCGAGAAGGTGATGGCCCGGCTCGAGGCGGAGCTCGCCGCGGGCGGCACCCAGGCCGACGTGGTGCTGACGTCGGACCCGTTCTTCTACCAGCGCTTCAAGGACGAGGGCCGCTGGCTGCGCTACGTGTCGCCCAACGCGGTGCGGGTGTCGCGGCAGCTCATCGACCCCGACGGCGCCTTCACCGCGGTGCGGCTGTCGACGATGGTGATGATCCGCGGGAAGGACGCGGCGGCGCCGGAGTCCTTCGGTGCGCTGCGCGAGCCTCCGTTCAAGGACCAGGTCGCGCTGGGCGACGCGCTGACCTCGGGAACCGCCTTCACCTGGGCGGTCTTCACCGAGTCCGCGCGCGGCGACCCCTGGTTCCGCATGCTGCGCCTCAACGGTGCGCGCGTCGCCGGCGGCAACGCCGCGGTGCTGCAGAAGGTGCAGAGCGGCGAGGCCAAGGTCGGCGTGGTGCTGCTGGAGAACGCGCTCAAGGCGAAGGCGGAAGGAGCGCCGATCGAGATCGCCTGGCCGGCCGACGGGGCGGTGGTGATCCCCGGCGACGCGGCGATCTTCTCCACCACCCGGCACCGCCGTGCGGCTGAAGGGCTCATCGACGTGCTCCTGAGCCCCGAGGGGCAAGACGTCATCGTCCGCCTGGGCGACATGCACGGGGTCGATCCGCGCGCCGCTGGCCCTCGGGGCGAGCCGGGCGTGGAAGGGCTCCTGGTGCGCAGCCAGCCGTGGACCGAAGGCATGCGGGAGAGCGGCGCCCAGACCGGCGAGCAGGTGAAGCGGCGCTTCCGTGAGGCCTTCTCCCAGTGAAGCGCTCGGCGCTCACCGCGGCCCTGCTGGCGCCGCTCGTGATCTTCGCCCTGCTGCCGCTGGCGGTGCTGGTCGTGCGCGGCCTGCGCTCGCCCGACGCCTGGGGGCTGCTGGTCGACCCGGCCACCTTCGCCGCGCTGCGGGGCACCACCATCACCTCGGCCGGCGCCGCGGCCATCGCCTTCGGGCTCGGGCTGCCGCTGGGGCTGTTGCTGGGGCGCACCGACCTGCCCTGGTCGCGCGCCTGGCGAGCGCTCTTCGCGCTGCCGGCCGCGGTGCCGCCCTTCATCTTCGCCATGGGCTGGCAGCTGCTCGCCAACCCGCGCACCGGCCTGCTCAATACCGCGCTCCACCTGCACGTGGACATCTACTCCTCCACCGGCATCGCCTTCGTGCTCGGCCTGAGCGCGCTGCCGCTGGTGCTGCTGCCCACCCTGGCCTCGCTCGAGCAGGTCGACGCCGCGTGGGAAGAAGCGGCGCGCCTGGCAGGGGCCGGGCCCTGGCGCACGCTGCGCGACGTGGCGCTGCCGCTGGCGCTCCCGGCCGCCGGCTCGGGCGCGGCGCTGGCGTTCCTCTCTTCGGCGTCGGCCTTCGGCGTGCCCTACCTGCTCGGCGTCACCGCCTCGCCGCCCATCCCCACCCTCACCACCCGCATCTGGGCGCAGGTGCTGCTCGGGGCGCACGGGCTCGACCAGGCGGGCGCGCTCGCCCTGTGGCTGCTCGGGCTGTCCACCCTGGTCCTCGCGCTCGCCCAGCGCCTCGGCAAGCGCGGCCGGGTCTCGCTCGCCAGCGGGAAGGGCGCGCGTCGCACCCGGCTGCCGCTGGGGCCGTCTCGGGTGGCGGTGAGCGCGACGACCGGGCTGGTCGCCTTCGTGCTGGTGGTGCTGCCGCTGCTCGTGGTGGTGGTCGCCTCGCTGCAGAAGAACTTCGGCACCTTCGACGCCTTCACCACCGCGCACTGGGCGCGGCTGAGCCACGACACGCGCACCCTGGGCGCCTTCGGCCAGAGCGCGCTGCTCGCGCTGGGCACCGGGGTCATCGTCACCGGCGCGGGCCTGGCGCTCGCCTGGGCGCGCAGCCGGCTCGGCCAGCCCTTCGGCGCGGTGGCCTGGCTCGCCGCCTGGCCGTACGCCATTCCCGGCACGGTGCTCGCGCTGGGCCTCATCCTCGCGTTCAGCCTCGACACCCGGGTGGTGCTCTTCGACTCGGTGGCGCTGGTGCTGGCGCTGATGAACACCTCGTGGCTGCTCCTGGTGGCCTTCTCGGTGCGGCACCTGGCGCTCGGGCTGCGCGCCGCGCGCGATGGCCTGGAGCGGGTCGACCGCTCGCTCGCCGAGGCCGCCCGACTCTCGGGCGCCAACCGCCTGCGCGCCTTCCTCGACGGCACCCTGCCCCAACTGCGCGGCCCGCTCGTCGCCGGCTTCACGCTCGCCGTGCTCGCCTCGCTCACCGAGCTGACCATGGCCACCTTGCTGCTCCCGCCGGGCACCGACCTCCTGGGCACGCTGCTCTTCGAGCTGATGAGCTACGCCGACCCGGCGGGCGCGGCGGTGCTGGCCTGCGCGGTGGTGGCGGTGGTGCTGCTCGGCCAGGCGGCGATCGCCGCCGCGGCGCCCAGGAAGGTGGCCTCCTGATGGCTGCGGTGACCCTGGAAGCGGTCCACAAGTCGTACGGGAAGAACCACATCGTGCGCGGCGTGAGCCTCACCGTGGCCGACGGTAGCTTCCTGTCGCTCCTCGGCCCGTCGGGCTGCGGCAAGACCACCACCCTGCGGATGATCGCCGGCCTCGAGCGCCTCGACTCCGGTCGCATCGCCATCGGCGGCGGCGAGGTCGACGGGCCCGCGGCGCACGTGCCGCCGGAGCGCCGCGGCCTGGGCATGGTCTTCCAGAGCTACGCGGTGTGGCCGCACCGCACGGTGGCGGAGAACGTCGCCTACCCGCTCGAGCGGCAGGGGCTCAACCGCAGCGAGCGCGACGCGCGCATCCGCGAAGCGCTGGCGCAGGTGCGCCTGGAAGCCTTCGCCGACCGGCAGCCCCACGCGCTGTCGGGCGGCCAGCTGCAGCGGGTGGCGCTGGCCCGGGCGCTGGTTGGCCGGCCCAAGGTGCTCCTGCTCGACGAGCCGCTGTCCAACCTCGACGCCGCCTTGAAGGAAGAGCTGCGCGCGGAGATCGCCGCGCTGCGCGCGCGGCTGGGCACCACGATGATCGCCGTCACCCACGACCAGGCCGAGGCGCTGGCGCTGGCCGACCAGGTGGCGGTGATGCGTGCCGGGGTCCTCGAGCAGGTCGCCACGCCGCAGGCGCTCTACGCGGAGCCGAACAGCCCCTTCGTCGCCGGCTTCGTGGGCGGCGCCAACGTGCTCGACGGCGAGGTGCGGGGCGGCGCCTTCGTGCTGGGCGGGGTGCGGCTCGAGCTTCCCACCGCGGTCGGCGATGGCCCCTGCACGCTGGTGCTTCGCCCGGAAGACGCGGTGCTCGAGCCCACCGGGACCTTGCCGCTGGCCGCCCGCCTCTTCCTCGGGGCCACCACCGAGTACCGCCTGCAGCTCGGCGACGTCGCCCTGCGCGTCCTGGGGCCGCCCCACCCCTTCGCCCAGCCGGGCACCACGGTCGGGCTCACCCTGCGCGCGGCGCGCGTCTTCCCGAGGGAGCTGAGGTAGAGGAAGGCTCCGCATGAGCCTCCCCGTCAGCTACCGCGTCAGCCTCACCCGGCCCAACACCCACCTCTACGAGGTGCAGGCCCACTTCCCGCCGTGCGGCGAGACCATCGACGTGCAGCTCCCGGCGTGGACCCCGGGCAGCTACCTGGTGCGCGAGTACGCCCGCCACGTGCAGCACCTCACCGCGCTCACCATGAGCGACCAGCCGCTGCGCTTCGAGCGGCTGGACAAGGCGACGGTGCGCATCCACGCCGGCAACAAGCCCGCGCGCCTGCAGTACCAGGTGTACGCCAACGAGCTCACGGTGCGGACGAGCCACCTCGACGCCACCCACGGCTACTTCAACGGCGCCACGCTCTTCTTCTTCTGCGAGGCGCTGCGCGACCGCGAGCACCGCGTCGCCATTCACGCCCCCGACGGCTGGAACGTGCACACCGCGCTACCGCGCCAGGGCATGGAGTTCCTCGCGCCCGACTACGACACCCTGGTCGACTCGCCGTTCGAGGTGAGCCCCGCCAAGCCGCTCACCTTCCTCGCCGCGGGCGTTCCCCACGAGGTGGTGCTCTGGGGCGAGCCGCAGCTCGACGAGAAGAAGCTCGTCGACGACCTGCGCACGGTGGTGGAGACCGAGGCCAAGCTCTACGGCGGGCTCCCCAAGGACCTGCAGCGCTACCTCTTCATCATCCACGCCGGCGACAAGGGCCGCGGCGGCCTCGAGCACAAGGCGAGCACCGTGCTGCTCTTCACCCGCAACGGCTTCCAGGGTCCGCGCGGCTGGGAAGACTTCCTCACCCTGGCCACCCACGAGTACTTCCACCTCTGGAACGTGAAGCGGGTGAAGCCCCGGGCGCTGGTTCCCTTCGACTACTCGAAGGAGAACTACACCGAGCTCCTCTGGGCCTTCGAAGGCGGCACCAGCTACTACGACAACCTCCTGGTGCGCCGCGCGGGCCTGATGAGCGCCTCACGCTACCTGACGCGCTTCGGGGAGTCGCTCACCGCGCTGCACACCACGCCGGGCCGCCTGGTGCAGAAGCTGGTCGACGCGTCCGTGCTCTCGTGGATCAAGCACTACCGGCCCGACGAGCACACCGCGAACAGCGCCATCAGCTACTACCTCAAGGGCGAGATCGTCTGCTGCCTGCTCGACCTGGAGCTCCGCAAGGCCACCAAGGACACCAAGAGCCTCGACGACGTGATGCGCGCGCTGTGGGCCCGCTACGGCGACGGCTCGGGCGTGCCCGAGGACGGGGTGGAGGCGATCGCCAGCGAGCTCGCCGGGGTGAACCTGAAGCCCTTCTTCGACCGCGCGCTGCGCTCCACCGAGGAGCTCGACTACTCGGCCTTCGCTCACGTGGGCCTCGAGGTCCGCTTCCGCATCCGCGAGTCGGCGGGCGACAAGGGCGGCACCCCGCCCCGCCTCAAGGCGCAGGACACCCGGCCGCGTGGCTACCTGGGCGTCACCACCCGGGGCAGCGCCACCATCGCCACCGTGCTCGACGGCACGCCGGCGCTCGAGGCAGGGCTGTGCCCCGACGACGAGGTGGTCGCGCTCGACGGCTGGAAGTGCGACGCCTCGGCGCTGCTGAGCCGCACCGACGACAAGAAACCGGGCGAGCAGGTGGTGCTCACGGTCTTCCGGCGCGACAAGCTGCTCCAGGTGCCGGTGACGCTCGGGCAGCGCCCCTCCGACGCGGTGTACCTGGTGCGCACCGAGCGGCCGACCGAGGAGCAGAAGGCCGCCTTCCGGGCCTGGCTGGGCGTCAGCTGGGATGACGGCGTCGACCAGCGCCCCACCCTGTGACGCGGGGCCGGGCCATCGACCAGGGTGTTTGACCCCCGCCACGGCCGGGAGTAAGGCCGCCGGCCCATGATGCGTGCACTCCTCCTCGGCGTCGCGGTCCTCGGTCTCTCGGCTTGCAACGTGCTCGACGGCACCCAGCCCCTGCCCGACGGCGGCCGCGCCCGCATCGTGTGCGCCAACGGCTTCACGGTGCTCCCGGTCAAGGTGGTGGACTCGAGCGGCAAGCCGGTGGACGGCGCCGCGGTGAGCGCGACCAACAACTCCAACGGCAAGTCGGCCAGCGGCACCACCAACGGCAGCGGCGTCACCACCGCGGTGGACGAGACGCTCGGCTCGGGCGTGGTCCGCATCACCGCCGAGAAGGCCGGCCAGAAGAGCGCGCCCTTCGACGTCACCTTCAGCTGTGGCGAGTGCGACTGCTACGTGACGCCGCGCTCCGCGACCCTGATGGTCAACGTCGCCCAGTGACCGTGCCGCGCTCGCTCTCCGAGCTGCGCGAGCGGTACCTCCAGGGCGAACGCAAGCTGCCTCCCGGGCTCCTCACCGAGCTCGAGCGCGACACCCGCGCCGGCGCGCAGGCGCTCCTCAAGGCCCTCAAGGCGAAGCAGAAGGCGAACCGCGCCGAAGGGCAGCGGCTGCGCCACATGTGGCGCTACGAGCAGGAGCTCACCGAGCAAGGCCTCACGCGCATCGCGGGGGTCGACGAGGCGGGCATGGCGCCGCTCGCCGGCCCGGTGGTGGCGGCGGCCTGCATCCTCCCGCCCGGCTACCGGCTCAAGGGGCTCGACGACTCGAAGAAGATCCTCGACGAGGCGAAGCGCGAGGAGCTGGCGGCGCAGGTGAAGGCCGACGCGGTGGCCTGGGCGACCGGCGAGGCGTCGGTCCAGGAAATCGACACCATCAACATCTACCACGCGGGGTTGCTCGCGATGCGCCGGGCGGTCCAGGCGCTCGCGGTGGAGCCGCAGTTCTGCCTGGTCGACGCGCGGAAGATCCCGGTCATCACCATTCCCCAGCGCGGCATCATCCACGGCGACGCGCTGAGCCTGTCCATCGCGGCGGCGTCGGTCATCGCCAAGACCACCCGCGACGCGATGCTGCACGGGCTGCATGCAAAGCACCCGCACTACGGCTTCGCGTCGCACAAGGGCTACCCCACCCCGGAACACCTGGCGGCCATCGAGAAGCACGGGGTGATCGCCGAGCATCGCCGCAGCTTCGCGCCGGTGAAGCAGGCGCTGGGCCTGTTGCCCACCCAGACCGAGCTCTTCGCGCCGGTGAAGTCGCGCCGCGCGTGAGCGCCGACGTGGACATCGGAGCATGGCTCTCGTCCCTCGGGTTCGGGCTGCCCGCGGGCGCATCCGCAGCGAGGGCCGTGCTCGAGGCGCAGGGCCTCACCCGGCCCGGCAAGCAGCGGCTGTCGACCGAGAAGCTGCACCGCGCCCAGTCGGCGCTCCTCGAGGCGCTCTGCCTGCACTGCCCGTCACCGGAGTGCGAGGCCTTCGCCAAGGCCAGCGGCAAGCCCCCGGTGCGCTCGTCGCTCAAGACCACCTGCCGGCGCTGCGGCGGCAGCGACAACCGCCGGGCGGAGACCGAGTTCCTCGAGGCCTGCCAGCGCGCGGGCGCCCGCAAGGTGGTCATCGTCGGCGGGAGCCCCGCGGTGCGCGAGGAGCTTGAGCGCGGCCTGGGCGGCAAGCTCGAGCTGCGCATGATCGACGGCACCGAGCGCCGCACCGCCGACCGTGCCAGGGCCGACCTCGAGTGGGCCGACCTGGTGCTGCTGTGGGGCGGCACCGAGCTGCACCACAAGGTGTCGATGCAGTACTCGAGCGCGCCGCCGGAGCTGAAGTGGAAGGTGGTGCACGAGACCAAGCGCGGCGTCGCCGGGCTCCTGGCCGCCGGCGTCGAGCACTTCCGCCGACGCTGAGTCAGTCCTTCACGAGGTCGAGCAGCGCCGGCCGCAGCCGGGCGAAGGCCTGCCCGCGGTGGGAGACCTTGGCCTTCTCCTCGCGGGTGAGCTCGGCCATCGTGCGCCCCTCGGGCAGCTCGAAGATGGGGTCGTACCCGAAGCCGTTCTGACCGCGCGCGGCGATGGCGATGCGGCCTTCGCAGAGGCCCTGCACGCTGCGCTCCCAGCCGTCGGGCTTCACCAGGGCGAGCGCGCACTTGAAGCGCGCGGTGCGGCGCTCCCGGGGCACCGCCTGCAGCTCGGCGAGGAGCTTGATGATCCGCGCGGCGTCGGTTGGCGCGTAGCGCGCCGAGTGCACGCCCGGCCGCCCGTCGAGCGCGTCGACGCAGAGGCCCGAGTCGTCGGCGAGCGCCGGCAGCCCGGTCGCCTCCGCGAAGACCCGCGCCTTCTTGAGCGCGTTGCCCGCGAAGCTCTCCGCGTCTTCCACCACCTCGGGAATGTCGGGGAACGCCTCCGGCCCCACCACCTCGAGCGCGCCTTCGAGGAGCGCCATGAGCTCGAAGCGCTTGCCGGCGTTGGTGGTGGCGAAGACGAGCTTCTTCATCCGATGGCCGCGCGCTGGTGCTCGTGCAGCGTGGCGATGGCCTTGAGCGCGCCGTCGAGCATGGCGTCGAGCTGGGGGCGGTCGAAGTGGCCGTGCTCGGCGGTGCCCTGCACCTCGATGAGCTTGCCACCCAGGAGCGCCACCACGTTCAGGTCCACGGCGGCGCTGGAGTCCTCGACGTAGTCCAGGTCCACGCAGACCTCGCCCTTCACCACCCCGACGGAGACCGCGGCCACCGGGTTGAGCGTCACGTTGCCCACCTTGCCGATGCCCTTGAGCTTCTTGAGGGCCAGCGCCATCGCCACGTAGGCGCCGGTGACGCTCGCGGTGCGGGTGCCGCCGTCGGCCTGGAGCACGTCGCAGTCCAGCGTGAGCGTGCGCACGCCGAGCTGCTTCAGGTCGATGCTGGCGCGCAGGGCGCGGCCGATGAGCCGCTGGATCTCCATGGTGCGGCCGGTCTGCTTGCCCTTCGCCGCCTCGCGGGCGCTGCGGTCGTGCGTGGCGCGCGGGAGCATGCCGTACTCGGCGGTCACCCAGCCCGACCCGGTGCCCATCACGTGCGGCGGCACCCGGTCTTCCACGCTGCAGGTGACCAGCACCTTGGTGTGGCCGAACTCCACCTGGCAGCTGCCTTCGGCGTGGCGGTTGACGTTGGGGGTGAGGACGACCGGACGCAGCGCCGCGGGGGCGCGTTCGAAGGAGCGCATGCGCACGGCTGTACCACGAGCGTCAGGGGCTGGGCTTGCCTTCGCGCGCCTCGAGCTGCTCGAGGAAGACGCGCACGCCGTCGGCGATGGCCTGGGCCACCGCGGCCTGGTGCTCCGGCTCACCCAGCTTCGCCCCTTCGTCGGGGTGAGAGATGAAGCCCACCTCGACCAGCGCCGCCGGCGCCTCCAGCCCCATCAGCACGTAGAACGGCGCCTGCTGCACGCCGCGGTCGACGGCGCCCGTCTTGGCGATGAGCGCTTCCTGCACCGCGTAGGCGAGCCGCGAGCTGTCCTTGTGCGCCTCGGCGCGCTGCAGGTCCGCGAGGATGAAGGCCAACGTGTCCGACTGGGGCCCGGCATGCGCGTCGCCGGCCTCGGCGTTCTCGCGCGCGGCGACCTTCTTCGCCTGCTCGCCCGAGGCGCTCGCCGACAGGAAGTACGTCTCGATTCCCGAGGTGTTCTGCCGCAGCCGCCGGGTGGGCATCGAGTTGGCGTGAATGGACAGGAAGAGGTCGGGCTTGAGCGCGTTGGCGCTCTTCACCCGCTCCTTGAGGTCGAGCTCCACGTCCTTGCTGCGCGTCAGGTGCACGGTGAGCCCGCGCCCCTGGAGGATCGCCCGCACCCGCATCGCCAGGTCGAGCGCCAGCGCCTTCTCCTGCAGCCCCTTGGGCGAGTTCGCCCCGGCCTGCGCGCCGCCGTGGCCCGGGTCGAGCACCACCACCGGCCCGGCCAGGGCCGAGGCGGCAGTCAGACACAGGACGATGGCCAGCCCGCGCACGGCTCCGATGCTCTCATTTCACCGCGGGGTCCGTCGAACCTTCAGAGCACGTCGATGCGCGCCGGGCCGGCCACCAGGCCGCCGATGACCATCGCGTCCACCCCTGCCCGGTCCAGCGCCTTCAGCGCGGCGCGCCCGTGCTGGCGGGGCACCGCGGCGAGCAGCCCGCCGTTGGTCTGGGCGTCGGCGAGCACCAGCTTGGCGTCGTCCGGCAGCCCTTCCGCGAAGCGCACGAAGCGCTTCACGTGGTCGAGGTTGCTCTTCGTGCCGCCGGGCACCACGCCGGAAGCGGCCAGCGCGGCCACGCCGGGAATGAGCGGCACCGCTTCGAGCTCCACCACCGCCCCGACCTTCGCCCCCTGCACCAGCTCGAGCAGGTGCCCCAGGAGCCCGAACCCGGTGACGTCGGTGAGCGCGTGCACCGGGAAGCGGCGAGACGCGAACACCTCGCCGGCAGCGCGGTTGAGCTCGGCCATCTGCGCGGTGACCTGGGCGGTGAGCGACTTCGACGCCAGCCCACGCTTGATGGCCGTGGTGGCGATGCCGGTGCCGAGCGGCTTGGTGAGGAGCAGCACGTCGCCCGGCTTGCCGCCCGCGTTGGTGAGCACGTGCTTGGGGTGCACCACGCCGGTCACCGCCAGGCCGTACTTGGGCTCCGCGGAGCGCACCGAGTGCCCCCCGAGGATGGGGATGCCCGCCTCGGCCGCCTTGTCGGCGCCGCCCGCGAGGATCGCCTTGAGCACCCGCTGCGGCAGCGTGTCGGGGAAGGCCACCACGTTGAGCGCGAAGAGCGGCTTGCCGCCCATCGCCCAGACGTCGCTCATGGCGTTGGCGGCGGCGACCTGCCCGTAGGCGTACGGGTCGTCGAGCACCGGGGGGAAGAAGTCGACCGTCTCCACCACCGCGAGCTCGGGGGTGAGCTTCCACACCGCCGCGTCGTCGCGGGTCTCGAAGCCGACGAGGGCGCGGGGGGAACGGACCTTGGGGAGCCCCGCCAGGAGCGGCCCGAGCGACCCCGGGCCCAGCTTGGCGGCGCAACCGGCACAGCTCGACAGCGAGGTGAGGCGGGGGAGCGCCGGGCGCTTACCCGCCACGCACGTAGCCCTTCTGCACCAGCTTGGCGATCGCCTCCGCCACCACCAGGTCGTCCTTCTCCGAGTGGTCGATGGCGCCCTGGAAGCTGCCGAAGTTGTGCACCAGCTGGAGCACATCGAGCTCGTCGGGTTGCAGGTCGCGCAGCGGCGCCGTCATGGGCATCGTCAGCGTGAGCGACGAGGTGACCGGCGGCAGCTGGGTCTGGATGCGCTTCATCTCGTCGAGCTGACGGAGCGCGTCCATCAGCAGCGCTTCGGTCGACGAGTCGAGCTCGACCATGAACTCCTGGTTGTCGGGCGGGCGCAGCTCGAAGTCGCCGGTCTCCCAGGTGATGATGCGGTTGAAGCTCTTCTGCGGGCCGAGCTCGTGGTTGTCGTCGATGCTCGCGTAATAGACCTTGCCCTGCCGCAGGTAGATCTTGGCTTCGTGGTCGTTGGTGACGACCAGCACGCCGTTCTTCTTCGAGGTGTGGAAGAGCTGCAGCAGGTCCGGCAGCGGGACCTCTTCCAGCTTCCCGGTCATCGCGGTGCGGGTCTGCTTCTGCGACTGGTTGGCGGCGACCTCTTCGAGCCGGCGCTTCACCTGCGCCTCGTCGAGCTCGGGCTCGTTGGCGCCCTGCCGCACCAGCTTGAGGATCGAGGTGCCGATGAGGATGCGGTCGCCTTCCTTGAGGCGGCTCTGCTGGACCTTCTCGCCGTTGACGAAGGTGCCGTTGGTGCTGCCCAGGTCCTCGATGGTGATCTTCCCCGCGCCGACGCTGATCTTCGCGTGCTTGCGCGAGACCATGTCTTCCACGAGCACCATGTCGAGCTCGCTGGAACGGCCGATGACGACCTGCTTGTCGGACTTCAGGGGGAACTCGCCGCCCTGGTACTTGCCCGAGATGAACTTGAGCGCGTAGCCGGTGCCGGACATTGGGTCAGCTCACCTTTCCCGAATCCTTGACCAGGTTGAGGTACATCTCGGCGCTGCGGTTGCCCGGGTTCTTGGCCAGCACGTCTTCCCAGACCGCGACCGCTTCCGCCTTCTTGCCCGCCGAGTAGAGCGCGATGCCGTAGTGCACGCGCCCGGGGAGGTAGTTGGGGTTCACCTTCAAGATCTCTTCGAACTGCGCGAGCGACTCCGCGTGGTCGCCGCGATCGCGGCAGGCGTCCGCGAGCTTCATGCGGATGTCGACGAAGGTCGGGCACAGGCCGAGCGCGCGGCGGTACTCGCCGATTGCCTCGTCGAGCATGCCGGTCGACGCGAACACGTCGCCGATGTCGGCGTACATGTTCGAGATCTTCCCCTTCACGAAGGGGTCCATGCGGTTGGGCGAGGCGCGCTGGCGGGTGAGCGCCGACTGGTAGACTTCCTTCGCTTCGCGGTACTTGCCGAGGTCGTTGTAGATGACCGCGAGGTTGAGCGCGGCGTCGGTGTACGCGGGGTTGATGCGCAGTGCGGCCTCGAACGCCCGCTGGGCCCGGGCGAACTGACCCTGGTCGTGATAGATGACGCCCAGCATGTTGTAGACGTCCGCGAACGCCTGAGACGTCTCGGCGACCTGGGCGAGATACTTCTCCGCCTGCGAGTACTGCTTCTTTTCGAAGTAGCCGCGGCCGAGCGTCAGCAGCTGCTTGAGCGCCTCATCCATGAACGGGGGCTCCGGGCGAAAGGTCCAAAGGCGACGGGTTGTTACGCTACCAGAGGCCCTCGGGGAAGAAGAATCCCGAGTCCCGACGCTCGAGCGACAGCCGCTTCTCGGCCACTAGGTCGACCGGCCGCTCGGGGGTATCGCCCTGCAGGCGGTAGCGCTCGGTCACCTCGGCGCCTTTTCGCTCCAGTCGAATGAACCAGGCCTGGGCGGACAGCCGCCGGCGCTCGAGCGCTGACCCGGGCCAGTCGCCGCCATCGGGGAGCCCGTCGCGCTCCAGGGTCTGCCGCCGCAGCTCGAGCGCCTCGACCACCTGCCCCAGCCGGGGGGCCAGCGAGGGGGCGACCCAGTCGCCGTCCCTGACCTCGAAGGCCACCTGCTCCACCCCCAGCGAGCTGACCTGGGTCGCCCCGGCGTGGCCTTCGCAGTCGAGGGTGGCGTCGACCACCGCCACGCCCGGCGCCGGCAGGCGCACCGAGAGGCGGTCGAAGCTGGCCTTGTCGATCTTGAGCGGGAGCGGCCCGGGGACGGTGAAGCCCTTGCCTTCGGCTTCCTTGAGCATCGCCACCAGGCCGCCTTCGGGCCCCGCGGCGGCGGACAGACACTTCGGGCCCAGCAGCACGACTCCGGAGCCCACCACCGCGACCAGGGCCATCAGCCCGAAGAGGCGGAAGACGTCGCCCTTCACCCGTTGGGGCCCAGCATCGCCTTGGCGCGCTGGGCGCCCTTGGTGTCGGGGGCCTTCTCCACCAGCGCGCGCAGGGCATTCTTCGCGCGGTCGCCGTCGTTGAGCTTGAGGTAGGCGTCGTAGAGGCCGAAGTAGACCTCCTCGTCGAAGCCGAGGCCGCCGTACTGGCTGGCGACGGTGGACAGGCGGGCGACCACGGCCGGCCACTTGTCGCGCCGGGCGTAGAAGTGGGCGACGTAGAGCTCGTGCTCCGCGAGGCGGATGCGGATCTGCTTGAGGTACTTGTCGGCGTCGGCCTTGTAGGAAGAGTCCGGGTAGCTGCGGACGAAGTCGGCGAGCGCGAGGTTGGCGCCGCGCACGTTGGCCTGGTCCTTCTCCTCGGCCGGCGGGAGGAAGAAGTAGTCCGAGGGGATGTCCTTGTAGAAGGTCATCGCCACCCGGAAGGCGGCGTAGTCGACCTTGGGGTGCGTGGGGTGGAGCTTGATGAAGCTCTGGTACCGGTCGCGCGCCTCGAGGAAGTGGTCGCGCTCGAAGTCGACGTCGGCGAGCTTGAGCTCGGCGGTGCGCGCGGCGTCGAGGTACGGGTACTTGGAGCGCACGAAGTCGTAGTACTTCTGCGCCTCGGCGTAGTTGTGGCTGTCGAGCGCCTCGTCGCCCTTCCTCAGGTTGGCGTCGGCGTCGTCGCCGTAGCTGACGGACGGGTTGTCCTCGCTCGAGAAGAGCGAGAAGGACTTGCAGCCCCCGAGGAGGGTCACCGCCAGGGCGAGGCAGAGCGCGCGCAGCACGGGGAGGCTCTTACCCGCCGTCAGGCACCTCGTCCACGCCCGCGAGCCGGGCGGCGAGGTCCTCGTCGAACCCGCGGGAGGCGAGGTAGCGGGCGGCCTCGAGCCCGGTCTTGCGCTTCTTGGACAGGGCGAGGCGGGCAGCGGCCTCCTCCGTGAGGCCGAGCTCGGCGGCGGCGTGGTCGACCGCGCGCCGGGCCACCTCGGGCGCGATGCCCACCGCCTCGAGGCGCTGCGCGACCTGCTGCCGCGCCCTGCCCTCCGGCAGTTCCTTCATCGCGCGCGCCAGGGCGACCCGGGCATCGTCGAGGTAGCCCCAGCGGGAGACCTGCTCGAGGGCCGCGTCCACCTCGGCCTCGGGGTACCCGCGCTGAGAAAGCGCAGCGGCGAGCGCAGCGCGCGACTTGGGGCGCCCGGCGAGGAGCGCCACTGCCTGCTCGACTGCCGTGCGGACCTGCTTCGCCATGCCGCGCGCGAGGGTACCAAACGGTTGGGGTGTGGTACGGGCGCTGGCCATGCACCCCGTGCTCGCCCGGTACATGAACGCGCAGCAGCTCCTCGAGTCGCTCGCGCGGCACGGCCGGGGCGAGAAGGCCCAGGACGAGGTGGAGGCGGCGCTCTTCGCGGAGGCGTCGGCGCACCCCGAGGTGGGGGCCTCGCTGGGCAAGAAGTCGTCGAAGACCTCCGACGAGGCGAGCGCCGAGGTGCTCAAGCTCGCCTCCAACGCCGCGGTGCGCGCGCTGTCGCAGGACGCGGCGCTGGGCCCGCTGGTGGAAGCCGGCCGCGCGGCGATGCGCCAGGAAGGCGCGTCCGACGAGGAGACGCAGCTCCTCTTGGCGATGGTGCTGCTGGAGGAAGGGTTCGGCACCGACGAGGACGTGGACGACTTCGACGCCGACTTCGTGGCGGAGACGCTGACGTCGATCCCCGCGCTGGCCAAGGTGGACGAGGCGAAGGTGGAGGCGCTCGAAGAAGCGTTCGTCGCCAAGGGCCCCAAGGACGCGCGCGCGCTGCGCAGCGCGGTGGCGGAAGCGCTGATGGGCGCGGCCTGGAGCGAGGGCGTCGGCCCGGTCTCCGCGGAGCACGTCGCCGAGGCCGGCGATGCCCTGCTCGCGGACGCACCGGAGCTCGAGCTGGTGCCGCGGCTCGAGGGCATCCTGGCGATGATCGAGTTCCTCGCGGCGGAAGGGCTCGTGGGGCCGCTGCGCCTGGAGCGGCTACTGGATGCGGCGCACGCCGCGGCCGCGGCGGCCCAGGGCGGCGAGGATGACGCCGAGGAGACGCTCGACGACGACGAGGAGTTCTCGGACGACGACGAGGACGAGGGTGGCGGCAGCTCGTCACCGCTCAACTGAACGACGCGTCGGGCAGCAAGCGGAACCTCAGAACTCCCTGGGCTCACGACCTTCGTCCTGGCCACGAATCACGCTGACTGCCCACGCAGCTTCTTGCCCGATCGTCCACCACCCGGGAATGAGCGTCCGGTCGCGCTTCAATCGCGAGAGCTTCTGATGCGGCCAGTCGAAGGTTCGGGCACCGGCTTCATGGCCCTACCGTCAGGGCGCACCGGCATCAGCCCTGACAACTGCAATTGCTGACTCGCCAGCGTCGGTGCACATGCATCGCAGCTCACCTCCTCCGCGGCAGGGCGTCATCGCCTCGCCACATCGGAGGTAGTGCCGAGAGTGCCCCCAGCCGACGCCAATGAGATGGGTGTCCTCCAGAACGCGGCAGCCTGCGTCCGCGAACTGACTGAGGTCTGCACTACAGACCTCAGTCGCGGTCCGAACCTCGATGGACGTGGTTGGTGTCTCCGCATTCGCCTGGGATGGCTGAGCAATGGAGAAACTCACCACGACCAGCAGCATGAGGAGACCAAGCCTCATTCGCACAGCGACTGGCGCCGCCCTCAGAACCGCTCGATCTGGAAGTCGTCGTCCTTCGCGGTCGGAGCGCCCGCCTGCGGCTTGGCCGCGGGAGCCGCCGCCGGTACGGGCTGCGACCCGGTCGCGCGCGCGGGAGGCGCGGGCACCGGCACCGGCCCGGTCGCCGGCCGCGCGCCGGCCGGCGCCGACGCTGCGGGCGGGCGGATGTTGCCCGACGACGGACGGGTCTGCGACGGCGCGGCCACCGCGGGCCCGGCGGCTGCCGCCGGCGCCGGAGCCGCCCCACCCTGCTGGGTCGACTGCCCGAAGGCCTGCGTCCCCGGAATCGGCTTCTCCTCGCCGGCCTTGTGGTCGAAGTCGTCCCACTTGGAGTCCGACGTCGAGCTGATGCCCTGGTAGCGCAGCGCGAAGTCGTCGGGGTTCGTCGCCTGGCGCAGCGCCTCCTGGTAGGTGACCAGGCCGTTCTTCACCAGCGACATCAGCGACTGGTCGAAGGTCTGCATGCCGTACGTGGTGTGACCCTGCGCGATCGCGTCGGGGATCTCCTTCGTGCGGTCCTTGTCCTCGATGAGCTCCTTCACGCGCGTGGTGACCTTGAGGATCTCCACCGCCGCGACGCGGCCCTTGCCGTCGGCGCGCGGCACCAGGCGCTGCGACACCACCGCCTTGAGCACCGCGCCGAGCTGCAAGCGAATCTGCTTCTGCTGGTGCGGCGGGAACGCCGAGATGATGCGGTTGATGGTCTCGGTGGCGTCGAGCGTGTGCAGCGTGCTCATCACCAGGTGACCCGTCTCCGCCGCGGTCATCGCGGTCTCGATGGTCTCCATGTCGCGCATTTCGCCGACGAGGATCACGTCGGGGTCCTGCCGCAGCGCGCTCTTCAGCGCCTGGCTGAAGGAGTGCGTGTCCACGCCGACCTCGCGCTGGTTCACGATCGAGCGCTTGTCCCGGATCAGGAATTCGATCGGGTCCTCGATGGTCATGATGTGGTTGGTCTCGTTGGCGTTGATGTGATCGATCATCGCCGCCAGCGTGGTCGACTTGCCGGAGCCCGTGGTCCCCGTCACCAGGATGAGGCCGCGCTCTTCCAGCGAGACCTTCTCCAGCGCCACCGGGAGCAGCAGCTCCTTGATGCTCATGATCTTGAACGGGATCACGCGGAGCACCGCGCCGATGGTGCCGCGCTGCTGGAACACGTTCACGCGGAAGCGGCCGAGGCCGGGCACGCCGTACGCCAGGTCCACCTCGTTGGTGGTCTTGAACTTCTCCTTCTGGAACTCGTTCATGATCCCGAAGGCCATGCGGGCCACCTCTTCGGGGGGCAGCCGCTTGCCGTCCTTCAGGGGCACCAGGCTGCCGTCCACCCGGAACATCGGCGGCAGGCCCGCCTTCAGGTGAATGTCGGAAGCCCCCCCGCGCAGCGCGATCTGCAGAATCTCGTTGAGCTCCATGGAGGCTCACGAGGCTAGCCCAGCGGTGCCGAAAAGAAATCGGGGGCGCTCCCAGAAGGAACGCCCCCGAAGACTGTTGCGCAGACTGTGTGCGGATCAGCGCTTGGAGAACTGGAACCGCTTGCGCGCGCCCGGACGGCCGTACTTCTTGCGCTCGACGGCGCGGGCGTCACGGGTGAGGAAGCCCGCCTTCTTCAGCGGCGAGCGGAACTCCGGGTTCAGCTTGCAGAGCGCGCGCGAGATGCCGTGGCGGATCGCGCCGGCCTGGCCAGAGAGGCCGCCGCCGACCACGTTCACCGTGGCGTCGATCTTCCCCATCTGCTCCAGCACCTGCAGGGGCTGGTTGATGACCATCTTCGAGGTCTCACGCCCGAAGTAGTCGTCGAGCTTGCGGCCGTTGATGATCAGGTTGCCGTTGCCCGGCTTGATCCAGACGCGCGCAGTGGCCTCCTTGCGGCGGCCCGTGGCGTAGAACCCATCCTTCGCAGACTTCGTCATGTGCGTGCGTCCCTTCAGCTCAGAAGCTTCTTGGCCACGGGCTTCTGCGCCTCGTGGGTGTGCTTGTCGTCGGCGTACACCTTGAGCTTGGTCATCATCTGACGGCCGAGCGCGCTGCGGGGCAGCATGCGCCGCACGGCGTTCTTGATGATGTCCTCAGGGTGACGCTCCATCAGCTTGTCGTAGGTCGTGGTCTTCAGCGCGCCCGGGAAGCCCGCCTTCGGGTGCCGGTGGTAGGTCTTGCTGGTCGCCTTGGTGCCGGTGACCTTCACCTTGCGCGCGTTGATGACGATCACGTGATCGCCGGTGTCGATCGAGGGCGTGTACATCGGCTTGTGCTTGCCCTTGAGGATGAACGCGATCTGGCTCGCGACGCGGCCGAGGATCTGGTCGCTCACATCGACCAGGTGCCACTCCCGCTTGATGTCCTTGGCTTTGGCGCTGTACGTCCGCTGCGACATGGCTGACTCCGAAGGGCCCGCAATTGAGAAAGGGCCCAAAAAGGGGGGCCTCCATACGGGGCGCGTACCCATGAAGTCAAGCGTCCTACCCTTCCGAGCGCTGGCGGACGGCCGATTCTCCGCATTGCCCTGAATCTTCAACACATTGCGTCATCGAGTGGCGCTTCCGCGCACCGCGCGGCGCTGTTACGCAGCGCGCCCCGTGCCAGCCGTCGAGCTCAAGGCCATTCGCAAGTCGTTCGGCGACAACGCGATCGTCAAGGGCGTGGATCTGGCGGTGAACGCCGGCGAGTTCCTGGTGATGGTGGGCCCGTCGGGCTGCGGCAAGACGACGCTGCTGCGCCTGGTGGCGGGCCTCGAGCAGGCGGACTCGGGCGACATCTTCTTCCACGGCAACAAGGTGAACGACGTGCCGCCGCGCGATCGCGACGTGGGCATGGTCTTCCAGAGCTACGCGCTCTACCCGCACCTCTCGGTGCGCGAGAACCTCGCCTTCGGCGTCACCCTGCGGAAGATGCCGAAGGCCGAGGTCGACCAGCGCGTCGCCGAGGCCTCGCGCATGCTCGAGCTCGACGCGCTGCTCGACCGCAAGCCGAAGGCGCTCTCGGGTGGCCAGCGGCAACGCGTCGCCATCGGCCGCGTGCTGGTGCGCCGCCCGTCGCTCTTCCTCTTCGACGAGCCGCTGTCGAACCTGGACACCGCGCTGCGCGTGCAGATGCGCGGCGAGCTGGCGCGGCTGCACCAGCAGCTCGGGGTGACGATGATCTACGTCACCCACGACCAGGTCGAGGCGATGACGCTCGCCACCCGGGTCGCGGTCTTCAACCAGGGCGTGCTGCAGCAGCTGGGGCCGCCGCTCGAGCTGTACCACCGGCCGGCGAACACCTTCGTCGCCACCTTCCTCGGCTCGCCGTCGATGAACCTGCTGCCCGCGCGCCGCGAAGGCGCGCAGCTTTCGGGCGACGGCTTCACCCTGCGCGCGCCGGCCTCGCTCGCCGACGGGGGCGAGGTGCAGGTCGGCCTGCGCCCCGAGGATCTGCGCCTCGCCTCGTCGGGGCCGCTGTCCGGCACGGTGGTGGCGCTGGAGCGGCTGGGCTTCGACGGCTTCGCCTTCCTCAAGACGGCGGCCGGGCCGGTGACGGCGCGCTTCGAGAACGCCTCGGTGCAGGTGGGCGACCAGGTGAAGGTCGAGCTCCTCGGGGAGCAGGTGCACGTCTTCTCTCGCGACGGGGCCAAGGCGCTCTGTCACCCGGAGCCCAAGGCGTGAAGGCCTGCCTGGCGCTGGCGTGCGTGTTCGCGGCCACCGCCCAGGCGGACGAGTTGACGCTGTGGCACGCGTACCGCGGCGGCGAAGAGCAGGCGCTCGAGCAGGCGACCAAGGCCTTCACCGCGCAGACGGGGCACACCGTCACCCTGCTCGCGGTGCCGTACGACGCCTTCTCCGCCAAGCTCTCGTCGGCCATCCCCCACGGCGCGGGGCCCGACGTCTTCATCTTCGCGCACGAGCGGGTGCGGCAATTCGTGCGGCTGGACATGCTGGCCACCTCCACCGGCAAGCTCGACCCGTCGGTGTACCTGCCGGCGGCGATCGACGCGCTGGAGGTCGACGGCCAGAGCTACGGCTACCCGCTGTCGCTCAAGTGCCTGGCGCTCTACGTGAACGACGCGCTGGTGACGAAGGCGCCCGACACCACCGCGGAGTTCCTCGCGATGGCGCCGCGGCTGTCGGCGGCGGACCGCAACCAGTTCGCGCTCGCCTACGAGGCGGGCGACTTCTACTACCACGCGCCGATCCTCCTCGGCTTCCAGGCGCCGCTCTTCGACGCGCAGGGCAAGGCGAGCTTCGATTCGCCGGGCATGACGCACTCGCTGCAATTCGTGCGCGGGCTGCAGGACAAGGGCTTCATGCCGCAGGAGTCGTCGAGCGCGCTGGTGAAGTCGCTCTTCAACGACGGCCAGGCGGCGATGGTCATCTCCGGGCCGTGGTTCGCGGGGGAGATCGCCGAAGGGCTGCGCTACTCGGTGCACCCGCTGCCGGTGGTGAGCGAGACGCAGGAGCCGATGCACCCGTTCCTCGGCGTGGAAGCGGCGTTCGTCTCCGCGCGCTCGACCAAGGCGGCCGCGGCGAACGCGCTGGCGGAGTTCCTCGCCAGGGGCGAAGGCGCGCGGCTGCGGGTGACGGTGGGCCGGCAGATCCCCGCGGAGACGGCGGCGTACGAGCGCCCCGAGGTGGCCCAGGACACCTTCATCCAGTCGTTCCACCGCGCGGCGGCGAACGCGCGGCCGACGCCCAACACGCTGGAGATGGCGCGGCTGTGGGAGCCGATGAAGCTCACCCTGCGCGCGGTGCTGCAGGGCACGGCGGCGGCCGAAGACGGCGGGGCGGTCGCGGCGCGGCGCTACCGGGCGCTCAACCGCGAGGCGCCGCCGGAGACCTCGCCGGTGCCGTGGCTCCTCGCGCTCGGCGCGGCGGTGGTGGGCTTCGTGCTCTGGCAGTCGAGGAAGAAGAAGGAGAAGGCGCCCGACCTCAAGAAGGCCATCGTCTGGGTGGCGCCGGCGGCGGTGGGCGTGCTGGTGCTGGTGCTGATCCCCTTCGTGGTGGGGCTGTCGCTGTCCGTCTTCCACCACGACGCGGGCCACTACACCTTCGTGGGGAGCGCCAACTTCACCGACATCCTCACCTCCAAGGGCTACCGGGTGACGGAGCCGTTGAGCTTCTGGTTCACGCTCGCGGTGACGGTGCTGTGGACGGCGGTGAACGTGTTCCTGCACGTCGCGGTGGGGCTGGCGCTGGCGCTGGCGCTGAAGAGCCCGCTGCTCAAGCTGCGCGGGCTGTTCCGGGTGCTGCTCATCGTGCCCTGGGCGGTGCCGAACTACATCACCGCGCTGATGTGGAAGGGGCTCTTCCACCGGCAGTTCGGCGCCATCAACGGCCTCTTGCATCTGCTGGGCGTGGAGCCGGTGAGCTGGTTCACCCACTTCTCGACCTCGTTCGCGGCCAACGTGTGCACCAACACCTGGCTGGGCTTCCCCTTCATGATGGTGGTGGCGCTGGGCGCGCTGCAGGCGATTCCGCAGGACCTCTACGAGGCGGCGGAGGTCGACGGCGCGTCGAAGTGGACGCAGTTCACCCGCATCACCCTGCCGCTGCTCAAGCCGGCGATGTTGCCCGCGGTCGTGCTGGGCACGGTGTGGACCTTCAACATGTTCAACGTCATCTACCTGGTGTCGGGCGGTGACCCGGGCGGGGCGACGGACATCCTGGTGAGCGAGGCGTTCCGCTGGGCGTTCCAGCGCAACGAGCAGTACGGCTTCGCGGCGGCGTACTCGGTGCTGATCTTCGTGGTGCTGCTCGGCTGGTCGGCGATCACCAAGCGGCTGGGCGCGGAGAAGACGGCGTGAAGAAGCAGTCGACCACCGCGCAGTCGGTGCTGCTCCACGTCGGCCTGGTGCTGATGAGCATCGTGGTGCTCTACCCGGTGCTGTGGGTGGTGAAGCTGGCGCTCTCGCCGGGGCAGGCGCCGAGCCTGAGCGCGAGCCCGCTGCCCGACGCGGTGACGTTCGACAACTTCAAGGACGTGCTGCTCGCCAGCGACACTCAAGGGCGCTGGCTCTTCGGGCGGCAGCTGCTGGCGAGCCTCACGGTGTCGTCGGCGACGACGATCGTCGGGCTGACCCTGTCGGTGAGCGCGGCGTGGGCGCTCTCGCGCTTCCGCTTCCCGGGGCGCGAAGGCGGCATGCAGGTGCTGCTCATCACCCAGATGTTCCCGGCGACGCTGATGCTGGTGCCGCTGTACGGCATCCTCGAGAAGCTGGGGCTGCTCGACAGCCTGACCGGGCTGGTGCTCGTGTACTCGACGACGTCGGTGCCCTTCTGCGTGTGGATGCTCAAGGGCTACTTCGACACGCTCCCCAAGGAGCTCGAGGAAGCGGCGATCGTCGACGGCGCCTCCACCGCGCAGGTGTTCTTCAAGGTGGTGCTGCCGCTCGCGCGGCCGGCGCTGGCGGTGACCGCGCTCTTCTCCTTCATGCAGGCGTGGAACGAGTTCATCCTCGCGGCGACGCTGCTCAACGACGCGGGGCGCTTCACGCTCCCGGTGGCGCTGCAGCGCTTCGTGGGCGAGTACAAGGTCGAGTGGGGCCGCTTCGCCGCGGGCGCGCTGGTGGTCTCGGCGCCGGTGATGGCGCTCTTCTTCGCGCTGCAGAAGCACCTGGTCGGCGGGCTCACCGCGGGCGGCGTGAAGGGCTAGTCGTCGCGGGCTTGCGCTGTCTCCTGGAGACGACAGCGAGCACGAAAATTCACAGGGAAAATCATCGACGTAACCAATCGAGGGCCTCGCGCGAAAACGTCGCATGCGCACCGTCCCCCGATCGAACGTTCCCCACCCCGCCGCCGCGCGACCTGGCCCCAGGACGACGCCGGCGTTCACCCAGCAGGCCGAGGTGCTGCAGATGACGCCCACCAAGGCGACGCCGGCCGGCCTTCGCGCGGCGATCGAGGTGGCGCGTCGACCGAACGTCACCATCGCCAGCCAGCAGCCGGTACCGGGGCTGCCTCCGTCGCGCTGGACGCAGGTGGTGCCGACGATGGGCCGCACGCCGCAGCAGGTCGCCGCCTCGGTGGTCCACGCGCTCACCGCGGCGAACCCTGCCCCGGCGCGGGTGCTCCTGGACGAGCTCCGGGGCGACTCGAAGCACACCATCTCCGGCGCGGTGCGGATCCTGGCGAGGCAGCACCCTGAGCTCCGCGGGCGCTGGGGCGTCTACCTCTCCGGCGGCTCCCTGGCGCACGCGCGCAACCTCAACGACGAAGGCAAGAAGCCCCAGGGGGCGCTCGACTTCGTGCACGAGGGCGGCGGCTACGTGGTGGCGGAGATGTACGACCCCAAGCTCTTCGACCACCGGGTGATCGACTACCTGCGCTCGAAGGGCGTGAAGCCGTCGGTGGTGATCGGCGTCGACGAGAAGCACCGGGCGAAGAACGGGGTGATGACCGGGGTGCTCGACGATGGCGTCCGCGGCGACGCGCAGCTGCGCAGCCGGGTGGCCAGGGCGAAGGTGGCCTTTCCCGACCTCTTCCAGCGGGGCGCGGTGGGGGCGTGGGTGTTCCGCGACGTGCCGCGGCGGGGCGGCAACGGCCCCGACGAGGCGATCGACGTGCCGCGGCGGCTGCGGCTCTTCTCCAGCCTGACGGCGGCGGCCCACGGCGGGGACAACTTCGCGCCCTGACGAAAAGTTGGGCGGGGGGGTGGGCTGACCGACACTCCCGGGTGGCGTGTTCACCCTCGAAGGCCCCGGCCGCAAGCCGCACCACAACCGCGTCCTGGCGGCGACGCTGTCGATCATCGCCGGGTTCGTGAACTCCGCCGGGTTCATGCTGGTGGGGTCCTTCACCTCGCACGTCACCGGGCATGCGGGCCGGCTGGCGAGCGACGTCGCGGAGCAGAAGCTCCCTTCCGCCGCGAGCGCCTTCTTGCTGGTGCTGGCCTTCTTCTCGGGGGCCTTCGTGGCCAACATGGTGCTGCTCACGCGCATCGTGCGTCGGCGACCGCTCATCTACGCCGCCCTGCTCTTCCTCGAAGGTGGGCTCCTGGCGACCTTCGTGCAGCTCATCAACGGGGTGGTGCTGGTGCCCGAGGTGCCGGTGGCCGACGCGGAGGCCAGCATCCTGTGCTTCGCGATGGGCGTGCAGAACTCGATGGTGACGCTGATCTCCGACGCGCGGGTGCGCACCACCCACCTCACCGGCGTGGTGACCGACCTGGGCATCGAGGCGGCGCGGTGGGTGCGCTTCCTCATCTGGCGGGCGGCGCCGACCTACTCGTCGTCGGTCCCGCCGCCGCAGCCGGCGACCGCGCTGCTGCTCCTCAACATCTTCGGCGGCTTCATGACCGGGGGCGTGCTCGGCGCGCTGAGCACCCAGCTGTGGGGCGCCCAGGCGATGTACGCCCCGGCGCTGGCGGCGAGCCTCGCTGGCGCCTACGCGGTGTGGTCCGGCACGCGCGCCCCGGCCGCGCCGGCGACAGGGCCTTCGTAGGCGGTTGCACGCGGTGCGGGCGGCGGTACGGTGCGCGCCATGCGCCGCGCCCTGCTCGTCTCTTTCCTGTGCGTCTTCGCCGCCTGCCCTTCCAGCCAGTCGGGCATGGACATGGGCAACCCGATGGGGAACCAGCCTCCGTCGGTGTCGTCGATCCTCCCTGACCGCGGGCCGCTCTCGGGCGGGACGACGGTGACGGTGAACGGCTCCAACTTCCTCGACGGGGCGGTGGTGAAGTTCGGCGAGGGGCTGGGGACGCAGGTGATGCTGCAGTCGAAGCGCAAGCTCACCGTGGTGAGCCCGGCCACCGTCGCGCCGGGCGCGGTCGCGATCACCGTGGTGAACCCCGACGGGCAGAACGCCACGCTGCTGGGGGCCTTCACGTACGAGTCGCCGGAGCAGAAGCTCATCGACCAGGCGCTGGTGGTGAACCCGCTCAGCGCGACCGACTCCAGCGGAGCGGCGAGCCCCAAGGTCACCATCGTGGGCCACGTGTCGGTCACCGGCGTCACCAAGGGCGCCGGCCAGGGCGCGGGGGTGAAGGCGCAGGTGGGCGTGGCGAAGATGCTGTCGGCCACCCCGGCGGCCACCGACTTCACCTGGAGCGACGCGGCGTACGCGGGAGACGTCGACGGCCTGGCGGCGGGCGACCTCGCGCGCGACGCGTACCAGGCGGACGTGATGGTCCCCGCGGCGATGGGGGTGGACGCGACGGTGTACCGGCTGGCGGCGCGCTTCTCGATCGACGACGGCGCGACGTGGGTGCTGGCGGATCACGACGGCAGCGCCAACGGCGTGCAGGAAGCGCAGCTGCCGACGCTCACGGTGAGCCGGGCCACGGTGGACTGGTGCAAGCTGGGCGGCGAGGTCACCGACCCTCCGCCGGTGGTGAAGCTGAAGACGGGCGACACCGGCCCCACCGTCTACGGCCAGGTGTACCGGGCGGGCGTGACGCCGGGGAACGGCGCCGGCGCGGGCATCGCGGGC
The DNA here is from genome assembly GCA_019694595.1 of Myxococcaceae bacterium. GTDB lineage: Bacteria > Myxococcota > Myxococcia > Myxococcales > Myxococcaceae > JAIBBQ01. The sequence goes on from JAIBBQ010000010.1 coordinate 64,972, forward strand.
CAGCTCGGCTACGGCGCTCCCGGGACCGACCCGGCCGGGTGGACCTGGGTGAACGCCACCTTCAGCCGCGAGTCGGGCAACGGGCAGAACGACGAGTTCCAGGCGGCGCTGCCGACGCCGGCGCCGGGCGACTACCGCTTCGCGTTCCGCTTCGGGCTGAACGGCGGGCCGTGGAAGGTCTGCGACGCCGACGGCACCGACCTCGGGGGCTTCACCGAGGACCAGGCGGGCGTGCTGACGGTGAGCGGGCCAGGCGTGGACTCGTGCGTGCTGCAGTACCCGTCGACGCTGGAGGCGCGCGTCGGCCGGCCGTCGGGCACCGTCTACGGCCGCGTGTACGCGAAGGGCATCACCGAGGCGATGGGCGCGGGCACCGGCATCTCGGGCGATCTCGGCGTGGGCCCGGCGGGCTCGCTGCCGGACGCGGGCGGGTGGACGTGGACGCCGTCGACCTACAACGTGGAGGCCCCGGGCGGCTGGGAGGAGTACCAGGCGTCGCTCACCGGCCCGGCAGCGGGCAGCTTCGCGTACGCGTACCGCTTCAAGCACCAGTCGAGCCCGTACACGTACTGCGACCTCGACACGAGCGACAACGGCTACTCGCCGGCGCAGGCGGGCAGCGGCACCTCGGCGCCGGTGGGCATCGACGAGTGCGTGCTGGAAGGGCCGCTCTCCCTCGTGGCGCCGACGGGCACCGCGGTACCGGCAGTGTCGGTGCGGGTGAAGGCGCTCACGGTGACCGACCTGCCCGGCCAGGGCGCGGGCGTGACCGCGGAGGTGGGCTACGGCCCCAAGGGCAGCAACCCTTCCACCTGGAGCGCGTGGAGCGCGGCGGCGTACTCGGCGGACGTGATGGCCTTCGATCGCTACGCCGGGGGCTTCACCGCGCCGGCGAACGGCACCTACGACGTGGCGGTGCGGGTGCGCTACCAGTCGGGCGCGTACGCGTACTGCGATGGCGACGGCAGCGCGAACGGGTACCAGAGCGCGCAGGCGGCGCAGCTGACGGTGGCGCCGGCGGCGGTGTCGGCGTGCAAGCTGCAGTTCGTGGACAAGGGCGCGGTGGCGAGCGGCGATCCGGTGACGGCGTACGGCCGGGTGCGGGTGCCGGGCCTGTCGGAGAAGGACGGAGGGACGCCGGGGCTGCGCGCGCAGTTCGGCGTGGGCACCGCGGGGACCTCGGCGGACACCAACGTCGAGTGGGGCTGGGCGGAGGCGCCCTTCTTCACCGACATCACCGCCGCGCAGCAGGACGAGTACGCGCTCACGTTCCAGCCGGCGTACAACGGCAGCCGCGCGGTGAGCTTCCGGGTGTCGCTCAACAACGGGGCGAGCTGGACCTACTGCGACCTCGACGGCAGCGACGTGGGCGGCTACTCGCAGGCGCAGCAGGCGGCGTTGACGGTGAACGATCACGCGGACCTGAACTTCTGCAACCTGCAGTTCCCGTCGGATGCGGGGGCGTTCACCGACGGCGGCGCGCGCGTGTACGGGCAGCTCTTCGTGCAGGGCGAGACGCCGAACGCGGCGGCCACCTTCGTGGCGCAGGTGGGCATCGGGCAGAAGGTGGAGGACCCGGGCCTGGCGTGGAGCTGGACGCCTGCGGCCTTCAACGTCACCGCGGGGAACAACAACGAGTACACCGCGCTGCTGGTGCGGCCGGTGGGGAACTACCGCTACGCCTTCCGGTATTCGCGCGACGGCGGGAGCTGGTGCTACGGCGACCTCGACGGCAACGGGAAGAACGGCACCGGGCAGCCCTGGGGCGGCTTCTACGGCGACGCCCCGGGCGGCGGTCAGAACCTGGGCCAGCTCACCGTCAGTCCCTGAAGCAGCTTCGCTTGAGGCCTTGACTTGATCGCGCGTCGTCCGTACAAGCCGCGCCGCTTCACTCGGAACAGCGGGCGGATAGCTCAGCTGGTAGAGCGTCGCCCTTACACGGCGAATGTCACAGGTTCGAACCCTGTTCCGCTCATAGAAGTTGAGGTAGGTAGAGACGCAGTGCTGGGGAGTTAGTTCAGCTGGTTAGAACGTCGGCCTGTCACGCCGAAGGTCAGGGGTTCAAGTCCCCTACTCCTCGCAGAAGAAAGAGCCTCCGAGTCCACAAGACTCGGGGGCTTTTTCGTTTCCAGCGGACGAGGGTCACGCGGCGTCGGGGCCCGCCAACGGCCACACCGGTCCTTCCGGCTATGGTCCGCCGCCATGAGACTTCGTGCCTGGCTCGGGTGCGCAGTGATCGCGGTGACGATTCTCTCTTCTGGCTGCGCAGGCACCTTCGCGATCAGCGGTCTTCGCGATCCCCAGCGCTTTGGCCCGCTCGAGTATTCCGCACCGGAAGAGACCATCGCCGCTCAGCTCAAGCGGCCCGACGTGGTCGCCACGACGGAGCTCGGCCCGGGCGCGTGGCGCTACGAGTTCGGCATCGACTCCGCGACGTTCGAGAACGAGGGGCTGATGGAGCTCCGGCTCTTCCGGAGCGACACCGCGGACAAGCGGCTCGGCGCGGTGCTGGCGGCCTACCACTTCGAGGCCAGCGGGCTGCGCGAGGCGCTCGCCGAACGCCTCCACCTCGAGGTGAAGGAGGTCACCGGGTGGTCGGAGCTCTTCGGCCCGGTGTACGCGACCAACGATCCGTCGCTGTTCGCGGCCAGCGACTTCCAGCCCCAGTACGGCACCCACCCCAACACCTTCATCTTCCGCGTCTTCGACCCCGCGGTCGCCTGGTCGACCGTCGCGGTCGGCGCCTGGACCACGCCCGCGGCGCTGGAGCAGGCCCTCGCGTCGGCTCCCGACGCCGCGACCCGGTGCGCGGTGATCGGCACCAGGAAGAGGCCCGACTCGGGGCCCTTGCTGCGCGCGATGACCGACGCGCTGGCGCACTGTCCGTACGAGGACCTCACACAGGCAGAGGCGGCGATCGGCTCCACCCTCGAGCGAGCCGCCTTCCTGGAGCACGTGCGGGCGCTCATCGAGCTCGTCGAGCTGCGGTCCTGGGAGTCTCACCGCCTCGCCAGGAGCATCGACCCCCAGCCAGAACTTCCCGGGCTCGATCGGTACCTCGAGCAGCTCACCGCGCTGAAGGACCGGCTGGTGGTGCGGATCCACAAGGGCGTCTCCGGCGACGTCGACCAGGCGAGGCGCGACGGCCGGCCCGCCACGGCGGTGGGGCTCCTGCTGCGATCCGCTCAGGCGAAGAACGCCCGGGAGCCACTGGTCGAGGCCATTCACCACTACGTCGCGCACGTGCAGGCCTCGCAGCCCTCGGACGACGCCGCGGCGAAGACGTGCGCGGGCCTGCCGACGCTCCCCCCGGACGCGCGCGCGTATTCGCTCGGCTTCAGGCCCCGCGACGACGGCGGGCCCGGGTACGGCCTCATGGTGGGCGCGGTGACCTTGAACGTGACGACCACGGCCTCGACCCTCCACCGCTTCAAGGGCGGGTACGTCGATCGCACGCCCGAGGCGCAGAAGGCGATCGCCGACGCACAGAAGGTCGAGACCGACCGCCAGGCCCGCCTGAGAAAGATCGACGAGGAACTCGCGGAGCTCGGGGTCTCCACGGGCGGCGTCACCTACGGCAAGGTCAGCGCCGGCAGTCCGCTCATGGTGCGCCAGACCAAGGACTCGAGCGGCGTGCGCACCGAGGTGCTCGGCGACGCACGGAGGCTGTCGTTCAACGTGGACCAGCAGAGCTACGAGGCCGAGACGACCCGGCGTCTCAAGGACGAGCGCCGCCTGCTCGTCGAGCTGAGCGAGCAGTACCGGCGCACCAGCCGCGGCCAGCGCGAAGACGGCAAGGTGTGGCGCTCGGACATCAACCCCGAGGACGTGGCCGCCACCAGCTACGAGGGCACCGGAGAGCGGAGCCTGTGGCTCAAGGACACCCCGTTCGACTCCACCCGGGTGGTGCAGAGGTTCCTGGTGCACCGCCAGCTCGAGGGCGCGCCGGCCCCCGACACGCTCCGGAGCACGCTGGAAGCCCAGCTCGACGACCCTGCGTCCTTCACAGGGGTGCCCACGATCGCCGAGGCCTGCACCCGCCTGCTGCAGGAGGCCACCCGCGCGCGCATCGAAGCGGAATCGGCGAAGGCCCACGGCACTCCGGCGGAGCTCGCCCGGGAGCGCGACTGGGCGGGCTACCTGTTCCTCGGATCGCCCGAGCCAGCCGACCCCTGAGGCCGGCGTGCGCACCGCCGGAACCGCGCGCATGATGTGAGGCGTTCCAACTCGAGGTGGAGGAGGCGGCGGGTCAATCGCCGTCCGTGTCCCGATGCGAGTGCTCAGGTCATTGCTGCTCTTCGTGGTGCTGGTCCTGGGAACGACCGTGGTCGTCTGGAAGCTCGCCGGCAACGCCGTCGACTCGACGCTGGAGAACTGGAAAGCCCAGGGCGATCTGGAGCTGAACGCCATCGCGGCCGAGAAGGCCAAGGTGGCCGAGCGCGAGGCGGAAGTGCGGGCCTTGAAGGACGCCCGGGACCGGGTGCTCGCCGCGCCGCAGCTCTGGGCGCACAGCGGCTGCAACTCCCCCGGCGCCTACCAGCCGCTGCTGGCGACGGTCGACGCGGATGGGACCGCTCACGCGGTCACCGCGCCCGCCGAGCGCCTCGCGTTGATGGCCTCGGCGAGCGGCCCCACCGCGTGCGCCTCGCTGCTCGCGATCGACGGGCCCACCCAGGACGCAGTGCTCGCGCGGCTGGCGCTCCCTCCGGCAGGCGAGCCATACGCGGAGCTCGGCACGATCACCCAGGTGCTCGAAGCGCGCGCGCTGGTGCCGACGACCGATGGGCGGACGCTCGCCATCGGGACCTGGCACCTCCCCTACCACCCGAAAGATGGGCTCGGAGGCGGTGGCATGGTCGCCGCGCTCGTGGGCCCCGACGGGAAGCTGGATCTCGCCTCGGTCGAGAGGAGCCTCGCCGAGTTCCGGCTCAGTGGCTCGGCCCGAGACCTCACGGTCCTCGTGCGGCCCGATTCGGTGCTGGTCAACGCCGCGGACACGACCTTCGAGCTCGACAGGCTCGGCAGACTGCGCCGGTCGCTGACGCACGAGTCTCATCGGAACCGAGACCCGTCCAACGAGGTCGAGCTGCACGAAGGCCCACATGGAAAGGCCCTCCTCTCCGGAATCTGGAACCAGGCCGGGCATCTCGTCAGGCTCGGTGACGACGGAAAAGAAGACGCAGCGTTCCTGGCTCGCACCGACGCCGTGTTGCAGGGCAAGCGGGTCCTCGGTGTGCGTGCCGTCGAGAACGACAAGATCGTCATCGTCGGCCAGGGCCCTGGCGGCGCGACCGCGGTGCGGCTGCTGGATTCGGGAGTGGTGGACCCGACCTACCAGGCGACACTCCACGACGAGGTGCTCACGGGTCCGCCCGTCTTCCTTCGTGACGGCGGAGGCGCCTTCGTCGTCCCGGCGGCCAGGTTCGCGGACGGGCGCGAAGGTGGGTCGGTCCGGCTCCTGCGCCTTCGAGCAGATGGACTCGAGGACACCGCCTTCTCCGAACGGTCCAGGACGGCGACCCGGATGAAGGGCTGTTCGATCCGGCAGCTGTTGTCCCGGCCGGATGGCACGTGGCTCGTGCTCGGGCCGGAGAGCGAAGTGGCGTGTGGACTCTCGCCGGTCCGGGTCCACGCCGCCGACGGCTCGCTGCAGGCAGATCAGCGGCTCGCCAAGGCGATCCTGACGCTCGGACTCGAGCCGCTGGGCTCGGGCTTCGTGGTGAAGCAGGCGATGGTCGGGGTGCTGGCACGTTGACCTGACCAGACCGGCGATCCCCAGGGAGAGCCGAGGACGTTTTCCGTGTCCTGCTCCGGGCGGCGGCTATGAATTCCCCGGTGACGCCACCCGACAAGCTCTGCGCGGCCTGCGGCCGGGTGATCACCTGGCGCAAGAAGTGGGAGCGCGACTGGGCGCAGGTGAAGTTCTGCAGCGAGCGATGCCGGCGCAAGCGCGTCGGGACCAGCGAGGAGACGGCCATTCTCGAGCTGCTCGCCACGCGGGCCGGGGGCGCGTCGATCTGCCCATCGGAGGTGGCGCGTCAGCTCTCGCCCGACGGATGGCGCGAGCTGATGGAGCCGGTCCGCGAAGCGGCGCGGCGGCTGGTCGCGAAGGGTGAGCTCGTCATCACCCAGGGCGGGCGCGTGGTCGACCCTTCAACCGCGAAGGGGCCGATCCGACTCGCCCGCGCTCGACGCTGAAGCTCACTTCCACTCTTCGAACGGGTACCCGCCGCTGCGACGAGTCCGCCCTCGCGGACTACTTCACCCAGAAGGGAATCGAGGCCGGGCGCATTTCGCTGACTCCTAGCAGTCCGGTGGGCAAACCATGCGAGCATCGAGGCATGGCCGCGGGGCTGGTCTCGTGAGTGGCACTCCTTGCCGGACGTGTGGCGCGTCGCTCCGGGGGACGCGCTGTCCTCGCTGCGGCAGCACCCAGGCGGAGCGTCAGCGCCGGCGCCCGGCCGCCCGCCGCGCCTCACCCACCTCGGCGACCGTCATCCACGGCTTCCGCGTGGGGTCGCTGATCGGCGGCCGCTTCAAGGTGCTGGGGCCGCTGGCCGAAGGTGAGCTGAGCACCGTCTACCGCGCTCGCGACACCCAGACCGACCAGCCGATCGCCCTCAAGTGCCTGAGCCCCGACCTCTGTCGCGACACCGACGCCCTGCTCCGCTTCGAGCGCGAGTGCCGGGTGCTCGCGAAGCTGCGGCACCCCCACCTCATCGGCCTGGTCAAGATGGGGTGGCGCGGCGCGCTCCCGTGGCTCGCGATGCCGCTGCTTCCAGGCCAGCCGCTGTCCGAGGTGCTCCAGCCCGAGTTGCCCGCCACCGCGTCGCAGACGCTGGCCTTCGTGCGGCAGATCGGCGCCGCGCTGTCGTTCCTCCACGCGAACGCGCTGGTCCACCGCGACGTGAAGCCGAGCAACGTCTTCGTCGATGCCGCGGGCACGCTCACGCTCCTGGACCTCGGCGTGGCGCACGACATGCAGTCGCTGATCACCCGACCGGGCCTCCGCATCGGCACCGTCACCACCATGGCGCCCGAGCAGATCCGCGGGCAGCCCATCGACGAGCGCACCGACGAGTACGCCTTCGCCGTGGTGGTGTACCGGATGCTCACCGGCCGAGCCCCCTTCCGGGGAGAACAGCAGGCCGTGCTGCGGGCGCACCTCACCGAGCCGGCTCCCGATGCCCACGCCGTGAACCCCGCGGTCCCGCCCGGGGTGGCGCGCGCGCTCCGGCAGGCGATGGCCAAGCAGCCGAGCGATCGCTTCCCCACCCTGGCCGCCCTGTGTGAACGCCTGGAGCTGCTCCTCGAGGCACCGGCGACGTTCCCGATGCCACCGCCGCCGCCGACCTCGCGCCGGTCCCGGTGAGGCGACGCCTCAGCTGCGTCGGGGCTGCCGCTTCCGGGGGCGCGGGAGTCGAAGCTGGTCGAGGCGGCTCACCAGCGTGCGCCTCGAGATGCCGAGCACCTCCGCCGCCAGCGTCTGGTTGCCCGCGCAGCGCTCCAGGGCGGCGATGATCCGCTCGCGCTCGTCGGGGTGGTCGCCCGGGGCGTTCCCAACCGGGTCCAGCCGCTGGGCCCCCATGCGCTGCAGCGGCAACTCCTCGGGCCGCAGCTCGGCGTCGGGCGAGAGCAGCACCGCCCGCTCGATGACGTTCTTGAGCTCTCGCACGTTGCCGGGCCAGTCGTAACGGGCGAGCGCCTCCAGGGCGGCATTCGAGACCTTCGGCTTCGGGCGGCCGAGCCGCACCGCCGCGGCCTCCGCGAACCTCCGCGCGAGCGGCGCCAGCTCGGCCGGCCGGTCCCGCAGCGGAGGCAGCTCGAGCGTGATCCCCGCGAGGCGATAGTAGAGGTCCTGCCGGAACCGCCCGGCGGCGGCTTCACCCGCGAGCTCCCGGTGCGTCGCCGACACGAAGCGCACGTCGATGGGCCGGGGCTGGGTGGCGCCCACCCGCAGCACCTCCCGCTGCTCGACCACGCGCAGCAGCTTGGCCTGCAGCTCGAGCGGGAGCTCGCCGAGCTCGTCGAGGAACACCGTGCCGCCCGATGCCGACTCCAGGAGCCCGGCCCTGGCCTTGTGCGCTCCGGTGAAGGCGCCCTGCTCGTGGCCGAAGAGCTCGCTCTCGAGCAGCGTCGGCGCGAAGGCACCGCAGTTGAGCGAGAGCAGCGGCCCGCTCGCGCGCCGAGACGCGCGGTGAATGGCCTGCGCGATGAGTTCCTTGCCGGTGCCCGTCTCGCCCTGGACGAGGACGCTGACGTCGGAAGGCCCCACCTTGGGCACCAGCGCGTAGAGCGCGCGCATCGCGGGGTCCTCGATCACCGGCTCCACCCTGGCGGCGCGCGCGGAACCGGGGAGCTGCATCGCGCGCTCACGCAAGGCGGCGGCGCTTCGCCCATCGACCGGCCAGCGGGCCACCGCGACTCGCAGCCCCCGGCCCTCGAGCGTCCGTGCCACCGCGGCGGACTCGGCGGAGGTCGCCCCCGGCAGCAGCGCCTCGAACGCCTGGGGGCCGACGCTGGCCAGCGCGTCCTGCGGGCGCAGGCCGGCAGCGACCAGCTCCGCCACCCGGGGGCCGGGGCCTTCGACTCTCAGCAGCGAGAACTCCTGCCCCGTGCGCTCGGCGCGGGCGCATTCCTCGTCCAGCCGGGCCTCGAAGGCGTCGTAGCTCCACACCCGTCGAACGGGGGCCAGGCCCCGGTGCGCCCCCACGGTCTGGATCAGCGCCACCGCCGAGCCGAGCTCGAAGGACTCGCCGGCCCGCAAGGGCGCCCGCTCCCCGAGCGCGAGCGCCTGCCCGCGGACCGTGGTGCCGTTGGCACTCCCCAGGTCTTCCACCTGGAGCGTGGCGCCGAGGTGGAGCCGGGCGTGGTGCCGGGAGATCGCCGGCCAATCGAGCTGGACCTCGGCGTCCTCCGCGCGGCCGAGGATCACGGTCCCCGACGCGGGCAGCGGGAACGACGACACCAGCTCTCCGCGGAAGACGAGGAGCCGGAGCGCGGTGCTGCCCGGGGCACCGCCGCGTTCGACCTCGGTCTTCGCGCTCGCCTTGGCCATCTTCGCAACGCTACCCGTGAATGGCGCGGGGCAGGCTGTCCGAAGAGAGGACTGCGCAAGTTGTGCAAGTGCGCTTCGCGCCCACGCCGAACCGGGCGGGCCGCCATGGCCGGACGACGGCACGAACCCTGAATTGCACGGGCGCTCCACCCTGGAGGCCCACCATGCCGACTCGCATTGCACCCAGTCGCCCCGCCGTCCCCGACGTTCGCTCGATGCAGCAGCGCATCCGCAGTCAGGTCGCTCAGTCGTCGTCCGGGCGTGCCCCGGCCCCGGCCGGGCGACCGGCGATGGCGCCGCGGCCCCCCGTTCCGGCCCTGGCCGGTGACGGGTTCAGCCCGCCCGCCC
>JAIBBQ010000369.1 GCA_019694595.1 Myxococcaceae bacterium
GCCAGCCCCGCCGCCTCCACCGCCTCCGCCTGCTCAGCCGCCACCCGCTGCGCCGCCGCCACCGCCGCCGCCGCCACCGCCACCGCCTGCGCCGCCTCCGCTGCCGCTCCCTGCGTCCGGAGGACACGCGACCGGATTCACCGGCGAGACCTTGAGCACGCTGCCGAACTGGTAGTCCGCCACGTAGAGGTCACCATCCGGTCCGACCCGGAAGCTCACGGGGACGCCGAACGTCCCCACGCCGGCGTCCGTCGACGAGCCCTCGACGACGGCGTTCCGGCCCGCGTTGAGCCGCACCATCCACACCGCACCGGTGGTGCTGTCTCCGAAGAACAGGTTTCCACGCAGCGTGGTCGGCCAGCTGCAGCTGTCGACGACGGTGCCCTGGGTGACCGACGCGCACTGCGGATGCCGGCATTCCCACACCGGCTCGACGCAGCTGCCGCTCCCCGGGGTGTAGACGTCGCAGATGCCGGCGTCCGGCGAGCACGTGGCGCTCTGCGGGCAGACGTTGGTGCCTTCCCGCCACGGGAAGCCGTAGTGCTTGCCCTTCTGCACGATGTCGAGCTCCTCGCGCGCGGCCTCGCCCACGTCGCCCGCCCAGAGGTTGCCCGTGACCGGATCCACCCAGAGCCTGAACGGGTTGCGAAAGCCCCACGCCCAGATCTCCGTGCGCGGCGCCGCCTGGTTCGCCGCGGTGTACGGCTGGCTGCAGAAGCTGCCGCACGCCGTCGACGTCACCGCGCCGTAGAGCGGGTTGTCGGTGGGAATCGACCCGTCGAGGTTGATGCGGAGGATCTTCCCGTTCGCGTTGCTCAGGCACGAGCTGAAGAGGTTGTTCGCCGGGCAGCAGGTGCCGCTGTTGCACCCGCTGTCTCCCGTCGAGATGTAGAGCTTGCCATCGAGACCGATCGCCAGGCCGCCGCCGTCGTGAATGATGGGCCCGATGAGGTTCTGGACGAGGATCGTCTCCGTCGCGTTGTCGAAGGTGTCGTCCGGCTTGAGCACCACCGAGACCACGCGGTGCCGATTGAGGTCCGTGCCGCCCGCGCTCGTCGCCCGCGAGTAATAGAAGAAGAGGCGCCGGGTGGTGGCGAAGTCCGGATCCACCTCCACGCCCAGCAAGCCCTGCTCGGTGTACGTGTTCACCGGGAAGGTGCCCGCCACCTTGAGCGACCCGTCGAGCGCGCGGATCAACACCCGCGCGTTCACCGAGGTGTTGGCGGTGTTGGAGTAGCCGCCCTTCTCGGTGATGACCAGCCGCCCGTCGGGGAGGAAGCGGAAGTCCGTCACTCCGCTGAGCGGCGCGCCCACGCCCGACATCGGCAGCGGCGCGACCTTGAGACCACTCGCCGCCGTCACCGTCTGCGCCTGCACCCCGGCCGAGACGAGCGCGGTCAGCGCCACCAGCATCCGCAGCATGAACGGCCTCCGCACTCCGCGTTCAACCACGCCGACGGCGCCGGGCGAGCATCGCCAGCGCCAGGAACGCCGCCGTCGCGCCAGGCGCGCCGCAGCCGCAGGCGCCGTTCGCCTCCGGAGTCCCTCCGCCGGACGCCATCGCGCCGCCACCGCTCGCAGCACTCCCTCCGCCGCCCGTCCCTGCACCACCACCGCTGCCCCCGCTGCCACCCCCGGTGCTCCCCGAGCCACCGCCAGCCGAACCACCTCCGCCGCCGCCGGAGCCACCACCACCACCCGCACCGCCGCCCTGCCCACCGTCCATCGCGCGGTGCACCGTCATGGTCGTCGTCACCCGCGCGACCTCGAACGGCGGCGCACCGCCCACCGCGTTGAACACGTCCTGGAGGATTCGCCCCGCGTCGTTGCTGGTGTTGGCGCTCACCAGCGCCTCCACGTACTCGGGCGTCACCGACTGGTGCAGCAGCCGCACCGTCACCTGCACCATCGCCCCGTCACCCGCGTCCGCAGGCACCGGCACGGCGAAGCTCGCCTGGTCGTAGTCCCGCCAGCCGCCGTCGGGCAGCGCGAACCAGTCCACGCCCACCGGCCGCGTCGCCGCAGTCGCGCGGAAGCCCGTGGGAGGAATGCGCGAGTCGCGCTCGATGGTCTCCTGCAGCGCCAGGTGCTCGGTGACGCCGAGGCCCGCGCGCCCCATCTGCGCGCCGTAGAGCCGCAGCTGCGCGTCGTCGAGCACGTGCCCCGCGTCGTTCGCGCCGGAGATGACCTGGCCGTTCGCCGACACCTCGAGCCACATGCGGCGACCGTCGGCGTACCCCGTCGGCAGCTTGTGCCCGGTGAGGTTCTTCACCGTCACCGACACCTGGCCGCTCGCGCCTTCCACCGGCGCCGAAGGGCCCGTCGCGCTGAGCGTCGCCGAGCTGCGGAGCATCGCCTCGGTGAGCGCCAGCGTGGTGTCGAAGTTCGCGGTGAGGCCGCCCGTGTACCCGGGGTCGTTCGCCTGCACCGCCTTGAGCCCCCAGCGGTTGCCGCCGACCAGCGCGTGGCGCGGCGGCGAGGTGCGCGGACCGACGAACTTGGCCACCACGTAGCTGGTGCCGCCGTCCGGCCCGACGAAGGGCGGCAGGTGACAGGTCTGACAGCTGCGGAAGCTGCCGGCGTCCGGCGTCGCGAAGCTCGACTGCAGCCACTCCTCGTAGGTGGTGTCGAGCGGGAAGCGTGCGCCCAGCGCGCCGCCGTCGCTGGCCTTCCACGCGTTCACCGGGTTCATCACCTGGTGGCACTGCCCGCACAGCTCGGAGCTCGAGGTGAACGGGTCCTGCGCGCCGCTGTGCGCCGGCGAGATGAGGTCGGGGTACGGCCCGTGCTTCTTGTCGCCGGTCTCGAAGAACAGCTGCGCGTTGGAGATGAGCGCGCTGCCGCCGTCGGGCACCACCGAGCGGTGGCAGACCTCGCAGCTCACCCCGTCGAAGTCGACCGCGTCGAAGTTGGCGGTGGTCGCCGCCGGCACCTGGTTGCCCCGCACGTAGGACTGCGGCGAGTGGCAGCGCAGGCAGTAGTTGCCCACGCCCGGCTTGTCCTGGTTCGCCACCGCGAGCGCCGCGAAGAAGAGCGGGTCGCGCATGGAGTTCCCCATCATCGAGGAGATCCACCCGTCGTACGGCATGTAGAGCGTCTCTTCGCTCGTCGACTTGAAGTCGTGGCAGGCCGCGCAGCCGTCGGCGAGCGCGAACGCCACCCCGCCGTCGAGGTCTCCCGGCTGGCTACCGCCCATCGCCGGCACCACCTGCGCCGACGCAGCAGTGCTCCACAGCGCGAGCGCCGCGGCGCCCGCCCATCGACCGACTCGACGCGCGCTCATCTCGTTCCTTTCGAAGCGTACGGCCGCGGCTAGGCGCGGCGACGGCGGGCCAGCGCGGCGATGGCCGCGAGACCGAAGGCCACCAGCGCGAAGGGACCGGGGCCCGACTGGCAGCCACAGCCACCCGCGGTCGCCATGCCGCCGCCCGACGACGACGCGCCGCCGCCCGACGACGACGCTCCGCCACCCGACGACGACGCTCCGCCGCCCGACGACGACGCTCCACCGCCCGACGACGACGCTCCGCCACCCGACGACGACGCTCCGCCACCCGACGACGACGCTCCGCCACCCGACGACGACGCTCCGCCGATCG
>JAIBBQ010000370.1 GCA_019694595.1 Myxococcaceae bacterium
TCTGTGCAGGTTCATCCGTGGGGTCTCCGGGGCTTCGGGGTCGTCTCGCAACGCCACGAATCCACGAAGCTCCACGGGTGAACAACTCCCAAAGAGCGTGAATGACCTATTGAGACTTCACAGCTAGTTCTGTCTTCGCGAGGGCTCCCCGCCCGCGAAGACGGCGGGGCTTCGCCCCGTCCCACGGGTGGTGTGCACAGGTTGAACTCTTCGGAAGTTCTGGCGCTCCCAGCGTTCAGGCCAGAACGTCGAGGCCGACGACGGTGCGGAGCGCCAGGTCTTCCTCGCGCTCCTCGTCGTCCTTCTTGTGGCCGCCGTCCTTGCCCTTGTCGCCCCTGGCCACCGTGGCCCGGGAGCTGGGCGCAGGCGAGAGCACCGCGTCGGTCGCGGGCCAGAGGCTCAGCACTGCACCCAGCAGGAACGTCTTCATGGCGGCGGCCTCGTGCGGTGCGGCGGGTGGGTTCAGCCCTTGAAGCCGCGCATGTGCTTGATGAGCGCGTCGACGTCTTCCTCGGAGAGCTTCTCCTTGAAGGACTTCATCTTGGTGTCCTTGACGCCGTCGACGATGGCCTTCTTGCACTTCTCGTCGGTCCACTTGGTCTGCCAGGCCTCGGTGGTCATGTCGTCGATCTTCTCCTTGGCGCCGGTCTTGGTCTTCGCCTTGCCGTCTTCGCCGTGGCAGCTCTTGCAGTGCTTTCGCCACAGCTCGGGGGCGTCGGCCGCCAGGGACAGCGACGAGGTGGCCAGGGCTGCGATGACGGCGATGCGCTTGAAGTTCATGGTCTTTTCCTTGCTGGCAGTGGGAACGGCGGCGGCAGCTGAGTCCAACGACGCGGGGGGGCTCAAGGATATTTCGCCTGGGCGTCGGTCTGGGCGCGCAGGTAGGTGATGACCGCCTCGAGCTCTTCCTTGGACAGCTTCTCGTGGGGGAAGTCGTCCATCTCGTTGGCGTCGCCGTAGAAGCGCTTGGCGCCCGGGGTGCGGATGAAGGCCGCCAGCCAGGCCGGGCTCGCCCACCCCTTGAGGTCGGGCGCGTCGTCCCCGCCCACGCCGTCGAGCGTGTGGCAGGAGCCGCAGCCTTCGTCGTCGAAGGCCGCCTTGCCGCTCTCCACCAGCGGCGCGCTCACCGTCGCGCCCGACTCGCCCACCAGGAACTCCACCATCGCGGCGAGCTTCTCGTCGCTGCCGGTGTACGCGTCCATGGAGTCGATCTTGGTGTTGCCGAAGAAGTGCTTCGCCGACGGGTCCTTCATGAACTTGGTCAGCCAGGTGCGCGACGCGTAGCCTTCGAGGCACGGCGAGCCCTTGAAGGGGTCTTCCTTGCACTCGGTGTGACAGGCCTTGCACTGCTTGTCCCAGACGCGGGCGCCCCAGACGAGCGGGTCGTTCTTGTAGAGGAAGAGCGGGCCTTCGAGCGGCACGCCCGCCATGGCGAGGCGGTGGGCCTCGGCGGCCAGCGCGTCGGCGGCGGCGTTGGTCTTGAGCACCGCGGGGTCGCTCGCGTCGGCCAGGGGAATGACCGCCCCCAGCGCCACCGCGCTGGCGAGCCCGCCGAGCGTGCCCACCACCAGGAGCGAGTGCGCGCGCGCGGTGCGCCGGGCGAGCACGCCGTGCAGCCAGGGCAGGCCGGCGAGCAGCGTGGTGCCCACGCCGGGGAGAATGACGGTGGCGACGAACTCGCTCGAGCCGGTGAACCAGTGCCGCAGCTCGAAGATGGGCATCATGTACCACTCGGGCCGAGCGATGAATTCCACCGCCGGGTCCGCCGGGCCGCCCAGCTCCACCCCGCCGTCGCGCCACACCAGCGCCGCCACCACGCCCATCGCCGCCGCGCTCATCGCCACGTCGCGGAAGAGCTGGAACGGCGCGTACGTCTGCGCGCGCTCGGCCGCGGTCTCCGGCGAGAGGTGCTTGGGCGTCGCCGCCGCGTGGCGCGAGCGCAGCCAGAGGTGCGCGCCGAGCATGCCGAAGAGCGCCACCGGCATCAGCCCCACGTGCAGCGCGTAGAAGTGGGTGAGCGTCGCGTTGCCCACCAGCGGCCCACCCTGGATGAGCGCCTGCCCGGTGGGGCCGATGACCGGCTGGTTGCCGGCGATGCCCACCAGCACCTGGGTCGCCCAGTAGGCGCGCAGGTCCTGGGGCAGGAGGTAGCCGGTGTGGGAGACGACGACGAGCAGGAGCAGGAAGACCACGCCGCTCACCCAGGTGAGCTCGCGCGGCGCCTGGTACGCGCCGTAGATGAGCGCCTGCACCAGGTGGACGATGGCGAGCACGATGAGCGCGGTGCCGCCCACGTGGTGCAGCCCGCGCAGCAGCCACCCCAGGCTCAGCTTGAACTGGATGAAGTGCACCGAGGCCCACGCGTCCTGCACCGTGGGCGCGTACCAGGCGGACAGCCCCACGCCGGTGAGGAACTCGAGCAGCAGGAAGGCGAGCGTCGCCATGCCGAAGGTGCGCGCCCAGCTCGCGCCGCCGGGGAGCGGACAGTCGCGGGCGCCGGCCCAGAGGCCCGACAGGCCGCTGCGCTCGTCGAGGTACGACAGCAGGCGGCGGATCATCAGATCTCCTCCCGCTCCTTGGTGCCGATGCGGAAGCGGGCGTGCTTCACCAGGACGCGCCCGTCCTTCACCTGCACGGTGAGCGGGTCCATCGGCCGCGGCGACGGCCCTTCGGTCGCGGTGCCGTCGAGGCTGAAGGTCGACGCGTGGCAGGGGCAGCCGTAGGTGTCCTTGGTCTTCTGGCTGATGCTGCAGCCGGAATGCGGGCACACCGTCGAGAGCGCGGTGAGCGAGCCGTCCTTCTTCTTGAGGACCCAGGCGGCGCCCAGCACCGCGGTCGAGGTGTTCCAGGCGTCGATCTGCGTGCTCGACAGCTCGACGCGGTGGGGCACGTCGGCGACCAGCTCCTTCTCGGCGAGCACGTCGATGAAGCCGCCCGCCGACGGCGTCTTGCGCAACAGCGGGGTGAGCACCGAGCCCACCACCGGCACGGTGGCCAGCGCCGCCATGCCCGCGCCCAGGAAGCCCGCGAGGAGCTTCAGCACGCCGCGGCGGTCGGAAGGGGTGGTCGCAGTCGCCATGGGTTCCTCGTCTCGCGGAAAGGGACTACCGGACGGCGGCGGAGCCTACGCGAGCGATCGGGCGCCCCGAAGGTTTCTTGTGGCGGGGCGGGTCCGCGCCGTGGCCCGACGGACGTTGGGGGTACAGTGCCCCTGCGATGCAGGGGCGAGGTCCGCTGGCGACCGTTCAGGTGGTGGAACCAGGTCGGGCGCGCCCGGTGGCGCTGCCCGCCGGCCGCGCGGTGGTGTTCGGCTCCGGCGCCGCGTCCCAGGTCCGGGTCTCCGACGCGCGCTGGGCGCCCCGCCAGCTGTCGCTCACCGCCCAGGCCGACGGCGTGGCACTGGAGGCGCTCGCCGGCGACGAAGGCGTGCGGCTCGACGAGGTGCCGCTCGGCGCGGCCGCGCTCCTGCAGCCGGGCGACGAGCTGCGCCTGGGCGAGGTGCGGCTGCTCGTCGCGCTGGCGCGGCCCACCGAGGACGTGTCCCGCGTGCGGCTCGCCGGGGCGGAGGAGCTGCTGGTGCGGC
>JAIBBQ010000128.1 GCA_019694595.1 Myxococcaceae bacterium
GCGGCTCGGTGCGCACCGGCCGCGGCTCCGCCGGCTCCTGCACCGGCCCCCGGCGCGCGGCGAGCTCGGCGAGACCGGCCTCGAGCTGCGCCAGGGTGAGCTGCGGCTGGCGGTCGAGCGCGGCGTAGTCGCCGAGCGCGGCGAGGCTCGCGAGCAGCGTCTTCTGGGGCTCGCTGAGGAGCCCGAAGGCCCCCGGCCCTGCCCCCAGCCGCGAGAGCACCACGTCGAAGGTCTGCTTCTCGGTGGCGAGCTCGCGGGCCACGCCGCCCAGGGTGAGCTGGCTCGACGCCCTGGACTGCTGGACGAGGCGGTCGTAGCGGACGAGCGCGCCCAGGCCGAGCGCGACCAGCATCACCAGCCAGAGGACTGCGTTGCGCGCGCGGGGAGACACGAGACCTGGCACGCAGCGTAGCGGTGAGCGCGGCCTTTGGTGGGTGGAAGTCGAGCGGCGGGCCGCGCACGGGCGAAGACGCGCGGCCCGGGGTCAGTCGCGCGCGGCGACCGGCTCCGACGCCGGGCCGCAGGCGAAGCCCAGCCCGGAGCAGCCCGAGGTGCCGCCGATCTCGCTCGACGGCACCCACGGCGCGCGCTCGAGCGACATCGTCTCTTCGGACATCGGCCACGCCTCGTCGGTCTGCGGCACGCCGGGGGCGCGCACCAGCCGCTGCACGCCCCACACCAGCAGGGCGCTCGCGGCGAAGGCCACCAGGGCCGCCCACGAGGCGCGCTGGGGGCGACGGCGCTCCGGCAGCGTGCGCCACAGCGCGCCCACCTCGGCCCTCGCCGCCCGCTGACGGAACAGCGCGCGCTCGCTCTCCAGCCAGCGCAGCTCGAGCGCGCACGGCGCGCAGCGGGCCGCGTGCGCCGAGAGCTCGCGCGCCGCCGGGGCGCTCAGCTCGCCCAGCACCAGCGCATCGAGCTGCTCCGTGCGGCGGCAGCTCATGACGCCCGCCCCGTGGAGAGGTGGGGGACGAGCGCCCGGCGCAGCCCGAGCCGCGCGCGGTGGATCTCGTTCTTCACCATCGGCAGGGTCCACCCCATGGCCTCGGCGATGTCGTCGTAGGCCAGCCCGTGGTCGAGCCGCAGCACCAGCGCCGCCCGGCGGTGCGCGGGCAGCTCGCCCAGCGCCGCCTGGAAGGCGTCCTCGAGCTCCTTGTCCATCAGCACGCTCAAGGGGTCGGGCCCCGGGAGCACCGCCTCGATGGGCAGCTCGTCGTCGTCGGGCACCGCCACCGTGGGCCCGAGCCTCCGCGCTTCGAAGGCCACGTTGCGCGCGATGCCCAGGAGCCAGGCCTTCACCCGCGGCGGCTGCTCGAGCCTGGGCAACAGCAGGTGCGCCCGAACGAACGTTTCCTGGGTGGCCTCGTCGGCCGCCGCGTCGTCGCGCAGCAGGTCGCGCGAGAAGCGCCGCACGTCGGGCGCGAAGCGGGTGAAGAGCTCGCTGAAGGCCTTGGCGTCGCCCGAGCGCGCGCTCTCCACCACGGCCCCTTCGGGGGTCTGGGCATCGACCTGCGGTCTGGTCTTGAGCAGCCGGAGCACCACCCCCACAGTGACGCTGGGCGGGCCCGAGTTTCAACCCCGACTCACGACGCGACGCGTCAAGACCTCAGAGGTCGACCTGCATGCCGAGCTCGACGACCCGGCCCGGGGGCAGGCCGAAGTAGCTCGTGGCCGGCAGCGCGTTGCGCGACACGAAGGCGAAGAGCGCCTTGCGCCAGCGGCTCATGGGCGACTTGCCCGAGGTGAGCAGCGTCTCGCGGCCGAGGAAGTAGCTGGTGGTCGACGGCTCGCACACCAGGCCCAGGTGCCGCGCCCGCTTGAGAATCGACGGCACGTTGGGCGTCTCCATGAAGCCGGAGCGCACGATGAGGCGGAAGAAGCCCTGCCCCAGCTCCTTCACCTCGACCTGCTCTTCCTTGGGCACCACCGGCATGTCGGCCGGGAGGATCGACAGCAGCACCACCTGCCGGTGGAGCACCTGGTTGTGCTTCAGGTGGTGGAGCATGACCGGGGGAGTGCCTTCGGGCGAGCCGGACATGAAGACCGCGGTGCCGCGCACCCGGTGCGGGGGGTTGGCCTGGAAGTCTTCCAGCAGCTGCTGGATGGGCATCACCGTCTGGGCGAAGCGCTTGCCCAGGAGCGAGCGCCCGGTCTTCCAGGTGGTCATCAGCACGAAGATCGAGAGGCCGACCGCGATGGGCAGCCAGCCGCCTTCGAAGAACTTGAGCAGGTTGGCGCTGAAGAAGCCGACGTCGAAGACGAGGAAGAGCGCCACCAGGGGCACCGCCTTCCACGCCGACCAGCCCCAGGTGCGGCGCACCACGAAGAAGTACACCACCGAGGTGATGCCCATGGTGCCCGTCACCGCGATGCCGTAGGCCGCCGCCAGCGCCGAGGACTCCTTGAAGGCCAGCACCAGCACCACGCAGGCCACCGCGAGCGCCTGGTTCACTTCGGGAATGTAGATCTGCCCTTCGTTCTTCTCCGAGGTGTGGATGATGGTGACCCGGGGGAAGTAGCCCAGCTGCACCGCCTGCCGGGTGAGCGAGAAGGCGCCCGAGATGAGCGCCTGCGAGGCGATGACCGTGGCCGCCGTCGCCAGCACCACCATCGGGTAGAGCAGCGGCTCGGGCACGATGCCGTAGAAGGGGTTCTTCACCGGGTGCTCCGGGCCCTGCTGCAGCAGGAGCGCCCCCTGCCCGAAGTAGTTGATGAGCAGCGCGGGGAAGACGAGCGAGTACCAGGTGAGGCGAATGGGCCTCGGCCCGAAGTGGCCCATGTCGGCGTAGAGCGCCTCGCCGCCGGTGATGCACAGCACCACGCTGCCCAGCACCGCGATGGCCCGCGGGCCGTGCTCGGAAAAGAAGACCACCGCGTGCACCGGGTTCACCGCCTGCAGCACCGCGGGCGCGCGCAGGATGTAGCGCAGCCCCAGCACGGTCAGGGTGGCGAACCACACCAGCATGATGGGGCCGAAGATCTTCCCGATGTGGCCGGTGCCCCGCCGCTGCACCATGAACAGCCCGATGAGGATGCCCACGGTGATCGGCACCACGTACGGGTGGGCCGCCTCGGTGGCCACGTCGAGCCCTTCCACCGCGGAGAGCACCGAGATGGCCGGGGTGATGACCCCGTCGCCGTAGAGCAGCGCGGCGCCGAAGAGCGCGGCGAGCACCACCGCGTTGCGCACTCCGGGGCTGATCTTCTCGGTCGCCTGAGGCACCAGCGCCAGCAGCGCGAAGATGCCGCCTTCGCCCTTGTTGTCGGCGCGCATGATGAACAGCAGGTACTTCACCGCCACCACCATCAGGAGCGACCAGAAGATGAGGCTCAAGACCCCGAGCACGTTCACCTGGGTCGCGATCAGCTTGTGGTGGGTCACCAGCACCGGCGCCACCGCCGCCGCCCCTTCGGCCACCGCCCGGGGCGCCTCGGCCTTGAGCGTCGCCGCCACCTCGGCGCTCGTGCCGGCGAAGCATTCCTTCACCGCGTAGAGCGGGCTGGTGCCGATGTCGCCGTAGACGATGCCCAGGGCCCCCATCGCCAGCACCGCGAGCGACGACGGCAAGCGGTGCGCCCCCGTCTTCGACACCGCACTGGTTGCCAGCGAGACTGGCCCGGAACTCATACGAGGCCCCAGGCTTTAGCCCCTGGGGTCCCTCCCAGCAACGAACTGCCGAGCTGGCTGTCGCAACCGTCTGTTTTCATTGCGAAACAGGTCGGTTCCGTGCGCCGGCGGCACCAGTTTTCACAATGTTTGAGAACTTGACGCTCCGGGGTGTGGAGCACTGTCGCACCGGATGCGACAACCCCTTTGACGCTTCACTCGCTCGGAAGGTGATCCATGGCTCCCGTCAACCGCACCCCAGTTCGCCCCACCACGACGCCGGTCACTTCCGGGCCCACCAAGCCGCGCACCCCTGACGAGGTCCGGGCGCAGATCGCCCAGTGGGCCATCAAGCAGGCGAACGACCCCAACATCGGCTACTCGCAGACCGCCGGGCGCTTCGGCGACCGCACCGACTCCAACGGCCACCGGTACTTCGACTGCTCGGGCCTCGTCTACACCGCCTACAAGCAGTACGGCATCAACCTGGGCGGCAACTGGACCGGGGCGATGAAGGACACCTGGCGCAGCTGGGCGGACCAGGTCCCCAAGAACCTCTCGCAGATGAAGCCGGGCGACCTCATCCTCATGGACGGGCACGTCGTCATGTACACCGGCGACGGCAAGTGCGTCGGCGCGCAGACCAGCCACGCCGCATTCCAGGACCAGGTCAAGGCGGGCGTCGACGCCCAGCACTACCTGAACCGCCCCGACGCCATCGTGCTGCGCCCGCGCGTCAGCGGCGAGCAGGTGGCGAACGCTCCCGAAGGCATGCCGCTCGACCAGTCGACGGTGCCGGCCACCGACAGCGTCTCGTCGGGCGGCGGCTCGTCTTCCGGCGGGGGCTCCTCGTCGGGCGGCGTGTCGAGCTCCGGCGGCTCGGGCGGTGGCTCGTCGGGCGGCGTGTCGCGGCCGTCGGGCGGTGCGCCGGCGCCGAGCTTCGACCCCGGGTCGCTGAGCGGCCTCAGCTCGCTCGTCGGGGGCGACGACGACTTCTTCCTGCAGCTGCTCGAGGCGCTCGCCGGCGACGACGACGGCGCGCTCCTGGCCCTGCTGCGCAAGCGCTTCCCCAACATGTCGGAGGCGAAGCTCTCCCAGCTCGCCAACAAGCTCTCGGCGAGCAAGGCCGAGGCCAAGCAGGTGCTCCAGCTGCGCCAGCAGCTCCAGGGCGCCAACGCCTTCCAGGACGCCAAGGCCTCGCCGGTGGACCTCGGCGCGCCGACCGGGCAGACCGGCGACCAGCTCGACGCCGGCACCACCCCCGAGCTGATGGGCGCGCTGCAGTCGATGCCCCGCACCATCGCCGCGTAGGCCCGATTCTGAACGCACCGGCCCGGAGTCTGCCGGGTTGGCGACGCGGCCCAGCGCCGATGCTACCTTGCACGCGCGCACCTTTGAATGCGCGGGGGTTCGATGGCCGAGGCGCCGGCCGATCCGCTCGTCGGAAAGGTCCTCAATCAAGTGTTCACCGTGCTTGCGCCGCTGGGCGTGGGCGGAATGGGCCGCGTCTACAAGGCGCTGCAGTCTCCGCTCGAGCGCGTGGTGGCGCTCAAGGTCCTGAACCCGCGCTACGCGGAGAACAAGGACCCGGGCTTCGAGCGCCGCTTCTTCCTCGAAGCGGCGATGACCGCCAAGCTCAAGCACCCCAACACCATCACGGTGCACGACTACGGGCGCACCGACGACGGCATCTTCTTCATCGCCATGGAGTACCTGGAAGGCATCACGCTCCAGCAGCTGCTCCACGAGTCGGGGCCGCTCCCGTGGCCGCGCGCGCTGCGCATCGGGGCGCAGATCTGCCGCTCGCTGCGCGAGGCGCACAAGCTGGGCATCGTGCACCGCGACCTCAAGCCCGCGAACGTGATGGTGCTGCGGGAAGAGACCGACCACGACATGGTCAAGGTGCTCGACTTCGGGCTGGTGAAGGCCTTCCAGGACACCCACGCCGCCAACGCGCCCGACGTGGAGCTCACCCAGCAGGGCGTGCTGCTCGGCTCGCCGCTCTACATGGCACCGGAGCAGGCCCGGAACGAGGCCGACCCGCGCAGCGACGTCTACGCGTGGGGGGTGCTGATGTACCAGTGCATCGGCGGCAGCCCGCCGTTCACCGGCAAGGAGTCCATCGACATCATCGTGAAGCACATTCGCGAGAAGCCGGCGCCCCTGCTCAACCTGGTGCCCGACCTGCCCGCACAGGTGAATGCGCTGGTGATGCGGTGCCTCGAGAAGGAACCGGCGAAGCGCTACCAGTCGATGGACGAGCTCCTCGAGGTGCTGCGCGAGCTCGGCAGCAGCGAAGGCATCTCGGGCGTCTTCTCCGACCCGCGCACCGGCCTGGGCCGCGCGCCGTCGGGCGTCTTCCCCGCGGCCGCGACGCCGCTGACGTCGACCCAGGCGGGCGACGAGCTCGCGGTGCCGTGGGAAGACGTGTCGCTGCCCAAGGCGGAGACGGTGAGCCCCCCGGCGCGCGGGCGCTGGTCGCTCCTGCTGGTGGCGGGGGCGGTGGTGTTCGCGGTGGGCGCGACGCTCGCCTACGCCCTGCACTCCCGCACGCCGCCCAGACCCGCGGTGGTCGAGCTGCCGGTGCCCGTCGAGCCTCCGCCGCGGCCGAAGCCGTCGCTCACCCCGGTGCCTGCGACGGCGGAGACCACCTTCCACGTCAGCAGCGTGCCGCCCGGCGCGCAGGTCTCGAGCCAGGGCCACGTGCTCGGGGTGACGCCGTTCAGCTTCACCGTCGCCGGCCCCGAAGGTGAGCGCGCCTCGGCGCAGCTGAGCTTCACGCTCGACGGCTACACCCCGGTGGAGATGACGGCGTCGGGTCAGGGCAGCGTCGAGGTGAGCCAGGCGCTGAGCAAGAAGCCGCAGGTCAAGATCAAGCCCAAGGGCGGGCAGGACGGCTACAAGGACGACCCGTACCAGTGAGCGCGCGCAGAGCGATGGCGGTGGCGGTGGTGCTGGGCGCGGCGGTCGCCCACGCCGACGCGCGCCTGGAAGCCCGCAAGCACTTCAAGCAAGGCATGGCGCTCATCGCCGACGGCCGGCTGGACGAAGGCGTCGACGAGCTGCTCGAGGCGTACAGCATCAAGCCGCACCCCAACGTGCTCTTCAACGTGGCCAAGGCGTACGAGTCGGCCGGCAAGCTGGAAGACGCCATCACGTACTACCGCCGCTACCTGGGCTACCGGCCGCAGGACTCGGCCGGCGTGCAGGCGGCCATCGAGCGGCTCACCGCGCGGCTGCCGCCGCCCGAGCCGGTGCCGCCCGAGGTGGTGAAGAAGGAACCTGCGGCCCCTTCGGGCCCCGCGGTGGACCCGGCGCTGGTGTCGCGGCTCGAGCAGCTGACGCTGCGGCTGGAGCGCGCGACCGAGGCGCTCGACGCCCGGGAGAAGCCGGATTCCAGGAAGGGCGCCGACCCCAAGGCCGACGAGCTGCCGGCGCCCGACGACGACACGTCCGACGTGCCGTACGAGGAGACGGTGGTCACCGCCTCGCGGCGGGCGCAGTCGACGCTGGAAGCGCCCAACGCCACCACGGTCATCACCGCGGAAGAGATCCGCGCGTCGGGGGCGCAGAACCTGCCCGAGCTCTTGCGGCGGGTGCCGGGCGCCGAGGTGATGGCGATGGGCGTCTCGAGCTACGACCTCTCGTTCCGCGGCTTCAACCAGCGCATCGCCAACAAGGTGCTGCTGCTGGTCGACGGCCGCACCGAGTACCAGGACTTCCTCGGCGGGAGCATCTGGCCGATGGTGACCATCGGGCTCGACGAGATCGAGCGCATCGAGATCATCCGCGGGCCGGGCAGCGCGCTCTACGGCGCCAACGCGATGCTGGGGGTGGTGAACGTCATCACCCGCTCTCCCGGCTCCGGGCCCAGGGCGAGCTTCTCGGGACAGGCGGGCAACGGCGCGGTGGCGGGTGGCAGCGCGCTGGTGTCGGGCGGGGAGCGGGTCAAGTACCGGGCCTCGGTCGGCTACACCCAGGCGCAGAAGTACAGCCGCGACTACGACGACGGCCGGCCCGACGTGGAGAGCTCGTTCCGCGACTCGTGGCTCGGCCTGCGCAGCGCCCGCGGCAACCTGGTGCTGCACACCAGCTTCGGCCGCGACGTGAGCGTGTCGATGGCCGGCGGGCTCAACCGGCTCTTCACCGAGATCTACCCCATCGGGCTCCTGCGCAATTTCTACTTCGACGGCCTGGGCGGCTACGTGCAGGCCGACGGCGCCTTCGGGCCGGTGAAGGTGAAGGCGTTCTGGAACCACCTCGCCACCGACGATGCAGGGCCGCAGTACCGGGTCGTCGGGCAGCGCAGCCTGGCGCTGACGCTGCAGTCCAACGTCTTCGACGCCGAGGCGCTCTTCCAGAAGGACTTCACCCTGCTCGGCCAGCACCGGGTGGGCGTGGGCGTCTCCACGCGGCTCAAGCGCCTGGGGTGGACCTACCTCGGCTCGCTCAAGCAGGAGCTGCACGCGGCGGCCTTCATCCAGGAGGAGTACCACCCCATTCCCGCGGTGCAGCTGCTCGCCAGCTACCGCATCGACCGGCACCCGCTGCTCGACAACGGCCAGCCGGGCTACGCGCAGTCGCCGCGGGTGTCGCTGCTGTGGCGGCTGGCGGAGAGCCAGTCGGTGCGCGCGAGCTTCGCCACCGCGTTCCGCGAGCCGACCTTCCTCGAGAGCTACATGAACCTGCGCACGCCGCTGCCGGGGGTGAACGGCGCCAGCGTGCTCACGCTGGGCGACCGCACGCTCAAGCCCGAGCGGCTGCTCGCCTTCGAGGTGGGCTGGCGCGGCGAGCTGCCCAAGCTGGGGCTGGAGTACGAGCTCACCGGGTACTGGAACGTGGTGAGCGACCTCATCGCGCTGAGCGCGGTGCGGCCGTTGCCCGCGGGGCAGGCCTTCGACCCGGACACCCAGGCGTACCTGCTGGGCTACTTCAACTTCCAGAACGACCCGCTCACCTACAACGCGCGGGGGCTCGAGCTCGGCGGGCGCTGGAGCGTGCTGTCGGGGCTCGACGTGCGCGCGTCCGCGGCGCTGCAGTCGATCTCCGCGGCGGTGGCGCCGGGGCAGAGCTGCGACGCTTGCCGGCAGGCCCCGGCGGTGAAGTTCTTCTTCGGCGCGACGTACCGCACGCCGGTGGACGTGGACCTCGGCGCCGACGTGGCCTTCACGTCGGGCACCACCTGGTCGAGCCGCGAGCCCGACGCGGCGGACCCGACGCAGATCGTGAACAACCCGACCTCCATCGGCGCGTACACGGTGGTGAACGCGCGGGTGGGCTACCGGCTCTTCAAGGACAAGGTGGCGCTGTCGGTGGTGGGCACGCACCTGGGCCCGACGCACGCCGAGAACCCTCTGGGCAACGCCATCACCCGCCGGGTGCTGGCCACCATCACGGTGACGCCATGAAGCGCGCGCTCCTGGGCCTGCTCGTGCTGCTGGGCTGCGAGGCGCCTCCGGTGGATCCGGGAGCCGACCCGCGGCAGGCGACGCGGCTGTCGCGCATCGAAGGCCAGGTGGTGGTCTCCAGCGCGGCGCGGGGCAACGTGGTGCTCTTCCTCTACGACGCGGCGCGCCCGCCGCCGCCGACCGGCACTGGCCGGCCGGTGAGCTTCGCGGTGCTGGGGCGCGAGGCGGTCTTCGGGGCGGCGGCCGACGGCGACCTGGGCCCCTTCACGGCGCCGTACGCCTTCAGCCTGGTGGCGCCGGGCCGGTACCTGGTGCGCGGCTTCATCGACGTGAAGGGCGACTTCATTCCCTGGTACGGGGTGACCGCGGAGCCCAACCAAGGCGACGTGGGCGGCGCGGCGGTGGAGCCAACGACGCGCGCGCCGCGGGTCATCGAGGTGAGCGCGGACGCGCCGTCGCTCGACGTGCCGGTGTCCTTCGGCGACGCGGCGGTCTTCCCGTTCGACCGGCCGGCGTTCTCGCCGCAGAGCGCGAGCCTGGAGCTCTCGGCGGGAGGAGCGCCGCAGGTGCTGACGCTCTCGCCCCTGCCGGTGGACGACGGGCTGATTCACCAGAAGCAGCCGGTCTTCCTCGCGCGCTTCGTGGACGACGACGGCGACGGGGTGGCCGACGACGCCAACAAGGACGGGGTGCCCGACCTGTGGCCCAAGGTGCTGGTGCGCAAGCTCGCGGGGGACAGCGGGCTGCTCGACGAGAACGACGTCGACCACAACGGGGTGCTGGACCTGGGCGGCGCGGACTACGAGCACCTGAACCCGGCCGACGGGAGCACGGTGGCGGCCGACGGCAAGAGCGACGCGGTGGTGCTGGCGGCGGGCTTCGACCCTTCGCCCTTCGCGGCGCAGCTGTTCGACGCGCAGGGCAAGGTGAAGGCGACGCCGACGCCGGTGAGCGCGCTCAAGCTGGTGGTGCGCCCGCAGGCCTTCGACGTGTCGGACCCCAGGTCCCCCGCGCCGCTCAAGTCGCTGCCCAAGGGCCGCTACGCCATCACGGTGTTGCAGCTGACCGGCCAGTCATGGCGGGTGCCCAACGAGCTGTCGAGTCCGTACGCGGAGGCGCTGGGGTTCCCGTCGGTGGCGAGCCAGGCCTTCGTGGTCACCGTGCGCTGAGCCGCCACGCGGTCCTAGAACGCGACCCCGAGCCCCAGCTTCGCCCACGGGTAGCCCACCTCGAACCGCAAGTAGAGCGCCTGGGTCAGCTTGAAGTTGAGCCCGACCGCGCCGATGACCGAGGCGAAGAACGCCGAGCCGAAGCCGGTGCTCCCGGGCGCGCCGTCGGACACCACGCCGAGCACCGCGCCCAGCTTCACGTAGCCGGCGAAGCGCTCCACGAAGTGAAACTGCCACATGGCCTCGACGGGCACTCCGAGCCAGAAGAACGGCTTTCCGGCGCCGCCGAAGAAGGCGAAGTCCACGCCGAGGTCGACGTCGAGCTCGTCGTTCACCTGGAAGAGGAAGCCGTCGGCGAGGATCGGCAAGGTGAAGCGGCCGGACACGCCGACGGGGAAGAAGCCGGCGAAGCCGTAGGAGAACGGCAGGCCGAGGAAGCCGGAGATCATCTTCGGCCGCTCGTGCGGCGTACCGTCGGACAGCGCGTTGGGCTCGCGGAACGGGTCCGACTCCGAGCCGTGCGCGACGGCCGCCAGCAGGACCAGGGACACGGAAACGGCGCGGAGTGTCGCAATCATGAGACGCCAAGACCTAGCGCACCCCCTGGAGTGGGCGCGAGTGTTCACCTGTCCTCGCGAGTGGACAGCTCGGGCGGGTCAACCCCGTGAATCCCTGGGGGCGGCGGCCCGGTACGACACTTGCTCATGAATCGGGGGAGAGCGTGGCGTCGCTCCCCTTCGCCACGCACCCGACTCGCCCCGCGCCGCGCAGATCACTCTGCAGGTGTCGGGGCGGTCGTCTTTGCGGGGTCAGTTCGGCAGCGCGGTGGCGCTGGGCATCGTCGCCAGCGCCTCGCGGGTCAGCAGGTAGCGCACCATGCCCTTGCCGCGCTCGGTCTCCAGCTCGGCCTCGAACATCGGGCCGCCGATGGTGCCCAGCATCGCGTGGCGGCGGGTGTTGGTGACCTGCCCGGTGGCCGTCGGCAGGTCGACCGTGCCCACGCTCGCCTCGCGCTCGTGGAGGTCGAGCGCCACCCGGTAGAGCGTCATCGCCAGCTCGCTGGAGAGCGGCTGGGTGCTCACCAGCACAGAGATGAGCTGCCAGTAGGGGGGCGCTGTGGCGGACATGGCGACGACCTGACTGGTAAGTCCCTCACGAGCCCAGGTCAACCCGGAGCGCACGCCATGCCCCACGCGGACTGGAACGGCGAGGTCTACCACCGCATCTCGGAGCCCCAGTTCGCCTGGGGCCAGGCGGTGCTGGAGACGCTGCCCTTGGCGGGCGACGAGGTGGTGCTCGACGCCGGGTGCGGCTCGGGCCGGCTCACCGCCCTGCTCTGCGCACGTTTGCCCCGAGGCCACGTGGTGGCCTTCGACGCCTCCGCCTCGATGCTCGAGGCTGCCAAGGCGGCGCTGGCCTCCTTCGGGCCGCGGGTGAGCTTCGTCCACGGCGACCTCGGGGCGCTCGTGCTGCCGCGCCAGGTCGACGTGGTCTTCAGCACCGCCACCTTCCACTGGGTGCTCGACCACCGCGCGCTCTTCGCGGGCCTCGCGCGCGCGCTCAGGCCTTCCGGCCGGCTGCACGCCCAGTGTGGCGGCGCAGGCAACCTGAAGGCCTTCAACGCACTCGCCGCCCGGGTCGCCCAGGCGCCGCGGTTCCGCTCCCAGCTGTCCGGCTTCGAATCGCCCACCTTCTTCGCGGGCGTCGACGACTCGCGCGCGCGCCTGTCCGATGCCGGCTTCGTCGCCCTCGACGTGACCCTGGTCGACGCGCCGACCCGCTTCGCGACGGCGGCCGCGTACCGGGAGTTCATCGAGCACGTCATCCTCCGTCACCATCTGGTGCGGCTCGCGGAGGCCGACCGGGGCGCGTTCCTCGACGCGGTGGTCGAGGCCGCGGCAGGCCAGTGGTCGCTCGACTACGTGCGGCTCAACCTGCGCGCGACGCGCGGGCCTTGAGCGCCTCGCCCAGCGTGCGCTGGCCCTTCACCGGGGCGACCAGGTCCTGCTCGGAGAGGCCGACCATGAAGCGCAGGAACTGGCTCGCGCGCGGGTGGAAGAGCGCGGCGAGGAAGGCGACCAGCTTGAGGCCCCACAGCGGCACCGGGTAGGTGCGCTCGGGCTTGCCCAGCGCGGCGAAGACCTGCGCGTTGACCTCGCGGCGGGTGAGCGTCTGCGGGCCGCCGGCGGGGTACTCGCGGCCGCTGCCGAGGATCGCCTCCACGCACACCAGCGCGAGGTCCTCGTCGGCGATGGGG
This sequence comes from Myxococcaceae bacterium, assembly GCA_019694595.1. Taxonomy (GTDB): domain Bacteria; phylum Myxococcota; class Myxococcia; order Myxococcales; family Myxococcaceae; genus JAIBBQ01. The sequence goes on from JAIBBQ010000128.1 coordinate 12,442, forward strand.
TTGCTGCGCGCCGCGCCCGAGCCCATCACCGGCAGCGGCCCCTTGGCCGCCAGGGGGAGCATGAGCGCGAAGGCGCTGAAGAACCCGGTGGGCCGCACCACCGCGACGTCGAGGCCGCTCGCCTGAAGGGCGCGGACCACGTCCTCGTGGGCCTTCACGTACGCGAGGTGGGCGAGCGCCGGCGTGTGGAAGACGGACACGTAGACGAAGCGGCGCACGCCGGCGCGGCGGGCCTCTTCCAGCAACGCCAGGTTCGCTGGGGTGTCGACGGCGCCGTAGCCGGCGCGGCCGGGGGCGCCCGGGTCCACGCTGGCGCCGAGACAGGAGAAGACCACGTCGACGCCGTCGGCGAGCCCGCGCAGCGCGCCGGGCTTCAGCGCGTCGCCTTCCACCACCTCCACGCCGGGGAGCGCCTTGCCGCCGCTGCGCCGGGTGAGGATGCGCACCGGCACCGCTCGCGCGACGAGCTCCGCCACCACGTGGCGGCCCAGCGCTCCCGAAGCTCCCGCGACCAGCACCTTGCCCGGCATCGACGACCTCCTGGACGCGGACTCATGCCAGGCGCCCCGCCTGCGCGCGAGGCGGCGCGCCACGACGGCTACTGACAGCCCTCAGAGATCGTTGGCGGTGAAGGCGAAGGGCAACAGCTCACCCAGCGTCCACTTCGCTTCCTGCCCGCTCACCGTGCGGCTGCGCACTTCCATCGCCGGGTCGCCGAACTCCCGCAGCACCTGGCGGCACATGCCGCAGGGCGGCGTCGGGGTGCGGGAGTCGACCACGATGGCCACCGCGCGCGGGCGCTGGCCGTCGACCACCATGCGGCCGATGGCGTTGCGCTCGGCGCACACCGTGAGGCCGTAGCTGGCGTTCTCCACGTTGGTGCCGGGCACCACCGCGCCCGACTGGGTGAGGATCGCGGCCCCCACCTTGAACTTGGAGTACGGGGCGTGGGCTGCCTGCCGGGCGCGCTCGGCCGCCTGGAACAGCGCCGGCCAGTCGATGGGGGCGGACATGGCGAGCATTGTGCCACGGCGCGGCTCACGTTAAGCGCCAGAGCTTCCATGACTCGACCTGTGGTGCTGATTACGGGCGGGAGCCGCGGGGTGGGCCGCCAGGTGTCCCTGCGGCTGGCCCGGCGCGGCTTCGACGTGGTGTCCACCTACCGGCGCGACGAGGCGGCGGCGGCGTCCCTGGTGCAGGAGGTCACCGCGCTGGGCGGCAAGTGCCTGACGCTCAAGGCCGACCAGCTGGAACCCGAGTCGCTGGGGCCGGTGTTCGACCGCCTCCAGGCGGACTTCGGCCGGCTCGACGCCTTCGTGGCCAACGCCGCGTCGACCAAGTTCGCGCCGCTGATGGACACCAAGCTCCACCAGATGGACAAGACCTTCGCGGTGACGGTGAAGAGCTTCCTCTTCGCCGTGCAGCGCGCGCAGCCGCTGATGAAGGGCCACGACGGGCGCATCGTCGCGGTGAGCGGCATGGACTCGCGCATGCCCCTGCCCTTCCACGGCCTCTTGGGCGCGATGAAGGGGGCGATGGAGATCCTGGTGCGCTACCTCGCCGCGGAGCTCGCGAGCGACGGCATCCGGGTGAACGCGGTGAACCCCGGCTACATCGACACCGACTCCTCGCGCTTCTACGTGGGCCCGGAGCAGTGGGCGAAGATGGAGAAGGCGCTCGGCGAGATGGTGCCGTCGGGCCACATCGGCAGCGCCGACGAGATCGCCGCGCCCATCGAGTGGCTGTGCCTGCCCGACTCCCGGTACGTCAACGGCACCACCCTGGTCGTCGACGGCGCGCTGGAGTCGAACTACCAGATGTTCCTGTCCGGAAAGCTCGCCGGCTGAGCCGTGCGGTACCTCGTCACGGCGTATTACTGGGTGGTGTTCCTCACCACCTCGACCGTGGGCTTCTGCCTGGCGAGCGTGCTGTTCCTCTTCACCGCGCCCTTCGACCCCGCGCGGCGGGCCTTCACCCGCTTCGTGATGACCTGGAGCCACTGCTACGTGCGCATCTGGCCGCTGTGGCGGGTGCGGGTGCTCCACCGCGAGCGCATCCCCGCGGGGCCGTGCGTCATCGTGGTGAACCACCAGTCGGCCGCCGATGCGCTGGCGGTGATGGGGCTCCAGCTCACCTACAAGTTCGTCGCCAAGGCCTCGCTCTTCAAGCTGCCCATCGTCGGCTGGCTGATGCGGATGATGCAGTTCATTCCGCTCGAGCGCGGCCGGCCGCACTCCACCAGCGACATGTTCGACGGCTGCCGCAAGTGGCTGCGCGCGGGGCTGCCGGTGCTCATCTTCCCCGAAGGCACCTACTCGGGCGGCAAGCGGCTGCTCCCGTTCAAGCGGGGCGCCTTCCTGCTGGCGATGGAAGAGAAGGTGCCGCTGGTGCCGGTGGTGCTGACCGGCACCCCGGAGCTCATCGACGGCGACGGCCCGCTGATGTCGACGCGGGCGAACATCGCCGTCGACGTGCAGGCGCCGCTGTGGCCGGAGTCGTTCCCCGCGACCGACGAGGCGCTGGCCACGCAGGTGCGGGCCCAGTTCGCCCAGGCGCTCGGCCAGAGCGTCTGAGGTCTAGGGCGCGACGTCGACCCGGACCACCGGCAGCACGTTGAAGCGCGGGTCGTACGCGGGGTGCCGCTCGTAGAAGAAGTGGAGCCGCCGCTCGGGGCTCTTCGCGAAGTCGGCGTCCTTGGCGATCTTCTCTTCGAAGGCCTGCTTCACCGCGGGGTCCTTGAGCAGCGTCCGCGCGTAGTCCTCGGCGAGGTAGTCCTCGAGGTACTCCTTCTCTTCCAGGTGGGCGTTGAAGAAGCCCCACTGCGCGAGGGAGTCGGGCCCCAGGGGCTCGAGCAGGTGGGCCGCGAGCGTGGGGAGCCGCTGCGCCGCGGGCACGAAGAGGCTGCCCTTGGCGAGGGTGCGGGTGGACTTCTCGTAGGCGCCCTCGAGCGCCACGGTCTGCCGGCCCTCGTACGGCGCGCCCTTGAACTTCGCCTGGGTGACGCGGAACACCTCGACCGGCGCGTTCTCGACCGCCTTGGTGAGCTCGCGGAAGGTGACGCCGTGCACCTCGAGCTTGGGCCGCACCACGGCGGCGTACTCCGCGGGCACCACCCAGCCGGCCTGGGGCGGCGCGGCGGTGACGGTGGGCTTCACGGTCTTCGCGTACGGCACCTTCCAGACCTGAGGCTTGGCGTCGTCGTAGCGAACCCAGAACTTGCCGCTCACCTCGCTGCGCTCGCGGGTGAAGGCGTAGCCGGGGAAGTCGATGGTCTCGGTCTCGCCGGTGCTGCCGTAGCGCAGCTCGAGCGGGCCACCTTCGGGCTTGGCGTCGGCCTCGGCGGCGGCGGCGAGCCACGTCGCGCCGTCGCGGCGGGCGAGGTCGAGCAGCCCGAGCAGCACGTCGTGGGTGACCTTCACGCGGGCGGCGTAGTCCTTCCACGAGTGGGTCTCGACCAGCACGCCGAAGCGGTGGTGGAGCGCCCAGAAGCCGTTGCCGAAGCGCGGCGGCGGGATGCCGTAGGTGAAGCCGGAGAGCGGCTCGTCTTCCTTGTCGAACGACGGGTAGAACGGCAGCGGCTGGTGCCCCTGGGCCTTGAGGCCCTCGAAGAGCTTGGCGACGATCTGCTGGCCGACGGGCTTGAGCGGCTGCGCGAAGCCCTGCTGCGGTTCCAGGTTCACCGCCACGTCGGGCTGGAACTTGGCGCCGTCGGTGACGTGGAGGTCGGCGAAGAGGATGGGATCGTACCGGGTGAGCAGCCCCACCATGGCCTGCGTCTCGGGCGCCTCGGCCTTCAGCCAGTCGCGGTTCAGGTTCAGGTTCCGCGCGTTGACCCGGAAGCCCATCTCCTTGGGGCCCACCTGGTTGGGGCGGTTGTTGGGACCGAAGCGCTCGTGGCCGTCGATGTTGAAGACCGGCACGAAGACGAAGGTCACCTTGGCGAGGATGGCGTCCTTCGCCTTGGCGCCGTCGAGCAGCTCGCGCAGCACCCAGAAGCCGGCGTCCTTGCCGTCGATCTCCCCGGCGTGGATGCCGCCTTCGGCGAGCAGCACCGGGCGCTTCTTCGCCTGGTTGGCCTTGGGCTCGAAGGTGCCGTCGGCGCTGGCGACGAGCGCGAGCATCGGCCGGCCCTGCGGCGTCTGGCCGAACTTCTCGCAGCGCACCAGGCCGGGGTAGCGCCTGGGGAACTCGGCGCAGAGCTGCTCCACCTCGGCGTAGCGGCCGGTGGTGACGAAGCCCGAGCGCTCGGACTCGGTGGTGAGGGGCGCGGCGGCAGCGAGGAGAAGGGCGAGGACCATCATGGCCCTCGCCCCTTAGCGCACCTTGCGGCCGGGGTCGGCGCGCTACTGCCGGGTGTAGACGATCTGCCGCTCGTCGAGCGTCATCGAGATGGTGCCGCCGTCGGACGTGTAGAAGACGGGCAGCCCGAAGTTGAAGGGGCAGGTGAAGCCCAGGAACACCGCGTTGACGGGCGAGTCGACGCCGCCGTCACCCGGGACGAGGTACGTGGTGGACACCGAGTAGGTGATGCCTCCGTCGACGTACTTGGTCTGCGCGGCGTAAGGCCCGCTGAGGTTCGAGTCGAGGATGAAGATGTTTCGCTCGGTCGCGATGTCGTCGGGGCCGGAGTGTCCGCCGTCCGGGTAGTGATCGATCACCGCGGTGGCCAGGTACGTCCCGGGGAGGATGGTGCCTCCGGTCTCGATCGGCGAAGGCGTCAGCACGGTGGTGACCGCGATGTCCGGGGCGATGCCGGCGTCCAAGGTGGTGCAGACCTGACCGGCGTCCATCATCCCGCCGCCGCTGCCCCCGCCGGTGCCACTGCCGCCGCCGCTCGACGCGCTCCCGCCGCCGCTCGACGCACTCCCACCACCGGAGGAGCCGCTGCCACCGCCGCTCGACGCGCTGCCGCCACCGGAGGAGCCGCTGCCGCCACCGCTCGACGCGCTGCCGCCGCCGGAGGAGCCGCTGCCACCACCGCTCGACGCGCTGCCGCCGCCGGAGGAGCCACTGCCGCCACCGCTCGACGCGCTACCGCCGCCGGAGGAACCGCTGCCACCGCCGCTCGACGCGCTGCCGCCGCCGGACGAGCCACTGCCACCGCCGGAGCCACCGCCACCCGACGAGCACGCCGAGAAAGAGGCGGCCGCCACGGCCGCGGTGAGGAGAACGAGACGGAAGGCGCTGCGCATGTGCACTCCTGTCGAGAAAGAGGCGCGGTCATACCGCGCTCCACGCCGAGAATCAGGGGAACTGTGCTGCCGCGCCCCCTCGACGGTGGCTCAGGGCAGGCGCTCTTGCAGCGACACCGACTGGCCCGGGGCGACGGCGATGGACACCGTCTTCTCGCCCGACGGGTTCACCAACCGCACGCGGTGCGCGCCTTCGGCGATCGGCCGCGCCGCGAGGGGCGTGACGCCCGCCTTGTGGCCGTCGATCCACACCTCTGCCCAGGGCGTCACGTTCACATTGAGCTCGCCGGTGCCCACCGCCACCGCCTGGGTGAGCAGCTTGCCGGGGCGAATGGTGACCTCGAGGGCCCGCGAGAGGCCGAGCCCCGGGTTCGTCAACACCACGCGGTGCACGCCGGGGGCGAGCTCGACGGCCTCGAGGGGCGCCGGGGTCGGCGGGCTGCCGTCGACCGAGACGCGCGCCGGCACCGAGGCGGACAGCGTCAGCGTGCCAGGCGTGCGGTCCACCGGCTTGGGCGACGCATGCGCGGGGCGCGAGCCTGGCTTGCCGGGACGAACCGGCGCCACCACCGCGGGGTCGCGGTCCGGCTCTCGCTCGGGCTCGGCCTTCATCGGAGCAGGGTCGGGGGCGGGCTCCGGATCGATCCTCGCGACGGGCGACGGCGTCGGCGGCGGCGCCA
>JAIBBQ010000129.1 GCA_019694595.1 Myxococcaceae bacterium
GGGGGGCGGGCCGGGACCCGGGCCCGGTGCGAAGCCGCCCGTGGTCACCGCCGCGGCGCCCATGGCCGGCCCGGGCACGCGCGCCCAGGTGGTGACCTCCGCGGCGCCTGCCGCCAAGCCGGCCGCGGCACCGGCAGCCCCTGCCGCACCCGCCGCGAAGCCGGACCTCGCGGCCGAGCTGCCGGCGCTGCGGAAGATCTTCGGCGCGCTCAAGGACCAGAACCACTTCGAGGTGCTGGGGCTCACCCAGACCGCGGACGGCGCGCAGGCCAAGAGCGCCTACTTCAAGCTCGCGCGCACCTACCACCCGGACACCGTGCCCGGCGACGCGCCGCCCGAGTACGCCAAGCTCAAGGCCGACATCTTCGCCCGCATCGGCGAGGCGCAGCGCACGTTGACCGACGACAAGCTGCGGGCCGAGTACGTCGAGCTGCTCAAGTCGGGCGGAGCGGACCAGGTCGACGTGGCGAAGATCCTCGCCGCCGAGGAGCTGTTCAACCGCGCCACCATCCTCGTGAAGGCCCGCAAGTTCGCCGAGGCGGTGAAGGTGCTCGACGAGGTCATCGCCGCCATGCCGGACGAAGGCGAGTACTACGCGTGGCGCGGCTACGCGAAGTTCTTCGCCGCCGTGGACAAGCGCGCCGCCCACCCCGTCGCGATGGCGGACATCAACCTCTGCCTCAAGCGCAACGACAAGGTGGCCCAGGCCTGGTACTTCCAGGGGCACATGGCCAAGGTGCTCAACGATCTCTCCGGCGCCAAGCGCCACTTCCAGCGCTGCGTGGCGCTCAACCCCAATCACCTGGACGCCCAGCGCGAGCTGCGGCTGATGAAGTGAAGAAGCCACCTCCGAAGCCCGCCGGGCCGACCGTGAAGCGCCACGTGGGGCCGCTCAGCGGCCGCCAGCGCCGCCACCTGCGCGGCCTCGGCCACCACCTCAACCCGGTGGTGCTCGTCGGCCAGAACGGCGTCACCCCCGAGGTCATCGCCGCCACCCGGCAGGCGCTCGAGGACCACGAGCTCATCAAGGTGAAGATCAACGACGGGCCGCAGGGCCGCCACGAGGCCGCGGAGTCGCTCGCCCACGAGACCGGCGCCGAGCTCGCGCAGCTGCTGGGCCGCACCGCGCTGCTCTTCAAGCAGCGCCGCGAGAAGCCCAAGCTCTCGGTCGACCCGCCCAAGGCCGCGAAGGTGAAGGCGAAGGCGCGGCGCAGCGACCGCGAGCCGTGAGCGCGGCGTCGCCTCGCGCGTCGGCGCTCGCCCAGGCTGCCGCGGGGCTCTTCGGCTTCTGCTGGGCCGGCGCGTGGGGCCTCTGGCAGGTGATGCCGCCCGGCCGCCTGGGGTGGATGACCCAGGGCGACTGGAGCCCGCCGCTCTTCGGCTGGCTCTTCGCCCGCGCCAACGGCTTCTCGCTGCCGGTCGGCCAGGCCCCCGGTCTGCTCCACCCCTTCGGCTCCTCGCTCGCCTTCACCGACGGCATTCCGTGGGTCGGTGGCCTCGCCTCGCTGCTCGGCTTCGCGCTCCCCGAGGCGTTCCAGTACTTCGGCCTCTGGCTGGTCTCCTGCTTCGTGCTCCAGGGCGTGGTGGGGGCGCGCGTCGCGCTGCGGCTCACCCCCGACCCGTGGACGGCGGGGCTCCTCGGCTGCCTGTGCGCGCTGGCGCCGGTGCTCCCCGCGCGCATGGGCCACCTCTCGCTCTGCGCCCAGTGGGTGGTGCTCGCGGCGGTGGGGCTGCACCTCGTCGAGCTCGACGGGGCCCGGGCCGCGCGCCGGGTGGCGCTCGCCGGCCTCGGGCTGCTCGCCTTCAGCTGCGGTGTGCACCTCTACCTGGCGGCGATGACCGCGCTGGTGGTCCTGGCGCTCCTGGTGCGGCTCGCGCTGCTGGAGCGCACCCGCGGGCTCGCGGAGCGCTTCGGCGTTCTCCTCGCGGTGCCGGTGGTGGCGCTCGCCGCGCTGTGGCTCGCCGGCTTCTTCACCGGTCCCAAGGCCGCGCTGGGCGCCGAAGGCTTCGGCGACTTCTCCGCCAACCTGCTCACCCTGGTGGACCCGTCGGCGTACTCCCGCTACTTCGGCGCGCTGCCGTCGCTGCCGAGGCAGGGCGAAGGCTACGGCTACCTCGGCGTGGGCGTGCTCGCGCTCCTCGCGGCGCACCTGGTGCTGCTCGCGGTGCAGCGCCCCGTCACCCGCGCCGCCGTGCTCGGCGGCCTGCCGCTCGCGGTGGCCGCGCTGCTCGCCTTCGCCTACGCGCTGTCGTTCCGGGTGACGGCGGGCACCCGCGTGGTGGCCGACCTGTCCTCGCTCTACGCGCCGCTCTCGTTCCTCACCGACAAGCTGCGCAGCTCGGGGCGCTTCGTGTGGGTGCTCGACGCCGCGCTCACGGTGCTGGCGCTGGGGGTGGTGGCCCGCTTCGGCGCCCGCCGGTGGCTCGCGCGCGTGGTGGCGCTGGTCGCGGTCGCGCTGCAGCTGGGCGAGGTGAACTTCTCGCTGGGCCCGTTCCACGCGCCGCAGCCCGAGCTCGCCACGCTGCAGAGCCCGGAATGGCAGCTCCTGCGCGGCAACTACCAGCACCTCGCGTTGCACCCGGTGAACCTGCAGTGGGTCTGCCGCTACGAGGCGCAGGCGGTGGTGCGCCTGTCGTACCTCGCGTACCAGCTGGGCCTGTCCATCAACAGCGGACACGTCGGGCGGGTGCCGGTGGACCTGCGGTGCGAGCAGCACCTCGCCGCCGCCGAGCTCGACCCGCAGACGGTGTACTTCCCGCTCGACCGCGGCTTCCTCACCGAGCTGCAGCAGGCGGGAGAGGTGTGCGGTGCGCTCGAAGGCGGCGTGGCCTGCGTCTCGGGCGAGCGCGCCACGCCGTTCCGCACGGTGCTGGAGCGCTCGCCCGTGCCCTAGCAGGGTGGCGCCGGGGCGCGGTTCGCGACAGGCTCCGAGGCTGCGATGCGCCGACGGATCCGCGAGCTCCTCATGCTCACCTTGCTGGTGTTCGGCGCGGTGTACCTGCTCGCGTCGCTCAACTGGTGCCCGCCGTGGCCGGAGCGCGCCGCGCGGAAGGTGTCCGCCGCACGGCAGGATGGTCCGTGGCGCGCGGGCGCAGCCGAGGTGGATCTCGACGTGCCGTACCCCGTCACCATGGGCGGGTACGGGCCGCCGCGCGCCACCGCCACCAGGGCGAACCGCCGGCCGCGGGCGCGGGCGCTGGTCATCAGCTCGGGCGAGCTCACGGTGGCGCTGGTGTCGCTCGACGTGGTGCTGGTGCCGCGGCCGGTGGTGGACCGCGTGCGCCTGGAGAGTGGAATGCCCACCGCGGTGGTCTTCGCCACCCACACCCACACCTCGCTGGGTCAGTTCGACGAGCGGCCGATGGCCGAGCTCGGTGGCCTCGGCTGGTACCGGGAGTCGGCGCGCGACGCGCTCATCCACGCCGCGGCCCAGGCCATCGCCGTCGCGAAGGGCGCGCAGACCGAGGTGGTGCCGGAGCTGGTCACCGCGGCCCACGCCGGTCTCTGCCGGCCCCGCACCGGCGCGGCCTGCGACGAGCGGCTCGAGCGGCTGGTGCTGCGCGGCCCGAGTGGCCCGGTGGCGCAGCTGGTGGTGACTGCAGCGCATCCGGTCCTGGTGCCGCGGGGCAGTGACGCGCTGGACAGCGACTACCCGGGGCTGTTCGCCGACCTGGCGCGCGAGCGGGGCGAAGGCATCACCCTCGTGGCGCAGGGCGCGGGCGGGAACGCGAGCGTCGCGGGGGAGCGCACGCCGCAGGCCCAGGTGGACGCGCTCGGCGCGGCGCTCTCGGGACTCGACGCGGGGGCCGGGGAAGACGCTCCGCCCCGGCTCACCCTCACCGTGGCGAGCACGACGCTGCCTCACGCCGACGGCTCGCGGCTGGTGCCGGCGCTGAGCCGCAACCCGGCCAACAACCTCGCCTGTCAGAAGGCGGAGATGGAAGCGGAGGTCGTTCGTCTGGGGCTGGGGCCGCTGACGCTCCTCGCCGTGCCCGCGGAGGTGACCGCCGCGGCGGCGCCTGCACTGGAGAGCGCGGCCAAGGCGAGCCGGGTGCTGAGCCTCGCCGGCGGGTACCTGGGGTACCTCGAGCCGGTCGAGGTGGTGCGGGCCAACGAAGGGGAGGCCTGGCGGCAGTACTACGCGCCGGAGCTCGCCAGCGCGCTCGCCGAGGCCGCCGCGCTCACCGCGCCCTGAGCGGGAGTGGACGCCGGGCGCTCGAGCTCGGCCGGCGAGGAATCCGCTCGGCCTCGCAGCAGCGGATTCGTGAACGGCTCACGGCCTGGAGAAGGGAGGGGGGCGGGTGACCGAGGCCGGGTGGCCACGGGGTCCCCGGCCCGGGCGGCTTTTTTGATTACGCCAGATGTGAGACCATCAATGCAATAAAATGGCATCAATTCTTGCGAGGATGGTCTCAAGTTTGGTGTAGCCAGAAAAGTCGGCCCGGCCGGCCTCCTCGAAGGCCCCCCTCCCTCTGCCTTGGCCGCGGTGAGGAGGGTGCCCGGCAGAGGAGGGGCCCGTCGCCGCTGCCCCCGGCCCCGTCCTGAAGCCAGGAACGACCTGCGCCCGATCTCGCCAGCGCCCCGCTCGTCACCAGGAGAAGGCGACGCCGAAGGTGGCCGACGGCTTGGCCACCGCGGCGAGCACCCGGTCGATGACCAGGATCATCACCGCCACCTCTCCATCGAGCATCAACGACACCGGGCCACCCAGCCGCAGCCGCGCGCCCACCCGCGGCGCGAACACGCCCGCCACCGACGACGACAGCCCGTCGGCCGGGCTCACCTGCCACAGCACCGCGGGCCCCGCCTCCGCGCCGCCGCCCAGCCACAGCGGGCCCGTCTGGTACACCAGCCGGTAGCCCACGCGCGCGTGGAGCCCCGCCTCGGTGATGGTGTCGCCGCCGAAGCTGGTGTCGCCCAGCAGCGAGAAGGCGATGCCCGAGGCGGCGTGTGGCTCGAAGCCCACCCGCAGCTGCCCCTTGAGCCCCACGCCGTTGGCGATGGCGGGCACTGCTCCGAACGTGGCGGTGAGCACCATCTCGTCGGCCGAGCTCGCGTGGAGGTCCGGCCCGGTGCTCTCCAGCACCGGCGAGCCCTTCTTCGCCACCACCACCGAGCTCGTCACCGGCGTCAGCTCGTTCCAGGTGAGCACCTGGCGCGCCCCGTCGGCGAGGGTGAAGCGGCCGCCGAAGCTCTGCGCGCCCTTGAAGACCCGCACCCCGTAGCGGCCCGCGGCGAGCGCCACCTCGCGCACCGGCCCCGCGGGGATCTCCACCACCACCTGGTCGCGCGCGAGGTCGGTCACCAGCGCGCGGTCGAGCCCTTCCGGCAGGACCAGCGAGGCCGACGGCTTGAGCAGCGTGGCCAGCACCAGCTCGCCCTGGCCGGACAGCCGGTAGTCGTAGTTCGGGTGCTGCGCGCCCGCCGGCAAGATGGCCGACGCGGTGACCGTGCGCTCGTACGCGTAGCGGTACGCCTCGGACAGCGTCACCAGCTTGTCGCCCGAGCTGTCGGCCGCGCCGCGCAGCCCGGAGATGAGGTTGTGGGTGAAGAGGCTGCCCATCACCTCGCTCGACTCCAGCGCCGACTCGTCCGCCGCGCTGGAGGTGATGAACGCCTCGCCCGTCGCGTTGAGCGTGTCCGACAGCTTGATGACGAAGGCCTCGGTGGGCTTGAGCCCCTTCTCCTTGAGCCCCGCGCCCGACTTGCAGGCGTCGACGATGGTCAGCCGCACGTCGGCCGCGGTGCCCGCGAGCAGCGCCTTGAGCCGCGCGAAGGCCAGCGAGGTGCCTCCCATCTCCAGCCCGTCGCCGTCGCTGTGGCCCGAGAAGTAGAAGAGCAGCACCACCCGCGTGTCGGGGTTCTTCTTGAAGGACGCCACCCGGTCCCGCGCGTCGGCGAGCGCCCGCTCCAGCTCCGCCACCGGGCGGCCCTGCAGCAGGAGCACGTCGTCGCTCGACACCTCGCCGAGCTCCACCAGCACCCGCGCCATCTTCCCCGCGTCGCTCTCGGCGTAGCGCAGGGGCGCGAGGTCGCCGTTGCCCGCGTTGTTGCCCACCACCACCGCCACGCGACGGGTCTCCGCGAGCGCGGAGAGCGCGAGCAGGCAGGCGAGCACCCCCCACCGGTTCACGGCCCCTTCGCTTCCTTGCGGTACGAGAGCGCCACCACCTGCGCGCCGGGCACGCTCTGGCCGGCGCCGAGCGCGGACTTCACCGCCTGCGCCTCGAGCGCCTCGGCGGAATACACCGCCCACAGCTGCTCGGTGCCCACCGAGTCGTCGAGCTCGAAGCTGCCCGGCAGCTCGCCGGCCTTCACCTCGGCGCTCTTCTGGCCGTCGAGCGGGTGGTAGACGTTGAGGCTCCCGCGGGAGTCCTTGCCCACCACGAGCAGGAAGCGCGCGCCCGCCGGCTGGGCCACGAAGCGCACCCGGTCGCCCGGGTGCAGCACGGTGTCGTTCTTCACCTCGAGCTGCCCGCCCGACACCCGCTGCGCCACCACCTTGAAGGTCGGCGCGCCCTTGATGCCCACGTAGCCGTCGTCGACGGCCGGGTTGACCGGAGCCCGGTTGCCCAGCACCACCACACCGGCGATCGCCGCCGCCGCCGCCACCCCCACCGCCGGCACGAGCATGCGGCCGAAGCCCCACAGCCGCAGGCGGTCGATGAGCGAGGTGTTCACCAGGCGCGAGGTCACCTCGCCCACGGTGCGCGGGTAGACGTACTGGGCGAACTTCTGGCTGTCGCTGACCAGCTCGTCCCACCGGCCGCGGCACGCGGCGCAGCCTTCGAGGTGCTTCTGGGCCACCGCCGCCTGGTCGGGCTTCAGCGCCGCCAGGTGCAGCAGGTCGATGGTCTCGGCGGACAGGTGTCCTCGGGCGTTCATGCCGCTCCCCGGGCGAGGAATTTTCGTGAGCGGCTCATGAACTCGTTGAGCCGGTTGATGACGGTGCGGCGCGAGATGCCGAGCGCCTTGGCGACCTGCTCCTGCTCCAGCCCGTCGACGTAATAGAGGACCGCCGGGGCCCTCAGGTTCTCGGGCGCGCGCTGCACCAGCTGCATCGCGAGGTCGCGGTCCAGCATCTCGCCTTCGGGGTGCTCGCCCACCTGCTCGGGCAGCTCTTCCATCGGCTCTGCCTGGCGGGACCGGTCGCGGATCTGGTTCAGGCAGTAGTTGGTGCTGATGCGGTAGATCCACGCCAACGCCGCCGCGTCGTCGGGTGCCGCCTCGATGTGCCGCATCACGCGCACGAAGACCTCCTGGGTGGCGTCTTCCGCCAGGGCGTCGTCCTTCAAGAGCCTGCGGCACCGCGAATAGATGACGGGGCCGTACTTCCGGTACAGGTCAGAGACCTTTCCGTTTCTATCGACCCCACCGCTCATCGACGTGTGCAACCTTTCTTTGACACCGGTAGTCGGAAGCCCCCGAACCGACTAAGTCCCTAGCCCATGTGTGGTGTGTTCGGCATCTCGGGCCACGACGAGGCGTCTCATCTCGCCTACTTGGGCCTGCACGCCCAGCAGCACCGGGGCCAGGAGTCGGCGGGGATCACCGCGTCCGACGGGGGCAGGCTGGTCACCTTTCGCGACATGGGGCTGGTCGCCGACGTCTTTTCCCAGGAGACCCTGGCCACCCTGTCCGGCAAGAGCGCCATCGGCCACGTGCGCTACTCCACCGCCGGCGGCTCGTTCCTCAAGAACGCCCAGCCCCTGATGGTCGCCTACCGGGGCGGACAGCTCGCGGTCGCGCACAACGGCAACTTTACCAATGCCGCGGCCCTGCGGCGCCAGCTGGAAGCCTCCGGCGCCATCTTTCAGTCGGACTCGGACACCGAGACCGTCATCCACCTCATCGCCCGCTCCACGAAGGACGGCTTCGAGGCCCGGGTGATCGACGCCCTGAACCAGCTCGAAGGGGCCTATTCGCTCCTCTTCCTCACCAAGGACCAGCTGGTCGCCGCCAGGGATCCCAAGGGGTTCCGCCCTCTCGTCATCGGCCGGGTGAAGAACGCCTACGTGCTCGCCAGCGAGACCACCGCGCTCGACCTCATCGAAGGCGAGCTCATCCGCGAGGTGGAGCCGGGCGAGGTGGTGGTCATCGACGAGCAAGGCCTGCGCTCGAGCTTCCCCCTGAAGCGGCAGGCGCCCTCGCGCTGCATCTTCGAGCACGTCTACTTCGCGCGCAGCGACTCCACCCTGTTCGGCGAGTCGGTCTACGAGACCCGCAAGCGGCTCGGCGCCCAGCTCGCCAAGGAACAGCCGGCCAGCGCCGACGTGGTCATCGCGGTGCCCGACTCCGGCGTGTCCGCGGCCCTGGGCTACGCCAACGCCAGCGGCCTGCCGTACGAGGTGGGCCTCATTCGCAGCCACTACGTCGGCCGCACCTTCATCGAGCCGTCGCAGTCGATTCGCCACTTCGGGGTGAAGCTCAAGCTCTCGGCGGTGCGCGCCACGCTGAAGGACCAGCGGGTGGTGGTGGTCGACGACTCCATCGTGCGCGGCACCACGTCGCGGAAGATCGTCAAGATGCTCCGCTCGGCCGGCGCCCGCGAGGTGCACCTGCGCATCTCGAGCCCTCCCACCGCGTGGCCGTGCTTCTACGGCATCGACACCCCGTCGCGGCAGGAGCTCATCGCCGCGTCCCACTCTGTCGACGAGATCGCCCGCTACGTCACCGCCGACTCGCTCGGCTACCTGTCGCTCGAAGGCCTCGGCGCCGCGGTGGGCGACCCGAAGGGCCAGACCTTCTGCCACGCGTGCTTCTCCGGGAAGTACCTCACCCCCCTCTCGGTGTGATGCGCCCGGCTTCGAGGAAAGCCCTCGCGCGGTGGCCCTTCGCCCTGGGCCTCTTGGCCTTCGCGGCCTCGGCGCAGCCTTCCCCCGACGAGTCGTGGAGCACGCTGCCCAGCGCCGCCGACGCCGGGGTGGTGGCGCCCGTGCCGACCGCACCGCCGCTGCCGCCCCCCACCACGCCGCCCGCCCCGGGAGCCCGGCCAGGCGCCGGCAAGGCCGACGAGACGTGGTTCGAGTTCCCCGGTGCGCCCACCGTGGCGCCCTCGGTCGCGCCTCCGAGCGCGCCGCCGACGTCGCCCCCGAGCGCGCGCCTCCCCGACGGGCCCGCGCTCACCCTGCCGCCGGTGATGGCCGCGCCGTCCGCTCCGCGCACCGTGCTGGTGAAGCCGAGGCCGCCCGACAAGCCCAACCGCATCAGCGTCTTCGGTGCGCCCACGCTCGGTCAGTGGAAGCGGGGGGAGTCGGTCATCTTCGGCTTCCCCACCGTCGAGGTGCGCGCGTACGTGGGCCTGCTCGACTGGCTCGACGCCGGCCTCACCTTCCAGTCGATGTACGGCTTCATGAACGACCTGCGCGCCGTGGTGAAGGCCGCCTTCGTCAACGGGCCCGGCGTCTCGCTCGGGGCGAGCCTCGAAGGCGGCGTGAACTTCTTCGTCACCCGCGCCGCGCGCGAGACCAACGGACCGCGGTGGATCACCGGCCGACGCAACTTCGCCCTCTCCCCCGCACTCACCGCCACCTACCAGGGCAGCTCGCCGCGCTCCGGCCGGGCCTTCCTCACGCTGCGCTACCTGCTCGCCTTCGACACCGAGCCGTTCGCCAAGGACCCGCTCGCCGGCGTGCCGTCGAGCCTGGTGCTCGGCCACAACTTCTCCGCCACCATCGGCGCGGAGATCCCCGTCACCGAGACCACCTCCTTCGTCTTCGCCTTCGGGCTCGAGGTGCACGGCCGGTCCGAAGACTCGCCCGCGATGCCCACCGCCCACCTGGGCTTCACCACCTCGCTCTAGGCTTTGGCCTTCTCCTGCTGGTAAGGCCCGCCCCATGAAGGCGTGCGTCTTCGGCGCGGGCAGCTTCGGCACCGCCATCGCCACCGTGCTGGCCAACACCTGCGACGAAGTCGTGCTCTGGGGCCGCGACGCCTCGGCGGTCACGGCCATCAACGCCACCCGCGAGAACGCCGGCTACCTGCCGGGCCTCAAGCTCCCCCAGGTCATCCGCGCCAGCGCCTCGCTGGAAGACGCCGCCACCGGCGCCGGGCTCATCGTCACCGCCACCCCGTCGCACGCCACCCGCGAGCTGCTCGCCAGGGCGCTGCCGCACCTGCCGCGCCAGGCGCCCATCGTCACCGTCGCCAAGGGCATCGAGAACGAGACCCTGCTCACGATGACCGAGGTGCACGAGCAGAGCCTCCCCGAAGAGATGCACCCGCTGGTCGCGGTGCTGTCCGGGCCGTCGTTCGCCAAGGAGATGGTGCAGCGGCTGCCCACGGTGGTCACCATCGCCTCGCGCTGGGAGAAGACCGCCGAGCGCTGCCAGGCGATGTTCTCCAGCGAGACCTTCCGCACCTACCGCTCGACCGACGTCGTCGGCGTGCAGGTGGGCGGCGCGCTCAAGAACGTCATCGCCATCGCCGCGGGCATGGCCGACGGCCTCGGCTTCGGCCACAACGCGCGCGCGGGCATCATCACCCGCGGCCTCGCCGAGGTGACGCGCATCGCGGTGGCCATGGGCGCCAACCCGCTCACCCTCTCGGGCCTCGCCGGCATGGGCGACCTGGTGCTCACCTGCACCGGCGAACTCTCGCGCAACCGGCGCGTGGGCATCGAGCTGGGAAAGGGCAGGGCGCTGCCCGACATCTTGAAGGACATGAAGCAGGTCGCCGAAGGGGTGAAGACCGCCAAGGCGGCCAAGGACCTCGCGACCAAGGTGGGCGTCGAGCTGCCCATCTGCGAGCAGGTGTACCGCATCGCCTACGAGGGCAAGAGCCCCAAGGCCGCGGTGGTGGAGCTGATGGGCCGGTCGCTCAAATCGGAGCTGCGGTGAAGAACGAGATTCGGGGGTCTGCGATGACGGGCGTGAAGAGCGTGGTGGCGCTGGTGGTGGGCGCGGTGCTGGTGACGGGCTGCAAGTGCGGCGAGCAGACGCAGCAGAAGCTGCCCAAGCTCGAGGTGCCCGACAGCTCCGGCATGGGCGAGCGCACGGTCATCGACTTCGGCTCGGTGCTGGTGGGCGCCAAGAGCACCGCCACCCTGACGCTCAAGAACTCGGGCACCGCGGCGCTCGACGTCTCCAAGCTCGACGTGATGGCGCCCTTCGCGGTGGAGACCGCGGTGCCGCTCACCGTGGGTGCTTCCAGCACCACCGACGTCACCCTGTCCTTCAGCCCCATCGCGGTGGACCAGGTCGCCACCGGCACCCTGACCATCACCTCCACCGACCCTTCGCGCGGCACGCTCACCCTGCAGCTCAAGGGCAAGGGCGTCTCCGCGGTGGCGGCGGTGAACCCCTCGCCCATCGACTTCGGCGAGGTGTACGTCGGCGAGAACAAGAAGGTCACCGTCACCCTGGTGAACCAGGGCTCGAGCGCGCTCGCGGTCTCCGCGGCGACCCTCACCGGCGCGGTGGCCGGCGTGAGCGGCGACCTGTCGAAGTTCGCGGCCACCGTGGCGCCCGGCATGAGCGTGGCGACCGACCTCACCTTCGCGCCGACCGCCCCGGTCGACGCCGACGGCAACCTGGAGCTCGCGGTGGGCGCGGGCGCCGGCGGCACGGTGAAGGTGCCGGTGAAGGGCCACGCCACCCAGTCGCTCCCGCGGGTGTGCTTCAAGCGCGACGGCACCGGCACCGAGACCTGCACCGACATGACCTCGGTGAGCCTGATGCTCGACCTCGGCTCGGTGTGCGACTCCAAGGTTTCGTCGGGCTGCGGCGACGCCGGCATCAGCGGCACGCTGTACCTGCGCAACGAAGGCAACACCCCGGTCACCTTCTCGTCGGTGTGGACGCCGCACCCCTACGCGGCCGCGCGCTGCGACGGCGGGAGCGCGGTGAGCGACTACACCTTCTCCAACGCGCCCACGCTCGCCGACGGCGGCCACCCGTGGAGCTACCCGGCGTCGACCGCCAAGCTGCCGATGAACGTCACCGACCCCAAGCCGTGGGAGACCATGGCGGTGAACGTCGGCTACCGCGCCACCTCGCGCTGCCTGGCCGACACCTCGGACGACGCGCGCATCCTCTTCACCCGCCAGGGCGAGCCGGCGACCCACACCCCGACCAGCCTCCTGGTGAGCTTCAGCGCCCGCTCGCTGCTGCCGCAGGCCAAGGGCGTGCCGGCGACCTACTCGAGCACCGGCGCCGCCGCGCTGCCCTTCGCCAAGCCGTTCGAGATCGAGAACCAGGGCGACGCGCCCTTCGACGTCACCCGCGTCGAGCTCTGGCAGGAATTCGCCCACGACGGCGGCTTCGACGCCGGCGGCCCCACCGGCGGCTTCTTCTTCGCCTGCCAGAGCGACGACGTCGGCCCCTGCGCCAAGTTCCGGTGGGCTGGCGACGCGGGCGACCCCAACCGCCTGCCGTCGCAGACGGTGGCCAAGAAGTCGACCTTCACCCTGGGGAGCCTGGTCTTCGGGCCCGAAGGCCTGGGGTGCTTCGACGCCGGCGCCGCCTGCCCGGGCACCAACTACGTGCTGTACGGGGTGAGCACCACCACCGACCCGTACGCGCCCACCGTCGTCTCCCGCATCAGCGCCACCGCGAACTGAGCGTCACCAGGGCGTGCCGGGCCGTTGGCCTGCCGGCCCCGCGGAGACCTTGAAGACCCAGGGGTAGGTGACCGCGACCTCCCCGCCCCCCACCGGGCAGGGAAACCGCCACCTCGCGATCTGCTCCCGCAGGCACTGCTGCACGTCCGGCACCTGGAGCGAGTTCTTCTCGAACTCGTACCGGAGCACGGCGCCGTCGGGGCCGATGACGAACGAGACCGTCAGCTGGCCTTCCTTGTCCGGCGCCACCTGGAGCGACCGGTCGTAGCAGTACTGGACCTCCTCTCGATGCTGCTCGATCACCGCGCCGATGACCGCCTTCGGCAGGCCGCCGGCTTCGCCCGCGTCGGGAGCCGACGTCGCATTGGGGACCGGGCAGGGCCCGGACAGGAGCGTGGACAACCGCTGCAGGCGGCGCTGGCCGGCGCACGCCTCGCCACTTCCCGCCCGGCATCGCGCCTCGTACAGGGATTGCGCCAGAGGGAGGTCGGGGGGACTGCCCCGTCCCCACTCCGCCAGCTGCGCCCACCGCAGGCAACCCGCCTCGCCCCCGAGGCGGCACGCGCGCTCGAACAGGCGCATGGCCAGGGCCTCGTCGCGGGGGACGCCTTGGCCCACCGCGCTGGCCAGTCCGGCGCGCACGCAGTCGGCCGCGTCGCCCTGCGCACAGCGCGAGGCGTGAGGGACAAACACCGGCTGCCGGGGCGGAGGAGGGGCCGTCGCTGGTGGCGGCGCGACCACCGTGATGCAGGCGGCCCACGCCGTCGCCCCGAGCACCACCGCGCCGTGAAGAATCGCTCGCACGTCGCCTTCTCTCAGCGGCGGCTCAGCCCGCGCAGCCGCCAGATGGTGAGCCGGTCGGACGTGGTGTGCGACGACACCACGCCGTCGCGCTGCATCTCTTCCAGCAGCTTCACCAGCTTGAAGGGCTCGAGGCCCACCACCTTGGCGATGGCCTCGGCCGGCGCGCCGTGGTTCTCCTTGCGCAGCTCCAGCACCACCTCGCGCTTGAGCTCGGCCTTCTGCAGGCCGTCGAGGTCGTGGGTGCGCCAGGCCTGCAGGATGCCGGCGACGATGAGCACCAGCACCAGCACCGCCAGCGCCGGGTAGACGATGTGCACGTTGCGCTCGAGCAGCTCCACGTACTCGGGCGCGGTGTCCGAGGCCGGCTTCACGTAGGTGTCGGGTGGGCTGACGCCCATCTGCTGCAGCCACAGCGCGGCCATCGCGAGCACGGCCCGGAACTCTACCCCTGGCCAAGCCGAGGTGAAGTGCTACAAGTCCGCGCCTCGCGTGGAGCTGCTCGTCGTCAACGCCACCGTGGTGACCCAGAACGCGGCGCGCGAGGTGCTGCGCGACGCCTACCTGCTGGTGCGCGACGGTCGCATCGTCGAAGTGAAGTCCGGCAAGCCGCCCCGGCCCAAGGGCCTGCGCCAGCAGCTCGACGCGCGCGGGCAGGTCGTCATTCCCGGGCTCATCCACGCCCACCTCCACGCCTGCCAGACGCTCTTCCGCAACCGCGCCGACGGGCTCGAGCTGCTCGACTGGCTCCGCGAGCGCATCTGGCCGTTCGAGGCCGCGCACGACGCCGCCTCGCTCCGCGCGTCCGCCGAGCTCACCTTCCTCGAGCTGCTCAAGGGCGGCTGCACCGCGCTGCTCGACATGGGCACCGTGCGGCACTACGGCCAGGTCTTCGAGGCCGCCCGCGACTGCGGCATCCGCCTGGTGGGCGGCAAGGCGATGATGGACGCGGGGCAGGGCGTGCCCGCCGGCCTCCGGGAGACCACCGAGGCCTCGCTCGCCGAGTCGGTGGCGCTCATCGAGCGCTGGCACGGGCAGGAAGACGGCCGGCTGCGCTACGCGCTGGCGCCGCGCTTCGTGCTCTCGTGCACCGAAGGCCTGCTCACCGAGGTCGCGGCGCTGTCGAAGTCGCGCGGCGTGCGCATTCACACCCACGCCAGCGAGAACCCCACCGAGTGCGACGTGGTGCGCGAGAAGGTGGGCATGGACAACGTCGCCTACTTCGGGTCGCTGGGCCTGCTGGGGCCGCAGACCACGCTCGCCCATTGCGTGTGGCTCACCGCGCAGGAGCAGAAGCTGGTGAAGGACACCGGCACGCACATCTGCCACTGCCCGGGCTCGAACCTGAAGCTCGCGTCGGGCTACGCCAAGCTGCCCGAGCTGCTCGAGGCCGGCCTCTCGGTGGCGCTCGGCGCCGACGGGGCGCCCTGCAACAACAACCTGGACCTCTTCCAGGAGATGCGGCTCGCGGCGCTGATGCACCTGCCGCGCAAGGGACCCACGGCCATCCGCGCGGCGCAGATCTTCGAGCTCGCCACCCTGGGCGGCGCCCGCGCGCTCGGCCTCGAGGCCGAGGTCGGCTCGCTCGAGCCCGGCAAGCGCGCCGACTTCGCGCTGGTCGACCTCTCGGGCCCCCACGTCACCCCGTCGGGCGACGACGTGGTGAGCCAGCTCGTCTACTCGGCCCAGTCGCGCGACGTCACCGACGTGGTGGTCGACGGGCGCCTGCTGGTGAAGAACCGCGTCGCGCTGACGCTCGACGAGCCGCGGATCCTCGCTGACGCGCGGCGACACGCCGAGCGCATCGCGGCCCAGGTGGGCTGACACTCCCGTCGCGCCAACTCCAGGTGGCGTGCACCGTTGTGGGCACTCCCGAAGCGCTTCTGGGAGCGTACACACACCAGCGCAAACCCCCGACACACCGTGAGCGCGGGCCTTTGAGCGCGGTGCGCGCGTTGCACAGGGAATCGGCCCATGCGGCCGCTGCTCCTGTCCCTGCTCGTCCTCGCCGGTGCTTCCGGCTGTGAAGGCTTCGCGGGCGACGTGGAGCAGAAGGCGCCGGCCCCTGCCTCGGCCGGCGGCGGCGCCGCGGCGCCTGCCCCGTCGCCCACCGCGCCAGCGCCTGGCGTGATGCCCGGTCCGTCGGTGATTCCGCTGCCCGACCAGGTGACCATCGACCGCTTCGAGTGCACGCCGTCGAGCGGCATCACCCCGCTGGGTGTCAGCTGCGTGCTGCGCGCGGTGCACAGCAACGGCAAGGCGCTCGGCTGCACGGTGAACCCGGGCGACGGCGCCGTCGAGCTCACCACCGAGGACTGCAGCACCGAGCGCACCGTCACCTTCACCCTCACCAAGGTGGGCACGTTCAAGGCCGTGGCCACGGTGAAGGACCCGGGCGGCCTCACGGCCACCAGGGAAGCCGGCCTCGAGGTGCTGGCGCCGCCCAACGTGCCTCCGACCATCGACGCCTTCACCGCGACGCCCAGCCAGGGCGGCGCGCCGCTCAACACCACGCTCGCCTTCGTCGCGAAGGACGCCGACGGCGACCCGCTCAGCTGCGCCATCGACGTGGGCGCCGACGGCACCGACGACTACCAGCTCGACTGCGCCAAGGGCTCCCAGGCGCACACCGTGGGCGTGCCCGGCACGGTCAACGTGAAGCTCACCGTGAAGGACGGCCGCGGCGGCCAGGCCACCGCGATGCTCGCCCTGACCGCCAAGCAAGCGGTGGGCGACGTGCGCATCAGCAAGGTGGAGTGGGGCCAGTCGGTCATCGCCGAGTCGCCGCGCCTGGTGGCCGGGAAGGCAGCGCTCCTGCGCGTCTACGTGCTGGGCGACAAGGCGGGCATCGCGGGCGTCACCGCCGAGGTCGAAGGCCTCGACGCCCAGGGCACCTCGCTGGGCAAGCAGCCGCTCGCGGGCCCGACGACTGCGCCCACCGCGGAAGCGCCTGCGGACCTCACCCAGCAGTACAAGGCCACCGTGCCGGCCACGTGGATGGCGCCCGGCGTCGAGCTGCGCATCGCCGTCGACCCCCAGGACGCGCTGCCGGAGACCGACGAGGTCAACAACCTCCGCTCGCTCAAGCCGCTCGTCGGCAAGGGCAACGTGATGGAGCTCACCCCGGTCCCCGTGGTGCACCAGGGACAGACCGCGGCCACCCCCAACGCGGAGCCGTTCCTCACCCGCATCTGGCCGCTCAAGGGCGTCAACGCCACCCCGCGCGCGCCGTACACCTTCTCGGGCACGCTGTCGGGCAACGACCAGAACGCCTGGGGCAACCTGCTGCAGAGCATCGCGGCGGTGCGGCAGAGCGACGGCAGCAAGCGCAACTACTACGGCTGGGTGAAGGTGAACTACGGCTCGGGCATCGCCGGCATCGGGTACGTCGGCCAGGAAGCCGCCACCGGCCGCGACGACTCGATGGACACCATCACCCACGAGCTCGGCCACAACATGGGCCGCAACCACGCGCCGTGCGGAGGCGTCGCGGGCGCGGACCAGAACTACCCGTACGCGGGCGCGAAGATCGGCAGCTGGGGCTACGACTCCGCGTCGGGGAAGCTGGTCAACCCGAACAGCAACTTCGACCTGATGAGCTACTGCGACCCCGCCTGGGTCAGCGACTACAACTACAAGGCGGTGCAGACGTTCCTCGAGGCGCAGGCCAGCGTCACCGGCGGCGCCGCCGCGCCGTACGAGACCGCGCTCCTCATCGCCGGCACGCTCGGGCCTTCGGGGGCCGAGCTGCGCGCGGTGCAGGCGCTGCGCGGTACGCCCACCGCCATCCAGGAAGGCACGCTCACCGCGCGGCTGCTGTTCGCGAGCGGCCGCCAGCAGGACGTGGCGCTCGCCACCACCGAGGTCTCGGACACCGACGAGCGCCACTTCCTCGCGGTGGTGCCCGCCGACGAGCCGCTCGCCGCCGTCCAGCTCCGGCAGGCCGAGCGCGTGCTCCTGGAGCGCGTGGCGTCGGCCCAGGTCGAGCTGCCCACGCTCGAGCGCAGCGGCGCCACCAGCGTGCGCGTGCGGTGGAACGCCAAGGCCGCGCCCTTCGCCCAGCTCGCCCACTTCGACGCCCAGGGCCAGCGCACCACGCTCGCGCTCTGGCTCACCGGCGGCGATGCGGTGGTGCAGCTCGGCGACCTGAAGGGCGGCCACTTCGAGGTGTCCGCGTCCGACGGCGTCGCCACCGCGCGCGCCGAGGTCGACCTCGCCCGCTAGGTGCGCGCTCGGACGAGTGCCAGGCGCGAAGTGCTCCGCCCGCTCCGCACGAACTGGGGAGCCACGGCCCAGGATTTCGGGTTTTCACTCCCCAGTTCGCGGGACGCCGTCAGGGGCCCAGCGCGTGGAACTCGATGGTGGTCGTCTTGCCCGCGCTCAGCGTCACCGTGCGCGACTCGGTGCGCCTGGGGTGCTGCAGGATGAGCGGGTAGTCACCCGGCGCCCAGTGGAAGGTGCTCTTGCCTTGCACCTCGCCGATGGGTTTGCCGCGCAGGAGAATCGTGGCGAACGGCGTGGCGGTGATGACCAGCGTCCCGGTCGCCATGGGGCGCACCACCGGCGGTGCGGGGCGAGGCGGCTCGGGTTTCTCCACCGCGACGGGCTCGGGCGTGGCCGCCGGTTCCGCCAGCGCCACCGGCGCGGCAGGCGCCTCTTCCACCGGGGGCGCAGCGGCGAGGCCCGCGTCGACCGGAGCGGGCGGCGCCGGAGCGACGGCGAGCTCCACCACCGCGGGCGTCCCGGGCGCATCGTGCGCCTGCGCCAGCGCGTAGCCGACGCCGCCCAGCACGCCGACGGCGACCGCGGCGGCGGCGATCCACGGCCAGGTCAGTCCCGACGGCGCTGGCGGCTCCTCGTCGATGGGCGCGGCGCGCGGGTCGGTCACCGC
>JAIBBQ010000371.1 GCA_019694595.1 Myxococcaceae bacterium
GTCGCTCGAGACGCCCGACTTCAGCGGCCTGGCGCCGGCGAGCCTGTAGCGCCGAGCGGCAGGCAGAGCTCGGCCATGGGCGCCGGCAGCGAGGCGCGCAGCCGGTCGGGGTCGCGCAGCACCAGCCTCCGCCCGGCCCGCTCGATGGCGCCTTCCTCGTCGAGGGCCTCGAACAGGCGCACCACCGTGCGGCGGTTGGACCCCAGCTGGCTGGCGAGCGCGTCCTGCGACAGCACCTGGTCGATGACCACGCCTCGCCGGTGTTCCCGGCCGAAGGCCTGCGCGTAGGCGAGCAGCAGCGAGACCAGCCGCGCGCGAGGGGTGGCGAACTTGGTGTCGATGTCCGCGGCGATGGCCACCGCGAACTGGCGGCACACGTGCTGGTACTGGGCGAAGAGCGCCGTCGGGGCGCGCTGCAGGTGGCGCAGGTAGTGGGCGCGCGGGAAGCGCAGCGCGGTGAACGGCGAGAGCGCCTCGACCGCTTCCTGCCAGACGCCGGTGTGCACCGCCTCGGGGTCGCCGAAGGCGTTCGGCGCGGGGAAGAGCTTGGCGGTCACCCGCTGGCTCGACGGCGAGACGTAGAAGACGCGCACCAGCCCTTCGATGAGCAGGTAGAGGTGCGTCGCGCTGGCCCCCTGTTCGAGGAGCAGCTCGCCTTCGGCCCCGGACAACAGCTCCCCCGACGAGAGGAGCCCACGGCAGACCGCGTCGTCGGCCTGCGCCCAGAGGACGGAGCGGCGCAGCAGGCCCAGGGCGGTGGCGCTGGGCAACGACTGGGTGGGCTCGACGCGCATCGCGGCCGGCAACCTACGGAATTCGAGTGCGGATTTCCTCGATTGCGCCTCGGAGGCGCAGTTCGTGGGCCCTCGCCCCACCCGGTGCCGACCATGCCCGTGAGCCTTCGCACTGGGCTCACGCCCGCACTGACGCGGGCGTCATCAAGAGGGAGTGAGGACATGTTCGAAGCGAAGGTCTGGCGGCACCTGGCGGCGGTGGTGGTGTGTGGACTGGCGGCGGCCTGTGGGCCGGCGAACGGAGGAGCGAGCGGTGGCGGAGGCGGCGCGGCCGGAGGAGGCGCGGCGGGAGGCAGCGCAGCGGGAGGCGGTGCTTCCGGAGGAGGAATGGCGGGAGGAGGCGCCGGCGGCAGCGGCGGCGGCACGGCCTCGGGCGGCGGAGCAGGACAGAGCGACGCGGCCCGGGTGACCGCCTGGTGCCAGAAGACGCTCACCCCGCAGTGCTCGGCGTGGTTCACCAGCCAGGCCCAGTGCGAGGACGCCATGAAGCGCACCCAGACGACGCTCTGCGAGGCGAAGTGGGTGGCGGAGACCGACTGCCTCGCCAGCGTGAGCGCGAGCGACTGGGCCTGCGACGCCACCGGAGAGCCGCGGCTGGCCACCACCGCCTGCCGCGACGAGTACCTCTTCGGTTCGTACTGCCGGGTGTCGATGGCCAACGCCAAGTGCAACGCGGGCGCGTGCCAGTACGACACCGACTGCCCGAGCGGCATGGGCTGCAACGACAAGACGCTCCACTGCTTCCAGAAGACGGCGTCGTGCCCCGGACTCCCGTGCAAGTACGACACGGACTGCTCGAGCGGCTTCAAGTGCAACGGCGCCCTGGAACAGTGCGTGAAGGCCTGAGCCGGTGAGGGGTTGCACCCGCCCGCGGCCGTGGGCTACGGGCGGGGCATGCCGGCCGAAGCGTCCTTGCTCTCCGAGGTCCAGCTCTTCGAGCGCCTCAACGAGGAAGAGCGCGCGCTGCTGGCAGCCCAGGTCGAGGAAGAGCGGGTCGCGGCGGGCGCGCACATCTTCAAGAAGGGTGACCCCGGCGACGCGATCTTCATCGTGGCCGACGGCGAAGTGGAGATCTTCGTCGAGGACAGCATCGGCCAGCGCATCGTGTTCGAGACCGCCAAGCGCGGCGACTTCTTCGGCGAGCTGTCGTTGCTCGACGGCGACCCGCGCAGCGCGAGCGCGCTGGCGCTCAAGGAGACCAAGCTCCTGCGGCTCGACCGCGACGACCTCACCCTGCTCTTCACCAAGCACCCCAGCGCGGCGCTCGACGTGCTCGCGGTCATCAGCCGGCGCCTGCGCGAAGCCGACAAGCTGCTGGGCACCCGGCCGGCGGCCAACGCCAACCAGGTGATGGAAGAGCGGCTCACGCTGGTCGACCGCATCGCCGACACCGCGGCCGAGTTCTCGGGGCGCTTCAGCTTCCTGGTGGTCCACTTCCTCTGGTTCATCGTGTGGATCGTGATCAACATGGGCCTGACGCCCTTGGAGGCGTTCGATCCGTTCCCCTTCGGCCTGTTGACGATGATCGTCTCGCTGGAGGCCATCTTCCTCAGCTGCATGGTCCTCATCAGCCAGAACCGCCAGGCCTCGAAGGAGAAGATCCGCGCCGACGTGGAATACGACGCCAACATCCGCGCCGGGCTCGAGGTCACCCAGCTGCACGTGAAGCTCGACGCGCTCTACGAGCAGATGATCAAGCGCATGAGCGCGCTGGAGCGCGGCCTGGGGCCGGGCGCCGCTGCGGCGCGCACCGACACCTCGGGCGTGCGTCAGCCGCCGATTCTCTAGAGGTCGTCGACCAGGTGGGCGGGCACGCCGCCTTCGGCCATGCCGTCGAGTGCGGGCAGTGGCGCGTCGCTCACCGCCCACACGTCGCGCGCCGGATCGTTGTCGATGTTCCCCGAGCAGACCGCGGTGAAGTGGTCCTTGGTGGCGCCCAGGGTGCTCGCGATGCTCGCGGGGATCGCCGCCCGGTCGTCGGGCGGCAACAGCTGCAGCTCTTCCGCGGTCAGCGCGCACCGGTAGCGCCGCTCTTCGGGCACCCAGCCGAGCTGGGTCCGGTCCTCGGTGAAGGCGCCGTGCTCGGCCTGGTACGCCTTCTGCGCGACCCAGAGCGCCTTGAGGCTCGTCCTGGCTTCCGCTTCCTTGGCGCGCGCCCCGAACTTCATGAAGGCGGGGATCGCGATCGCCGCCAGTACACCGGCGGTGAACACCGCGCAGGCCGACAGCACGATGCCCGCGGTCGCCAAGCCCTTGCCCTGGAGCTGCGGGTCCCGGCCGATGTTGACGTAGGCGACGAGCCCGAAGATCAGCGCCAGCGGCGCGGGGATCAGCAAGCACAGCCCGAGGATGCCCAGCACCAGCGAGGCCACGGCCGCCTTCGAAGTCTTCATGTGGTAGTCACGCACCCGATCGTGGACGGGCGCCTCTCCCTCTTCAGGAAGCTAGGTCAGGAAGCCTGGTCGGTGGTGCTCCGCGGCCTCGCGGACCGCCAGTTCGGCCGGGAAAAGCTCGCCCGCGCGGTGGGCTTCGCCCGCGGCCAGGTCCTCTTCCGCAGCGTGCAGCACGGCGAACGGCTGTGCGCGCTGGGGGACGTGACGGTCGAGAACGCCGGCCGCTTCGTGGTGGGCGACCGGGTCACCTTCGTGGGCGGCATGATCCCTTCGCGCTTCACCACCCACCCGGGCGGCGTGCTGGAGATCGGCAGCAACACCAGCATCAACTACGGCTCGTCGTTCGAGGCCT
>JAIBBQ010000130.1 GCA_019694595.1 Myxococcaceae bacterium
GCCGCGCCCGACGGTCGAGGCGGTGGAACTCGGCAAGCTCGAGCGCCCGCAGCTGGTGGCGATGGTGCAGGCGCTGCGCGACGAGAAGGAGTCGCTCCTCAAGCAGCGCGCGGAGCTCCAGAAGGCGCTGGGCACCGGGGAGCACGGCGGCGACCACCCCAAGCGCAACTACTACCGCTTCGAGCAGGAGGAGCTGCTCGAGTCGGCCAAGAAGGGCGAGGTGCGGATCCGCGGCCCGCAGATCCGCGCCGAGGGCTACACGGTGAAGGACTCGGTGCGCAGCGACATCGGCCTCACGCCCGACGAGGGCGCCAAGGTGGAAGCCATCTTCGCCCGCTCCACCGCCCGCGTGCACGACGGGCTCGCGGCGCTGTACCAGGAGATCGGCGGCGACCCCGGCTCGCTCTCGTCGCAGTCGATGCTGGAAGAGCTGCGCAGCAAGAGCCTGGGCAGCGACTACGCGGACGCGGTGCGCCTGCTCGCCAACGTGCGCGCGGGCCTCGCCGCGCCGCCCGCCCCCGGCACCGGCTCGGCCATCTCGCGCGCCTACTTCCTCTTCGACGCCGAGGACCGCCGGGTCATCGACGAGCTCGACGCGCTCATCGGCCCGGCGCGCGCCGAGGCCCTGCTCAACCACCCCGACGTGGGCCACTCGAACAACACCTTCGGCGTCGGGCCGGCCCCTCAGGGCGCGAAGAAGCCCTGAGCTCCGGGGGCGATCTTCCCCTGGCTCAGCCGCAGCGCCGACTGGCTCACCATGGCGAAGGCCTTCCGCAGCGCCGACGCGGTGGCGTCCTTCTGCACCAGCACGTTGGAGTCGGGCACGCCCATCGCCTTCGCCACCGCGGCGAAGTCCACGTCCTTGCCGACGCCCACGAAGGCCAGGGTGAATTGCTCGGAGGCCAAGAGGTCGCGCGAGAGCAGCGCGCAGTCACCCGCGCGGCGCTTCGAGCCCACGTCCTCGCCGTCGGTCACCACCACCACCAGCGAGCGGCAGGGCGTGCCTCCGGCGCGCAGCCGCTGCGCGTACGCCACGTTGGCGGCCAGCGCGTCGCACCAGGTGTCGTAGAGCCGGGTGGAGCCGTTCGGCCGGTAGTTCCTCGCGTCGAGCCGTACCGCATCGCCCACCGGCAGGTAGGCGTGCAGCACGTCGAGGTCGCTGGCGAAGGTCCACAGCGCGACCAGCACGCTGTCCTTCTCCTTCGAGCCCTGGAAGGCGTCGAGCAGCGCCCCCTGCCCGTCGCGCACCGCGGCCGTGAGCTTGCGGTCCTCGATGGAAGAGCTCGAGTCGATGAGCACCGTGACCAGCGTCACGTCGGCCGCGGCGATGTCTTCCAGCGCCTTGCCCGCCGCGCCCGCCACCACCACCTTGCCCAGGTTGCCGGTGATGAGGCTCGAGGCCTGCGGCGAGAGCACCCCGTCGGCCACCGCGCCCGCGATGAGCCCACCCACGTCGTCGTCGTCGTGCATGACTGCCTTCCTTTCGCTTCCCGACTGCGAGGACACACCTCTCCCGGCCGGCACGCGCACCGGGCTCGACACTGCGCTGCAGAGGAACCGACGCCGTCAGAGGACGATGGGGTCGCTGGTCTTCACCACGTGCATGCCCGCCTTGCGCCACGCCTCGATGGCCTGGTCGGCGATGCGGGGGAAGTTGAGCGCGTCGGGCAAGGGGCTCAGCGGCGGCGGCGGCACCGGGCTCATCGCGTCTTCGAGGATCCAGATCTTCTTGAGCAGCGCGGGGTCCGTCTTCTCCAGGTGCGCGCGCATGTCGTTGAGCGTGGACAGCACGCAGTGGCTCTTCGCCTGCCCGAAGACGTAGATGCGGTCGTAGTCCATCAGGAGCTTGAAGAACGGCGTGTTGAAGCCGCCCACCACCTGGCCGCCCACCTCGGTCACCTCCGGGCTCAGCACCGAGTAGTTCTCGGTCATCGCGTGGGTGCCCTTGGTCTCGAAGTGCGTCTGGTGCTTGCGCGCGTGCGCGTGGAAGAGCGCCGCTTCCATCACCGCCGGCACCAGCGCGTGGCTCAGCCCGCCGAGGAGCGTGTGGTACGGCCACACGGTGAGCACGTACTTCCCGCTCGCTTCGAGCTTCTTCACGTACTCCAGGCTCTCGCGCGGGTGCACCACCGCGCTCCAGGTCCCCTTGCGCACGTCCTCCGCGAAGATGGGAGTGAAGGGCGCGGGGTGGTTGCCCTTCGCGTCCACCCACCAGGCGGGGTGGAAGATCTGGAACACCCGGTGGGTGTCCATGGAGAAGAACAGACCGGTGATGGTGCCCAGGTTCCGGTACAGCCACTCCACCGTGCGCGTGGTGTCTTCCACCGCGCCGGGCACGAAGAGGCTCGCCCCCGGCGTGCAGAAGCCGACCTGCACGTCGATGCCGAAGGCCGCCACCTTCACCTTGTCGGTGGCCGACGGGGTGATGCCGTGCTTCTTCGCCCACGCCTCCCCTGCGTCGGCGAGCAGCCCGGCGCGTTCCAGGGACAGCTGGGAGACCTGCTTCGCTTCGTAGTGGCCCGGCAACGGCAACGTGGTCGGCATACGTCCTCCATTCACGAGAGTTGCAGGTGGTCGAGCTCCCGCGGGCCCACCACCCAGAGCGCACCGTCCGGCTGCGGGAAGAGCGTGTCCGTCGCGGCGGCGAGCTCGGCCGCGTCGGGAAACAGCGTGCCTTCGACGAGCTGCCCGGCCTCGGCCTTGAGCAAGAGGAGCCCGTCGCTGGTCGCGAGCACCACCCGGCCCCCGAGCACCGCCGCGCCGCTGCAGGCCTCGAAGCGCCGCCCCGACTGCCCCGACGCCTGCGCCAGCACCGCGCCGTGCTCGTCGATGAGGAAACGCGCCACCGTCTCCCGCCCGTCGAGCGCGGTGCGCACCGAGAAGAGCGCGTGGCGGGCGTCGAAGGCCACCGCCGCGTCCACCACCTTGCCTTCGAGGTGCGGCAGCGCCACCGGCTTGAGGCCCGCGCGCCCCGGGGTGAGCACGAAGGCGTGGGTGAAGCCGCCCGCGCGGTAGAAGCCGAAGCCCAGGCGCTCGCCCGCGAAGAGCCAGGTGTTGCCTTCGAGCACTTGCCCCACGCGCGCGCCGGTGAGCTCGTCGACGAGCTTCTCGCCCTCGGCGCGCCAGGCCGCGCTGGTCGACGCCGCGAAGATGGGCTCGCCGCCCCGCAGGCCGGTCGACGCGCGCAGCTCGACCTGCCCGTCCTTCACCCGGGTGAGCCGCCCGCGGCCGTCGGCCACCCAGGTGGAGGCGCCGGCGATGAAGAAGCGGGTGCCGGCGTCCGCGGGCCCATCGAGCACCAGCGCGCCGTCTTCCCGCTTCACCTGGCCTCCCTCTTCCACCACCCAGCGCGCCCCGCCCTGGTTGGCCGCCGCCAGCAGCCGGCCGTCGGTGCGGAAGAGCGAGCGCACCGTGCAGCGGCCCTTCGAGCGCAGCACCGGCCGCGCGGCGAGCGGCCCGAGCGCGTCGCGGCGCGCGCGCACCGCGCGGGCGTGCTCCTGCCCGCAGGCGCAGCGCGACCAGCGCACCGCGAGCAGCGCGGGCGGCACCGGCGCGCGCTCCCGCCGGTCGAAGACCGCCTCGAAGTACCCCAGCGCCTCGTCGGGCAGCACCTTCCAGTGCCACGCGCGCGGAGGCAGCCGCACGTCGGCCTTCAGCACGCTGTGCGCCGCTTCCGCCCGACGCAGGAGCGTGGGCAGCCTTCCGTGCACGCCGCCGTACGGGTGCACCCCGAGCCAGCTCTGGAAGAGCAGCACCGCGAAGGCGTACCAGTCGCTGCCCTCGTCGAAGCGCGGCGCCGCGGCGAGGTCCACCCCGTACAGCCGCGGGTCGAGGAAGCGCTCGTGCCCCACCGGACAGGGCAGCCCGCCGAGCTGCATCGAGTCGGCGTCGATGAGGTACGGCTGCTCGCCCTGGAACAGCAGGTTGCCGTCGTTGCAGTCTCCCACCACCACCTGCAGGGCGTGCAGCTCGGTCATCACCGCGTGCAGCGCGGAGAAGAGCGCGCGGGTGTGCTCCGCGCTCACCCCGCTGGCGCGGCTCACCAGGGCCGACAGCTCGCGGGCCCCGGCGATGGCCGGCATCGCGTAGCCCACCACCTGCCCGTGCTCGTCTTCCACCGGCCCCACCGGCGCCACCACCGCGCCCGGCAGACCGCGCGGGAAGCGCGACAGCTTGAGCAGCTTCTGCGCCCGCAGCGCCTCTTCCGGCGTGCCGCGGCGCACCGGGTGAAACACCTTCACCGCCAGGTCCTTCCAGCGGAAGACCTTCGCCTCGCCGCCCTCGCCCAGCAGGTCGGCGTCGGTGACGCTGAAGCGCTGTCCGAGGTGGGTGAGCTTCACGGCATCGCTCCCGGCAGGCGCACCACCGCCACCGTGGTGTCGTCGAGCAGCCGGCGCTCGCGCTCCGCGAGCACGGTGAGCCGCCGGCGCAGCAGGTACGGCGAGGTGCCGACGAAGGCCGACAGCGCGAGCTCGCTCAGCGCGGTGCTGCCTTCCTTCACCAGCGCCAGCGCCCCGTCGGTGGCCAGCACCACCTCGCGCGCGACGCCGTTGAAGTGGGTGACGAGCCGCGGCTCCACCGGCGCGGTGAGGCGCTCCTTCGGCACCAGCCGGTACGTCAGGTACGCGGGCGCGTTGCCCTGCCCCGGCTCCACCACGGTGAGCTTCCCGTCGACGGTGAAGAGCCCGTCGCCCGCTCCGCACACCAGCACCTGGTCGCCGTCGGTGACCGCCGCGAGGATGCTGAAGAGCAGGTGCTCCGCGACGCCCGCCACCACGTCGCCCAGGCCGCGCGCCACCGGCTCGAGCCACGCGAGCAGCGCCTCGCCCGCCGCGGCCACCGCCTCGTCGGTGAAGCCGTACACCGCCACCTGCGCGCACAGCTCGCGGGCGAAGTAGCTCGCCCCCAGCCGCGCCCCCACCTCGCTGAAGGCGCCCGAGCCACAGCCGTCGGTCACCACCACCGAGAGCAGCCCGCCGAGCTCGCAGGCCGCGAGCGCGTCCTGGTTGTTGCGGCCCAGGCGCACGTGCTCGAGCCCGGTGACCGAGCCGCCGCGCCACACCGCTGGCATCGGAGTCAGGTTCATGAGGCCCGCCCCGCGAAGGCCTTCGCCGTGCACGCCGCCACCAGCGCCGCGGTGGCCTCGGTCAGCGCCGGTGCGTCGGCGCCGTCCCCCACGCTCGAGGCGGCCGGCACCGGTTCGGCGGCCGCGCCGGTGAGCTGCCGGTACCCCTGCGGCGCGGCCTCGCCTTCCTGGCCCACCAGCCCGAGCGGCCCCTGGCCTTGGACGCGGCGGAAGAGCACCGGCCGGCCGGGCAGGCTCTGCTTGCCGCTGCCCGCCTCGTTGCCGAACTTCATCGTGGGGGCGTGGCCGGTCTGCGACAGCTTGTAGACCGCGGCCACCCGGTCGCGGGTGAGCGGCGAGCCCGAGGTGCGCGCCACCAGGTACCCGCCGTAGCCGTACACCTGCTCCGAAGGCTCCACGCTCAGCTCCTTCCTCAGCGCCTCGAAGCGCGTCGTCTGCTCGACGTCGAACCCGTCCTCGAGGATGTGCACCGGCCGCACCCCGAGCGCCTTGGCCTGCTTCACCGCCTCGCGGTACTGCAGTTCCTTGTCGCCGGAGTCGTAGCGGATGCTGTCCTTCTCGCCGGGCCGCTCGGCGATGAGCCGCAGCGCCGCGGGCAGCCCCGAGGCCAGGGTGTCGAAGGTGTCGAGCAGGAACGAGCTGCGCTGCGGCCGGCGCTCCGTCATCGCCCGGAACGCGGCGTCGTCGCTGCCGTAGCGCTGCACGTGCTCGTGCCCCATGGTGCCGACCGGGGTGAGCCCGAGCAGCTTGGCCCCGTACGCGTTGGAAGTGCGCGTGAGCCCCGCCGCCTTGCACCCCGCGAGCGCGAGCAGGTGCTGGTCCATGCAGCTCGCCGCCCGCAGCCCCACCTCGAACAGCCGCACGGGGCTCTGGGTCACCTTCGCGAGCGCGTCGACCTGCGCCTTCACCCGCGCCACGTACGCCGCCTCGTCGACGCGGATGGGGGGCGCCTGCACCCCGGCGAAGTCGATCGCCTCCAGGGCGAGCGCCTTCTGCCGTTCGCAGGTCACCACCCCCACCGCGGCCGCAAGCTCCTGCGGCGCCCGCCACGCCAGCGTCGCCACCTGGATGCGGTAGCTCCACTGCAAGAGCAGCGGCTCGAGCCACGACACCAGCGCCGACGGGCCGGTCACCGAGAAGACCGGCTCCCGCCCGTGGAACACCGCGCCCCGGGGCAGCGCCTGCACGGTGAGCTCGCCGGCCCGCGCCATCGCCGCCTTGAAGCCCGCCCCCAGCTCGTACTCGTGCTGCAGCAGGAACGCGTGGTCCTCGGCTGCGCTGGTGGGGCACAGCGCGCGCAGCTCGCGCTCCACGTCGAACGGCAGCAGCTGCGGGCCGCCCTTGCGGTGCGAGTAGTAGAAGGTCTCGCGACGCAGCGGCCAGCCGGCCTCGGCCATCGAGAGCTTGTACCCGTCCGTCGCCAGCACCGAGACCATGGCCGCCACCTCGCACAAGAGTATTAGTTACCACCAAAAGAGTCGGCAAGACTCTATCAACATCCTTCGTGCCTTCATGGACTTGCGAAGGCCGCGCACTCTGCCGCAAAGGCCGACGGGAGGCCCTCGGGAGCGATTTTCAAATGGTGACTTGTTGGTGCGTTGATTGACGAATCAACGAAAACGACGGTAAGGGCGCCCCCTATGCGAACCCTGCGCGCAGCTGGCGTGGCCGTCCTGGTGGTGGTGTCCGGGTGCGGTGAGATCCCCAACGTCCCCAGCGCGTCGTACGTGGCGGTGGTCTACGACCCGGCGACCGGCAACCTGCCCACGCCCAACGACCTCGCGCTGGTGGGCGGCAAGGTCGCCATCCCGGTGAGCCCGCTCCTGTCGGCGGCGGAGAACGAGCTCAAGCAGGGCTTCAACGGCCTCGACGGCTTCTCGTCGGCCTCCAGCGCCCGGGTGCAGTTCACCGGCGCGCTGTCCGCCGCCAGCCTCACCGACGACACCGTGGTGGCGCTCGACCTCGGCGAGCACGGCAAGGGCACGCCGGCGAAGCTCTCGCTCCAGCGCAGCTACACCGACTGCGACCACGCGCTGCAGCTGTCGAACCCGGCGGGCTTCACGCCCGGCCACACGTACCTGTTCGCGGTGCGCGGCGGCGAGAACGGCCTCAAGGGCGCGGCTGGAGAAGAGGTCGTCGAGTCCCCCGCCTTCCACTACCTGCGCGCGGGCAAGGACCTCACCCAGCACGCCGACGCGCTGCCCGGCGCCACCCGCGCCGACCGGCTCGCCACCGCCCAGAAGCTGGAAGCGGTGCGCCAGGGGCTGGAACCGCTCTTCCAGGTGCTCGAGGCGCAGGGGCTGCCGCGCCGCGAGGTGGTCGGGCTGTGGCACTTCACCGTGCACACCGCGACCGAGGCGCTCTTCGACCCCGCGAGCAAGCGCATCCCCTTCCCCAACGACCTCCTGCGCGACCCCAAGACGGGCCTGGTGAGCTTGCCCGCCGACCCCGCCGACAAGCCCGAGCAGGCCGCGCTCAAGAAGGGCTTCAACCAGCTCGACGGCTTCTCCACCACCGCCGCCTGGAGCGTGGAGACCACCACGCCCATGGACCGCGCCACCATCACCGCGCAGACGGTGCGAGCCTTCGAGGTGGAATCGAAGAAGGAAGTGGTGGACCTGGACCGCGTCCTCTCGCAGGACGGCAAGAAGCTCGTGCTCCAGCCGCGCTCGGCGCTCACCCCCAACGCCTCCTACGTGGTGGTGCTCCAGGGCGTGAAGGACCTCAAGAGCGCTCCGGTCACCGCGATGCCGCTGCCCTCGGTGCTCAAGCTGTCGAACCCGCTCACCGACCCGCAGGGCGGCTCGGTGGTGAGCACCTTCTGCAACGACACCGCGGCGCTCCTCGAAGGCCAGCGCAGCCGCATCAGCCCGCTGCTGGAATCCGCCGGCATCGACCGCGCCAAGGTGAGCGCGGTGTGGCTGTTCAAGACCGAGGACATCCTCGGGCGGGCGCGCGAGCTCTGGGAGACGCCGTACTCCAAGCAGCTGCCGCTCACGCTGACCAACGTGAAGGTCACCGACAACCCGTTCGGCCTCACCAAGGTCGCCAAGAAGGTGACCGGCACCTTCACCACCTTCGACCGCATCGACCCGTCGAACCGCGCCTTCAAGCCCAACGGCCAGGGCGAGGCGCGGCAGGTCGAGTTCATCCTCTGGGTGCCCAAGAACGTGCCCGCCGGCCAGAAGGTGCCGGTGGTGGTCATCGGCCACGGGCTGACCACCGACCGCACCATGGGCGAGCCGCTCGCCAACGCGCTCGCGGGCCTGGGCAAGGCGTCGATGGCCATCGACTTCCCGCTGCACGGCGAGCGCACGGTGTGCACCACCGACTCGCACTGCCTCAACTCCACCTGCGCGGCCGACGGCACCTGCCGCACCGCGAGCGGGGCGAAGGGCGACTTCGCGCTGGTGCCGCCGGCGTCCTTCGGCATCAACCTCCCGGCGATCCTCCCCAGCTTCAACATCCCCGGGGTGCCCGCGTTCCGCTCGGCGTCGCTCGACGCCTGGGTCGACGTGGAGAACCTCTTCGGCACCCGCGACCACTTCCGCCAGGCGTACATCGACCTCTCGGCGCAGGTGCGGCTCATCCGCCAGGGCGACTTCACCGCCCACACCGGCGGGCTCGCGCTCGACGGCGACAAGCTCGACTACGTCGGGGTGAGCCTGGGCTCCATCATCGGCGGCGCGTTCGGCGGCATCGACCCGCACCTGAGGAAGATGCTGCTCAACGTGGGCGGCGCCGACCTGGTCGACCTCATCCGCGAATCGAACACCTTCGGCGGCACGCTGAAGAAAGGCCTCGCCGCCAAGGGCATCAACGAAGGCACGCCGCAGTACGAGCAGTTCGTCAACGCCGCGCGCTGGGCGCTCGACGAGGTCGACCCCACGAACCTGGCGCCGTACGCCAGGCTCAAGCCGCTGTCGTGGAAGGACCCCGCCACCGGCCAGACCGCGGTGGCGCCGGTGAAGAAGCTGCGGCTGCAGATGGCGAACGGCGACTTCGTGGTGCCCAACTCGTCGACCGAGCACCTGGTCACCGCCACCGGCATCGACCGCGCCACCGAGTTCAAGGCCTTCACCGCGGCCACCAACCACGTCTTCCTGCTCGACCTGCTCGACCCGCTCGACGTGCCCGGCGGCCAGCGCGACATGACGTCCTTCCTGGAGAACAACTGATGAACGCCCGGGTCCTCGCGGTGCTCTCGCTGTTCCCCCTGCCCGCGCTCGCGGGCGGCTTCGCGGTCTCCGAGCAAGACGCGCAGGCCACCGGCCGCGCCGGCGCCTCGGTGGGCGTGAGCGGCAGCGCGTCTGCCCTGCACTTCAACCCCGCCGGCCTGTCCACCATCTCCGGCGTCAGCGCCGAGGCGGGCGCCACCGCCATTCTCCCCAGCGCCACCTCCACCGACCCGACGAGCGGTACCGCGACCAGCGCCGAAGGCGGCCTCAAGCTGCCGCCGCACGTCTACGGCGGCTACGGCTTCGGCCAGGTCGCCATCGGCGTGGGGTTCAACGCCCCGTTCGGCGGCGGGCTCAAGTGGCCCGACACCTGGGCCGGCCGCACCGAGCTCACCCAGATGACGCTGCAGGTGCTCGCCGGTCACCTCGGCGGCGCGTGGAAGATCAACGACCAGTTCTCCGTCGGCGCCAGCGCCACGCTGTACAAGGTCGACGTCACGCTCGACAAGAAGGTCGACTTCATCGACACCGAAGGCACCGCGCAGCTCGGCGGCGGCGGCGTGGCCTTCACCGGCGCGCTCGGCGCCACCTGGACTCCGCGCTCCGAGCTCACCTTCGGCTTCATGGGCCGCCTGCCCGCCACCGCGTCGCTCAGC
This sequence comes from Myxococcaceae bacterium, assembly GCA_019694595.1. GTDB lineage: Bacteria > Myxococcota > Myxococcia > Myxococcales > Myxococcaceae > JAIBBQ01. The sequence goes on from JAIBBQ010000130.1 coordinate 9,921, forward strand.
GGGCGCGCGCACTTCGAAGGGCAGCCCAAGGCCTTCGCCTCCACGCTCCCCGACCAGGCCATCACCACCTCGCTCACGCTGCCGGGGAAGCTCGCCTTCGGCGCCAGCGCGAAGCTCCCCTGGCTCAAGCTGTTCGCCGACTTCGAGTACACCTTCTGGTCCTCGTTCCAGAGCTTCGCGGTGGACTTCTCGAACCCCTCGACGCCCGACGTGAACCAGCCGCGCAACTGGGCCAACGCGCCCACCTTCCGCCTCGGCGCCGAGAAGGACTTCGGCCTCACCACGGTGCGCCTGGGCGGCCTGCTCGACCTCGCCGCGTCGCCCGCCGACACGCTCTCGCCGTCGCTGCCCGACTCCACCCGCCTGGGCTTCTCCGCCGGCGTCGGCCGGCCGCTCGGGCCGGTGCGGCTCGACCTCGCCTACCAGTTCGTCGCGTTCTTGAACCGCACCAGCACCGGCGAGTCGTACCCGTCGAACTACTCCGCCAGCGCGCACCTGATCGCCTTCTCGCTGTCCTGGCTGGGCACCCACGACGAGGCCCCGGCGCTCGCGCCCAGCTCCGCCCCCGTCGCTCAGCGCTGAAAAGAGCGCCGCCGAGGCGCTCCGCAACACACGAGATCGACGCGTGGTTCGCCCTCTTCTGTAACGAGAGGCGACAAACACCGTCGCAACTCCGACTCACCTTGTCCGACAATGTAGGTGTAGGGAGTACGTAACCACCGCTGTCGGGGAAGGACCGGGGCCATGGACGCGAATGCCAAGCGGGTCGAGGCGCTGTACGCCAAGTACGGGCCGACCATCTATTCGAGGTGCCGCCGCTTGCTGCGCGACACCGCCCAGGCCGAGGACGCCACCCAGGACGTGTTCCTCAAGGTCCTCAAGCACCTCGCGAGCGCGCCGAAGGACGAGGCCGCGCTGCCGTGGATCTACCGCATCACCACCAACCACTGCCTGAACCTCATTCGCGACGGCAAGCACGACCCCGAGCCGGTGGCCGAGCTGCCCGAGCAGCGCGACGACGACTTCGAGGACTCGCTGGTCACCCGTGACTTCGCGGCCCGCGTGCTCGCGAGCGCCAGCGAAGAGCACAAGGCCCCCGCGATGCTCTACCACGCGCGCGGCGTCGAGCAGGGCAAGGTCGCCTCGCTCCTCGGCGTGTCCCGCCGCACGGTGCTCTACCGCCTCGCTGCCTTCACCGCCCACGCGCAGGCGTGGGAGCTCGCCGCCGACCAGGCCTGAGCCACCCGCCTCGACCTCACCGCGCGAGTCCGGTGAGGTCCTCTCGCAACCGCTTGAAGGCCACCGCGCGGATCCGAGGGGCGAGCGGGTAGGTCTCGTCACCGGCGTGCACCACGTCGAGGCGCTCGAGGCCCAGCGTCGCCAGCGCGCTGCGCATCGAGGCGGTCACCGCCGGCGCGGCCGTGCGCTTGAACTCGAAGCCGAATCGCTTGGTACCGTCGAACAGCAGCAGGTCGAGCTCCGCCCCCTGGTGCGTGGCCCAGAAGTACGCCTCGCGGTGGGTGCGGCCCAGCAAGGCGAGGACCTGCCCGAGGACGAAGCCTTCCCAGGAAGCGCCCAGCGACGGGTGCACCGACAGCGCCTGCTGCGTACCGATGTCGAGCAGCGCGTGCAGGAGCCCCGAGTCCCGCAGGTACACCTTGGGGGCCTTCACCTGACGCTTGGAGATGTTCTCGTGCCAGGGCCGCAAGAGCCCGACCACCAGCGCCCCGGCGAGGTGGTCGGTGTAGCGCTTCACGGTGAGATCGCTCACGCCCATCGAGCGCCCGAGCTCCGACCAGTTCAGCACCTGTCCATGAACGTGCGCGAGCATCGCCCAGAAGCGCTGCAGCGTGGGCGCGGGGACCGTGACACCGAGCGGCGCCAGGTCCCGCTCCACGAAGGTACGCACGAAGTCCTGTCTCCACGCCAGGCTGTCGGCGTCGGACGAGGCCGTGAAGGACCGCGGAAACCCACCCCGCACCCAGAGCCGGTCCTGCTGGCGCGGGGCGACCTCCGACAGCGCGAAGCCACCCAGCTCGTGAAAGGCGATGCGGCCGGCGAGCGTCTCCGACTCCTGGCGGAGCAGCTCGGGTGAGGCGCTGCCCAGCACCAGGAAGCGCGCCGGAGCCCGGCGTCGATCGGCGAGGACGCGCAGCACCGGGAACAGATCGGGCCGCCGCTGGACCTCGTCGATGATGACCAGGCCCCTCAAGGGCTCCAGCGCGAGCTCGGGCTCCTCGAGGCGAGCCAGATCGCTCGGGCGCTCGAGGTCGAAGCGCGTCACCGCTCCGCCGATCGCGTCCGCCACCTCCAGCGCCAGCGTCGTCTTGCCGACCTGCCTCGGCCCCAGGAGCCCGACCACGGGAGCGCGTCGCAGCAGCCGCCGCACGAGCTCGACCTGGGCGTTCCTCGCAATTCGCACCCAGCGACGATACATGAAATTTCAACATCATAGTTCGAATTTTCATGTTGTGTCCCACCCTCTCCCCGGGCCGGTGAGCGAGGAATAGCTCCCCTGCGCCGGCGCGGCCGTGCTTGAACGCACGCGCCATGCGCTCTGCCACGCTCGCCGTCACGCTCCTCGTCAGCACCGCTGCGCTCGCCGACCACCCGTACCGCAAGGGCGCCGTCGCCGCGGCGCAGGCCGAGGCGGCCGCCGCCGGCCGGCAGATGCTCGAGCAGGGCGGCAACGCCGTCGACGCCGCGGTGGCCGCGGCCCTGGTGATGGGCGTGGTGGCCCCGTACCACTCGGGCCTGGGCGGCGGCGGCTTCGCGGTGGTGCACACCGCCAAGGACCAGAAGACGCGGGTGCTCGACTTCCGCGAGGTGGCCCCCAAGGGCGCCAGCCGCGACATGTTCCTCAAGGACGGCGCGCTGGTGCCCGGCGCCTCGCTCGACGGCGCGCTCGCGGTGGCGGTGCCCGGCGCCATCGCCGGCTACGTCGAGCTGCAGGCGAAGTACGGGGTGCTGCCGCGCAAGGCGGTCTTCGCCCCCGCCATCTTCCACGCCAAGAAGGGCATGTGGGCCACGCCGCAGTTCGTGCGCAACGCCACCACCCGCCGCGATTGCCTGGCGAAGGACAGCGAGGCCGCCGAGCTCTTCCTGCGCAAGGACGCGAGCGGCGCCTGGCAGCCGCCCAAGGTGGGCGAGCAGATTCCCCAGACGCAGCTCGGCGCGACGCTGAGCGAGATCGCCTTCGCCGGCTCCGCCGCGGTGCTCAAGGGCCGCATCGGCAAGGCCATCGCCGACACCGTGCAGTCGAAGGGCGGCGTGCTCACCCAGGACGACCTCACCCGCTTCACGCCCCGCTGGCGGGAGCCGCTCGTGGGCAGCTACCGCGGGCACGTCGTCGCCACCATGCCGCCGCCGAGCGCCGGCGGCATCACCGTGCTCCAGGTGCTGGGCGCGCTGGAGAAGTTCGGCCCCAAGGGCCTCGCCTCGCGCGACGTGCCCACGCTGCACGTCTTCATCGAGGCGCTGCGGCGCAGCTACGTCGACCGCTACCGCTTCCTCGGCGACCCGGCCTTCGTCGAGGTGCCGGTGAAGCAGCTGGTGAGCCCCGAGTGGGTCGACGCCACGCTCGCCGCGGTGAACCCCAAGCACGCGGGCGACTCGCAGGCGCTCCTCAAGGGCGCCGCGCCGCCCAGGCCCGAAGGCACGCACACCACGCACATCAGCGCCATCGACGCGCAGGGCAACGCGGTGGCGATGACCACCACCATCAACTACCTCTTCGGCAGCTGCGTGGTGGCCAAGGGCACCGGCATCCTCCTCAACGACGAGATGGACGACTTCGCCGCCGCGCCGGGCAGCTCCAACGAGTACGGCCTGCTGGCGAGCGAGGCCAACGCGGTGGCGCCGGGCAAGGTGCCGCTGTCGTCGATGTCGCCCACGCTGGTCTTCGACGGCGACGGCAAGAACGTGCTGCTCGCGGTGGGCGCGCCGGGCGGCTCCACCATTCCCACCACCGTCATCCAGGTCGTCTCCAACGTGGTCGACGCGCAGATGAGCGCGCAGCGCGCGGTGGGCTTCGGTCGCCTGCACCACCAGTGGCTGCCCGACGTGGTGCGCACCGACGCGCAGGCGCTCGAGCCCGAGACGCAGAAGGCGCTCGAGGCGCTGGGCCACGTGGTGAAGGCGAGCCCGCCGTGGGGCGACCCGCAGGCGGTGGTGCGGGACCCGGTGACCGGGCTCTTCTCCGCCGGAAGCGACCCCCGCTACGAAGGCCAGGGCGCCGGGCTCGACTGACTGCCGCGACTCAGGCGTTGGCGCCCGGCACGCGGTGAATGGAGTTCACCGCGTCCCAGTTCACCGGCTTCTGGCACACGCCGCGGCCGCCCGAGCACTCGATGGTCATGCCGTTGCCCGCGTAGATGACGACGTGGCCGACGCCGTTGTGCGGCGCGTAGGTGATGAGGTCGCCGGGCTTCAGGTTCGCGCGGTCGACGTTCTGCAGGAAGCCCTGGGCGTTGTCGCGGATGGCCGAGCTGGTGCCCAGGCCGTGCTTCAGGAGGTCGACGCCCATCTGGCGGTACGCCGCCACCACGAAGCCCGAGCAGTCGAAGACGCGGGTGCCCTTGGGGTACTGGTAGACGGTCGAGCTGCCGTTCTCGCTCTTGTGGGCCTGCCCGTCCCACAGCACGTTGCCGAAGCGGAACGGGTTCACCGACGCGTACTTGGTGCCGATCATCGACTTCGCCCAGTCGAGCATGCCCGCGATGCCCGGCGCGGCCTGACTGTCGTCGAGCTTGGGCGGCGCTGCGCTGTCGGTGGGCGTGAAGCTGGTGCCGCCCACCGCCTGCGCCACCGCGGCCCGGGTCGCCCCGTGCGCCTGCAGCGCGCCGAAGGTCTGCGGGCCCGCCTTGCCGTCGACCACGATGCGGGCGTGGCTCTGGAAGCGCTTGAGCGCGGCGAGCGTCTTGGGGCCGAGGATGCCGTCGACGCCGTGGCAGTTGAAGCCGGCCGCGCACAGCATGCGCTGCAGCTTGGTGACGTCGGCGCCGCGCGCGCCCAGGCACAGCATGGCGTGGGAACGGCCTGCGTGGTGGGTCGAGCTCGAGGTGGCGCCGTTGGCCTTCATGCCTCGATTGTCGCCTCCGGGGGACACCTGTCGCCCCGGGCGAGACACCTCGTGGCCTTACAAGTTGCGGCGCCCTGTGGCGCCCCGGCCTCACCCGCGCTGGCGGCGATCGGGCGCGTAGCCGTGCGCCCGGAGCCAGCCTTCCGCCTCGACCGACGGCTTGTCGGTCGGCCGCCACGACGACTCGATGAGCAGCTCGCCGAAGACGGGCGCGGGCGGGGTGCCGGTGCGGCGCTCGGAGGTGAAGGCGGCGGGGCTGGTCTCGTTCATGGGGTCGTTCTCTCTGGTTGCGACAGGGCAGGTTCGCCCTGTGGTGGCCTGATCAAACGCCGCCGGTGGAGGTCGTCAAAAAATCCACCTCCACCCACATCGCCGACCCAGTCCTTCAGCGGGGTTGGTGGAGCAGCAGGCCTGACTGGGTGGAGATCCACACGTCGGTCGCAGTCACCGCCAGGCTGGTGGCGACGTCGGACGTGGGCAGCGTGACCATGCTCCAGCCCGCGCCGTCGAAGTGGGCGAGCACGCCCCAGCTGTTGGGCGAGTACCCCGAGCTCGCGCCCACCGCCCAGGCCTCATTCCCCGAAGTGGCGATCACCGACCACGAGGCCTTGTCGGTGCCCTCGCCCTCGACCCACTGCCCCGAGGCGTAGCGCAGCAGCCTCGAGTAGTTCGACGCGAAGAGCACCCCGTCGGCGGCCGGCGTCACCGCGGTGAGGAAGGCCGGCCCCTGCGAGTGGAACGACCAGGTCCCCGAGGCGTACGTGTAGACCTGGCTCGAGGAGCTGTCGGACACGAAGCCGACGATTCGCCCGGCACCGCTGCCGAGCTGGCCGCTGGCGTCGAGCGCGGAGGCTGGGAGCTTCTCGAAGTGATCGGTGACCCACCGCTGGATGGTGGCGCTGCCCGGGGGCGAGCCCACCTTCACCGTGTGCAGCAGCACCTCGCCTTGCCCGTCGCTCACCACCTGCACCGGCACGTCCTGGCTCCACGAGATGCCCTGGCCCGAGAGCGGCCGCATCAGTTCCCACCCGGCGTTCGACCCCCGCACCACCCGCCCCTCGGTGTACGTGTTGCCGCCCACGGCCCACACCGCGCCCGTCGGGACCGCGACGCCGCGCAGCGTCTCGGGGACGCCCGTGGGCTGAGGCGACCAGGCCTGGCCGTCGAAGTGCTCCGCCTTCCCGTCGTCGCCGAGGCGCCAGACGTTGTCGCGCGAGGACGCCGTCAACGCACCTCCACCCGGCATGCGCGCACCGTGCACCACCGTCGCCACCCCCTCCACCACGTGCACCACCATCGCGCCTCGGCCCACCACCCAGAGATCGTCCTTCGACGTTCCGGCCACTCCGAAAGGCCAGCCCGCGAGCTTGAGCCCGGGCTTCGCCGTCTCGGTGAGGCTCGCCAGCTGGCCGGGCCCCACGCCCCAGGCCGTGTTGTCGCCCAGGCACGCTGCGCTGCCGACGCCGAAGCCGCCGTTGAAGGTGTGCGGGAAGGAATCGGTGAGCTGTCCGCCTTCGTGCCAGTGCGCCGCGTACGGGCCCTCGTGGGAATAGGTGCCCGAAAGGAACGCCGAGCCATCGGGGCAGGCATCGACCGAGTACAGGCCGTCGATGACCCCCTGCGAATTCCAGGTCGACGAGTCGAGCCGCCGCGTGAGCAGCCGGTAGCCGGAGGACCCGGGCGAGACCACGGTGAGCACCAGCAGGGTCGTCGGCCCCACCGCCAGGTCGACGATGCCGCCGCTGCCCGCGGGGAGCGCTTCCACCTGCATCGCCGTGCCGTCGTAGGTGAGCAGCACGTCGCTCGCCGCGGCCCACACCCGGCCGTCTCCGGCCACGGCCACCGCGTGCAGCGCGCGAGGCTTCGCCTCGGCCTGTGGCACCTGCACCCAGGTGCCCTGCACCCGGTGAAACACCGCCCCGTCGTCGCCGGAGACGGCCCACACGTGGGGGCCCGCAGCGGCCACGTCGACGAGCGCCCCCACCACCGTGGGGATGAGCTCGCGCTTCACCTCCGTGGGAGTCACGTGGAGCACCACGCCGCCCTCGCCGACGGCGACGGCCTCCTGCGGGCCGAGCGTCGCGACGGCGAGGAGCGTCGCGCCCGTGAGGACCGGGTCGTCGATGCACAGCGTGCCCTGACACACCTGGGTCTCCGGCTTCACCTGGCAGGTGAAGAACCCGCCGCAGCTGGCGCCGTCGGGGCACGAGCCGCACGACAGCGTGCCGCCACACCCGTCGGCAGGCCGGCCGCAGCTCGCGCCCACCTGGGCGCAGGTGAGCGGCTGACAGCCACAGACGTTGGGAATCGTCGCGCCGCACTGCTGGTTCACCGCGCAGCTGCCGCAGCTCAACAGGCCACCGCAGCCGTCGCTCACCTGCCCGCAGTCCTTGCCCAGCGCCGCGCAGGTCGAAGGCCGACACTTCCCGTCGGCGATGGGCTCCACCGTGGTGAGACACCCCGAAAGCACCACCACCCACGTCAGTCCCCACGCTCGCATCGCGTTCCTCGCTGTCACTCGGGCTCCGGCCTCGCGCAGACGCTGTTGCGGCGCCCGCGCGAATCCGTCACTCGGCGACCAGCGCCTCCGCGGCCGGCCGGTACAGGCTCCGGGGGTAGCGCGCGAGGAAGGCCTCGGCGCTGGCCTTCGCGTCGCCCACCCGGCCTTCGAGCACCAGCAGCTGCAGCTGCGCCGCGTCGCGTTCCTCGTCGAGCGCCGTCTGCGGGTACTCGCGGCGGTGCGCCTCCAGCAGCGCGCGGGCTTCCTTCGCCTCGCGGTGGGCGATGGCGGCGCGAATGGCGAGCAGCCCTTCGAGCGCCCGGTCGGGCGGCTGCGCCGGCGCCGCGGGGACGGGCGCCGCGACCGCCTCGGGCGCCGGAGAAGGCGGAATGACTTTCCCGGCGGGCGCGCGGTCCTGCACCGGCGCCACCGGAGGAGCCACCGCAGCCGGCTGCTCCTCCGCGACCGGCTGCACCTCGGGCGACGCCGGCGGCGGCGGAGGAGCGGGAGGAGCGGGAGGAGCGGGAGGCGCGGGGACCTCGAGGCGCACCGCGGGCACCGGCCCAGGGTCGAGGGGCTCGCCCGCGCGCAGCTGGCGCGCCGCAGCGGCGCCCACGGCGCCCGCCACCAGCGCCGCC
>JAIBBQ010000131.1 GCA_019694595.1 Myxococcaceae bacterium
CACCCTGCGGCTGCGGCGCACCGAGGCGCGGCACGAGCTCGAGCACAGCACCGAGGTGCTCAGGGAGCTGAGCGACCACTTCGTGCCCGCCCTGGAGCGCTCCGCGGGCGCCGCGCAGCGGCTCCTGGAGGCGGGCGAGGGCGACGCCCAGGGCTGGCTCCTCGCCCAGCGCGCGCTCACCCAGGGCCGGGTGCGGCGGGTGCGCGCCGTCGCGGATCGCACCTGGGCCGCCTTCCAGCTCGCGGAGCTGGGGGAGGTCGGGCGATGAGCCGGGTTCTCCTCGCGGTCCTCGCGCTGAGTGCGTGCACGCCCGCGGCTCCGGTGGCCCCCGCGGCCGCGCCGCGAGAAGCGACCCGCTGGGTGCAGCCGCGCCCTGCCGCGCCCCCCGTGCTCACCGCCCCCGCGACGGTGGTGGCTGCGCCGGAGAGCTCGGCCCTCGTCTCCGCCCCGCTGCCCCTGCGGGTGGAGCGGGTGCGGGTGCGGCTCGGAGAGAAGGTGGCCGCGCAGCAGGTGGTGGCCGAGGTCCTGGTGCCCCAGGCGCTCCTCGCGGCGGGAGCGCTGGAGGCGGCCCAGCGGCGGCTCGAGCCTCAGCTGCGTCGGCTCTCGCAGCTCGAGGCGCTCAAGAGTGAAGGGCTCGCGCGCGCCGGCGAGCTCGCGGAGGTGCAGGCGGCGGTGGCGGTCGCGCGCGGCGACCTCGCGAGCGCGACCGCGACGCTGCGCATCGCCGGCGTCGACCCCGCCCAGGCGGCTCGGCTGCTGACGGGGAGCGGGCTCATCAGCCTGCGCAGCCCGCTCGCGGGGGTGGTGACGGCCGTCGCCGCGGTGCCGGGCGCGACGTACGAGCCCGGAGGTCCGGCGCTGGCGGAGATCGTCGCCGCCGGCGAGGTCACCGTGGAGGCGCGGCTGCCGCGGCGCCCGCGCCCGGGGGAGACGTTCACCTTCAGCCCCGAGCCCGGAGTGCGCGTGCCGTGCACGCTGCAGCAGCTCTCTCCCCGGGTGGACGGGCGCGACGGCACCGTCACCGCATGGCTGCGGCCGGAAGGGCCGCTGGAGGCAGGGCGGACTGGCCAGCTCGAGGTGACCCCGGCTCCGACGGAAGCCGTGCTCTCGGTGCCACTGCGGGCGGTGCACGTGAGTGACGGCGCCGCGGTGGCGGTGCTCCGCGACGCCGCGGGGCCGGTGCGCCACCCGGTCGAGGTCGTCTCGCGACTGTCCGACGCGGTGGTGGTGCGCGGGCTGCCTCCGGGTCGAGAAGTGGCCGCCGACGCGCGCGCGGCGCTGGAGCCGGCGCCATGATCGACCGGCTCGCGCAGGCCTCGGTGGACCGCCGCGGGCTGGTGCTCGCGGTGACCGCTGCTGCCACGGTCGCCGCGGTGGTGGTGGGGCTCGACCTGCGGCTCGACGCGCTGCCCGACCTCACCAACAACCAGGTGCTGGTGCTCACCCGCGCCCAGGCCCTCACCCCCGAGGAGGTGGAGCGGCTGGTGACGCGGCCGCTCGAGCTGTCGCTCGCGGGCGCGCCGGGCCTCGTCGAGGTCCGCAGCCTGTCGCGCTACGGCATCTCGTCCATCACCGCCATCTTCCAGGACGACGTCGACGCCTACCGCGCGCGCCAGCTCGTCTCCGAGCGGCTCGCCTCGGCAGCGCTGCCCGCGGGCGTGGAGCGGCCAGAGCTGGGCCCGCTGAGCGGCGGCCTGGGGGAGATCTTCCACCTCACGCTGAGCTCCACCGAGCGTCCGTTGACCGAGTTGCACGAGCTCGGCCGGTACCGCGTGGCACCGCTGCTCAAGACGGTGCCCGGCGTGGTGGAGGTCAACGCGTGGGGCGGCGCCCAGCGCGTGCTGTGGGTGAACGCCTCGCCGGCCACGCTCGCCAGCCGCGGCGTCACCCTCGAGGCGCTCCAAGGGGCACTGCAGCGCTCCATCGGCGCCACCGCGGGCGGCGCACTCCCGCAGGGTGACGGACAGGTGCTGGTGCGCGCGGTCGCTCGCCCTCCGACGGCGGCGGAGCTCGAGGCGTACCGGGTGCGGCCCGCGCTGCGGCTCGGCGAGCTCGCGCGCGTCGAGGAAGGGCAGGCGCTGCGCCTGGGGGCCGCCACCGCCGAGGGCCGCGGCGAGACGCTGTACCTGATGGTCCAGATGCTGCGTGACGCCAACGCGCTCGAGGTGATGCGCGGCCTCACCGCGCAGATGGACGCGGTGCGGGCCGCCCTGCCCTCCGACGTCGAGGTGCACGTCGTCTACGACCGCGCGGCGCTGGTGCGCGGCACGCTGCGCACGGTGGGCAAGAACCTCGCCGAAGGCGGCCTCCTGGTGATGCTGGTGCTGATGGTGTTCCTGGGCAACCTGCGCGCGGGCCTGCTGGTGGCGTCGGTGATTCCGCTGTCCATGGCCTTCGCCACCGCGGGCATGCGGCTCCTCGGCATCCCCGGCAACCTGATGAGCCTCGGCGCGCTCGACTTCGGCCTGCTGGTCGACGGCGCAGTGGTGCTGGTGGAAGGCGTCTTCCACCTCGTGGCGCACCGGCCGGCGCCCGACCGCCCGGACCTGCGCGCGCAGGTGCGCGAGGTCGCCGGCAGCTCGGCGCGCCCCATCTTCTTCGCGGTGATGGTGATTCTCCTGGTGTACCTGCCGGTGCTCTCGCTCACCGGCGTCGACGGCAAGCTCTTCCGGCCGATGGCGATGACGGTGGTGCTCGCGCTCAGCGCGGCGCTGCTGCTCACCTTCACGTACCTCCCGGCGGCTGCGAGCCTGTGGCTGCGCGCCCGGGACGTGCCGCACCGGGCGCCCTTGGTGGTGCGCTTCCTCGAGCGCCGCTTTCCCCCGGTGGCGCGCGCGCTCGCCGGGCGGCCGCGGGCGGTCGCGGTCGGAGCGGTGCTGGCGCTCCTCGGTGGCGGCGCGGCGCTGCGCTCGCTCGGCGTGGAGTTCACCCCCACGCTCGACGAAGGCGACCTCGTGGTGCAGACCACCCGGCGCGCGGACATCTCGCTCGACGACGCGGTGGCCGAAGCCGGCGCGCTGGAGTCGCTCCTGCGCACCCAGGTCCCCGAGGTGCGCTCGGTGGTCTCCCGCATCGGCAGCCCGGCGGTGGCCACCGACATCATGGGCTTCGAGCAAGCCGACGTGTTCGTCGGCCTCGCCCCGCGCGCGCAGTGGCGGCCCGGCCTCACCCGCGAAGCGCTGATGCGCGAAGTCGAGCTGCTCCTCCAGGCGCGCGACCCCGGCGCCAACGCCTCGCTGACCCAGCCCATCCAGATGCGCTTCAACGAGCTGCTCGGCGGCGCGGTGACCGACATGGTGGTGAGCCTCACCGGCGAGTCGCTCGACGACCTGGCGCGCACCGCCGACGCGGTGGCGCGGGCCATCGAGGGTGCGAACGGCGTCAGCGACGTCAAGGTGCTGGCGCCCCCGGCGGTGCCGGTGCTCACCGTGCGGCCGCGGCCGCTCGACGCCAGCCAGGCCGGCCTCGACCCCGGCGCGGTGCTGCAGGCGGTGCAGGCGCTCAAGGTCGGGCTGCCCCTCGGCGTGGCCTACGACGGCCAGGTGCCCATTCCCCTCGCGCTGCGGCTCGAGGCGCCTCCCGACGCGGCGCTGCTCGACGGCCTCTCGCTCCCCACCGACGAAGGCCGCCTGGTGCCGCTGCGGCGCGTCGCCGACGTCGAGCGCGCGCTCGCGCCCAGCCTCATCTCCCACCGCAACGGGGCCCGCCGCCTGCTGGTGGGCTTCAACGTGCGCGGCGCCGACCTGCAGACCGCGGTGGACGCGGCGACGGCGCGGGTCCAGGCCCAGGTGACGGTCCCCGCGGGCGTCGCCCTGGCCTGGGGCGGGCAGCTGGAGTCCTTGCGCGCGGCCACCGCGCGGCTCGCGGTGGTGGTGCCGCTGGTGCTGCTCGCCATCGCGGCGGTGCTGGTGCTCGCCTTCCGCAGCCTGAGGACCGCGACCATCATCTTCCTGCACGTGCCCTTCTCCGGAGTCGGTGGCGCGCTGGCGCTGGTGCTGCGCGGACTGCCGCTGTCGCTCCCCGCGGTCATCGGCTTCATCGCGCTGTCCGGCGTGGCGGTGATGAACGGGGTGGTGCTGCTCACCCGGGTGAAGGAGCGCGAAGGGTCCGGCCAGCGCAGCGGCGAGGCGGCGCTGGGCGCGGTGCTCGAGCGCGCGCGGCCGGTGCTGATGACCGCCACCGTCGCCGCGCTGGGCTTCCTCCCGATGATGCTCGCTCAGGGCCCGGGCAGCGAAGTACAACGCCCGCTGGCCACGGTGGTGGTGGGCGGGCTCATCACCTCCACGGCGCTGACGCTGCTGGTGCTCCCCTCGCTCTACCCGCTGCTCGCCGCTCGAAAGGGGACCTCGCGGTGAAGCTCCTGGTGGTGGAAGACGAGGCCAAGCTCTCGCGGATGCTGCAGCGGGGTCTGACCGAGGAAGGCCACCAGGTCGACGTGTGCGCGACGGGCGAGGACGCCTTCGAGCGGCTCGCCCAGGTGCCGTACGACGCGGTGGTGCTCGACTGGTCGCTGCCCGACGCCGACGGCCCCACCCTGCTGCGGCGCTGGCGGGAGCGCGGCGACGCGGTGCCGGTGCTGATGCTCACCGCGCGCGGCACCACCGGCGAGAAGGTGGCGGGCCTGCGCGCCGGCGCCGACGACTACCTGGTGAAGCCCTTCGACTTCGACGAGCTGCTGGCGCGCCTCGAGGCGCTCGTCCGCCGCAGCGGCGGCCGGCAGTCGGCGCCGGTGGTGGGCGACGTCACGCTCGACCCGCGCAAGCGCTGTCTGCGCCGCGGCGCCGAGGAAGCGGGCCTCACCTCGAGGGAGTACGCGCTGGCGCTCGAGTTCTTCACCCACCCGGGCGAGGTGCTCTCACGCACGCGGCTGATGTCGTCGGTGTGGGGGCTCGACTTCGACGGCCAGCCCAACGTGGTGGAGGTCTACGTCGGGTACCTGCGCACCAAGCTGCAAGGCCTGGGTGCCGCGACGACGGTGCAGACGGTGCGGGGCGTGGGCTACCGGCTCGTGGGCGCGCCGTGACGCTGGCTCAGCGCCAGTTCCTCCACGGGGCGCTGCTGCCGCTGCTGGTGCTCGGCGGCTCGTACCTCGCGGCCGACGTGCTCTTCCACGGCGCGATGGACCGCTCGGTGGACCGCGCCCTGCTCGCCCAGGCCGCGGTGGAGAGCGTCAGCCTCTTCGACGGCCCGCATGGCGAGCCGCACCTCCACATGGCGAGCTCTCCGCTCGTCGAGAGCGTGCGACCCTTCGCGCCCCAGGGCACGCTCTTCGGCCCCGACGGCGCGGAGGTGATGCACTACCCGCCCCGCCCCGAGGACCACCCGGTGGAGACGCTCGCGCCGGGCGCGGTCGGCGCCCCGCCAGCGCTGCTCACCCGGGAGCTCGCCTCCGGGCCCGCGCGGGAGCTCACGGTGACGGTGGCCTCGCCCGCGGGGCAGCCGTACACGCTGCGGCTGCAGGCGAACCTGGCCGTGGTGGAGCAGACGGTCACCACCTTCCACTCCACCGGGTGGGCGATGCTCGCCGCGGGGGCGCTGCTGTTGCTCGTGGTCCAGGGCTGGCAGTCGCGCCGGCTCGCGCGGCGGCTGCGGCACCTGCAGGCGCACGTGGAGCGGGTGCAGGCGGGTGACCTCGACCAGCCGGTCCCGGAGGACGACGGCAGCGACGAGCTGGCGACGCTGCGCGAGGCGCTCGCCCTGGCGACCCGGCGGCTCAAGCAGGCGCGCGACGCGCAGGAGCGCCTGCTCGCCGACGCCGCGCACGAGCTGCGTACCCCGCTGACGCTGATGCGCACCACGGTGGACCTGGCGCTGCGCAAGGAGCGGACGGGGGCGGAGCTGACCGAGGCGCTGCGGGAGACGCGCACGGAGATCGACCGCCTCACCGCGCTCGCCGGGACCCTGCTCGAGCGCGCCGAGCTGACCCACGGGGCGCTCGCGCGTGCGCCGGTCGACGTCCGCGCCCTGGCCGAGGAAGCGCTGAGCGCGGCGCGGGGCCTGGCGAGCGAGCGCCGCGTCACCCTGCGCCTCGAGGGGCCCGCGGAGGCGCACGCCGAACTCCACGCGCTGTCGCTGCGCCGCGCGCTCGACAACCTCCTGTCGAACGCGCTGCGCTTCGCACCCGAAGGCAGCGAGGTGGCGGTGCACCTGCGCCTCGAGGCCGGGCATCTCACGCTCGAGGTCCGCGACCAGGGCATCGGCATCCCGGCCGACCAGCGCGAGGCGGTGTTCGAGCCCTTCCATCGGCTCGACCACGCAGGGAGCGGGACCGGGCTCGGGCTGTCGCTGGTGCGCGAGGTGGCCCAGCGCCACGGCGGGCGGGCGTACGTCGCCGACGGTCCGGCGCCTGGCGCGCGGCTGGTCCTCGAGCTGCCCCAGGGCGCGCCGCCCCCTCAGAGCGAGCGCAGGTAGGCGAGCAGCGCTTCCCGGGTGTCCGTCGGCGCGGCCTCGAAGGCCTTCCGGCTGCGGAGCGCCTCGCCGTCGTGCAGCAGCACCGCCTGGCTGAGGTCCGGCGCGCGTCCGTCGTGCAGGTACGGCGCGCTCGCGCCGACGCCCCACAGCGGAGGAGTGCGGAAGGCGCGGTCGACCTCGCCATCAGGCACGAGCCGGGCGTCGGCGGGCGCAACGTCGTGGAGCAGCAGGTCGCTGTGGAGCAGCACCGGAGTGCCATCGCGGCCGGGCAGGCGTGGCACGTGGCAGGTGGCGCAGCCCAGCGTGGCGAAGGCGGCCTGCCCCGCCGCCGGAGGATCAGCCTGCGGCAGCGGCGCGAGCGCAGCGAGGAAGGCGACGAGGTCGTCGACGTCCTGCGCGGACAACTCGGGGTCCGCGACGCCGTCGTCGTCCGCGGTGAAGCCCACCAACGCCGAGGTGCGCGCCTGCACCTCGCGAGAGACGGTGAGCCCGAGCTCGTTGGACAGTGCGTCGACGGTGAACTCGGCGAGGCTCGCCACCTGCGCCTTCCACCCGAAGCGCCCCACCCGGCCGTCGCGCAGCCGGCGCGCCCGCCCGCGCACCCCGTCGCCGTCGGCGTCGGTGGGGTCTTCCCGCGCCACGATGGCGGACTCGGGGATGCCGTCGATGAGCCCGAGGCCGAAGAGCGGGGGCGTCTGGCGGCGCTCGAAGAGGTCGGCACCCTCCGCGGGCTCGGGGCGCGCGCCACCGCGCTGGTGCCGGTGCGCGATGGTGCCGTGCGCCGACGCCACGAAGCCGACGCCCGCTTCCAGCGTCCCCTGGCGGATGACGTCGACGTCGTCGGGGCCGGCGCCGCCCAGCACCGGCGCCGAGTGACAGCCACGGCAGGAGTCCGCGTTGAAGGCCGGGCCCAGCCCCTTCGAGAGCGCCACGTCGCGGTCGAAGAGCGCGCGGCCGCGGGCGAAGCGGGCCGCCGTCACCTCGTCGAGCGGGCGAAGCGGACCGCCAGGAGCGAGCGGCGGCGGCACCGGCGCGCCCGGCGGCAGGAGCCCCTCGCGGGCTGCCTCGCCCCCGCCCAGCGTGCCCAGGAAGTGGAGCAGCGCGGCCTGGAGCGCCGGCGGAAGCGCGGCGAAGGCCTGCCGCGCGCCGAGCGCCTCGCCCCCGTGGGCGAGCACCGCGTCTTCCACCGTGTCGGCGCGGCCGTCGTGCAGGTACGGCCCGCCCAGGCCCACGCCCCACAGCGGCGCGGTGCGCAGCTCGCGCGCCTGGGCGTCGAGCACCGTCACGCCGTCGGCGAGCTCGTCCCCCAGGTCGTGCAGCAGCAGGTCGCTGTAGGCCGGCACCGGTCCTCGCGGGCCCTCGAGCGCGGGCACGTGGCACCCCGCGCAGCGAATCTCCTGGAAGAGGCGAAAGCCCACCCGCGCCTCCGCATCGAGCGGAGCGGGCCGGGGCGGCGCGAGGAGCGCGGCGAAGGCCAGCAGCGCGGACAGGTCCTCCGCGGGGAGTTCGGGGTCGGCCACCGCGTCCTCGTCGCCGAGGCGCACCTGGGCCGGCCGCTCGTCGCCCGGCAGGTCGCCGTCGTCCACCGGGTCGCTGGTGAGGCCCAGGTGGTCGGACAGCGCGAGCCGCACGAAGCCCTGGAGCGAAGCCTGCTGCGCCTTGCGGCCGAAGCGGCCGACGAAGCCGCGGTCGAAGTTCACCGCGCCGCTGACGCCGTCGCCGTCGGCGTCGCGCGGGTCGGCGTTGGCGATGAGAGCGCGAGCGGGGAGTTCCGCCAGCAGCCCGGCGCCGAAGAAGGCGCCCGTCCTCCGGGCGCGCGCCACGGCCCCTGACGGCGTGGCCGCCCGCGCTCCCGGCCCCACCTCGAACTGGGGCTGGAAGGCCACGGTGAGCCCTTGCCCCTGCGGGCCGGTGCGCACGAAGACGTCGCGGTAGCGCGCGCCGGCGCCCCCCAGCACCGGCTTCTCGTGGCAGCTGCCGCACGCGCTGGCGCTGAAGGCCGGGCCCAGGCCCTCGGCCGGCGCGAAGTGACGCTGCATCAGCTCGCGGCCCCGCTCGAACCGCGCGGCGAGCGAGGCGCTCACCCCGGGCAACGGCCCGCCGAGCTCCGCGGCGAAGACGTCGCCCGCCACCGGCGGCTCGGGCGACAGCGGCGCGCCGGCGCCACAGCCCGCGAGCACCAGGGCCCAGAGCGCTCCACCACGAGAGGGAATGGCGGAGCGCCCCGGGCCCATCACGTCACCAGGCGCCGGTGGGCGCGCAGCTGCCGGACTTCGGCGCGTAGTTCGCGGCCTGCTGGCACATCACCAGGATGGCCTGGTCGAGGCCGGAGCAGCCGGCCATCACCGCGTCGAGCCACGCCTGGGTGCGCATCGCGCTCTCGCCCGCGCTGCACGACGGCTTGCCCGGGTTGGCTGGCAGGCTCGCCGTCTCCACCGCGAGCGCCTCGAAGCTCGCCGAGGTGTCGAAGAGCGAGCGCGGGAAGCTCATGCACACCCCGTTCTTCGAGTACTGGTAGCTCGCGAGCTGCGCGAAGTACGGCTCCCAGCTGGTCGCCGCACACGACGTGGGCACCACCGGCGGTGGCGGCACGGCGCCCGAGGTGCTGCCCGGACCGCCGCTGCCCGAGCCCGAGGTGCTCCCGGGGCTTCCTCCGCCCGCGGTCGACCCTCCCGTCGAGCCGGCGCCCCCGGGCCCTTCGCCTTCGAGCCCGCCCGGCTGCCCCGCGCCCTTCGTCATCTGCCGCAGGTCGCGGTAGCAGGTGCGCTGCTGCTTGCCGGTGAAGAGGCACGCCCACGGCAGCGCCGCCGTGGCCGCCTCGAGGCTCACCAGCTCGGGGTGCCGCTCCTTGCCGCTCGCCTCGCTCACCGCGCCGGGTGGCGGGCAGGCGTCGTCGAGCTCGGCCCCCACGCACGAATACGCCCCGCGCTCGCCTTCTTGCTTGGGCAGCGGCGCCGAGCATTCGATGGACGACTCCAGCGCCTCGCAGAGCCACTGCGAGGTGCTGCGGTGCACTCCCGACACCACCGCGTCTCCACCACCACACGACATCACCACCGCGCCGACGGCCGCGGCCCACCCGACCTTGTTCATGTGCGCTCCTCCTCGTGAAGGGACTTCGATGCACTGCATTCCCTTTGCACTCCGGCCGGACTCCAGAGCAGTGCGTGTGCCAGCTGCGCAGGCTGCGCACGGCAGTGGGCACCGTGGGTTGAAGGCGTGCAGCGATGGAATTGCGCAACGGTTGAACTTCGCGCTCGACGCATCGTGGAGCGCCTGCGCTACAACGCGCGGTTGGGAGGGGATCTGACATGCACCGCTTCACCGCGCTCTGGCTGCTCGTGCCCGCGCTCGCCCTGGGGGCCGAGGCCGAGACTTCTTCCACCGCCGCAAGCGCCGCTGCGCTCGCGCCCCAGCACGGCTTCTACGTGGGCGGCGCAGTGGGCACCGGCTTCCTCACCTTCTCGGGCAGCACACTCTTCGCGCCGACGGTGGCGGTGCAGCCCGAGCTGCGGCTGGGCCTGCAGACGCCGAAGTTCGGCGCCGGCGCCACGCTGGGCCTGGGGCTCAACGCCGCCATTCCCGGAGGCCTGTTCCCCACGCTCTTCATGGGCGGCCACGGCGACGTGTTCCTGAAGGACCTGGGCGCCTCGCGCCTCTACGGCACGGGGCAGCTGGGCTTCGCGATGGTGTTCGGCACCGCGGGCGGCGTCTTCCCCGGGTTCGGGCTCGACCTCGGTGCCGGGCTGCAGACGCCGCTGCTGTCCAAGCTGGGCGTGGGCCTCGAAGGTGGCCTGCGCATGCGCTTCTTCTTCAACTCCGGCCGGGCGGAGCCGGTGGTGGGCCTCGGCTTCACGGTGACCGGCCTCTACTTCCCGCAGATGCCGGTGCTGCCCACGACGGTGGCGCGCGAGCCGGGCGAGCCCAAGACGCCGCCCACGCCGCCGCCGGGCGATGACCCGCGCGACCTGCCGCTGCCGCCGACCGTCTACGGCCACACCGAGAAGAAGCCGTGCAGCACGTGGATCACCGACGGCTGGCTCGAGCCGGCCCAGTCGGTCTGGCAGGACGACCCGTCCTTCGCGGACAAGCCCACCAAGCAGCTCACCCGGCTCTCGCCGTTCCAGCCCCGGTACCTCGCCGAGCTCAACCTGGTGAAGGGCAAGCCGACGCTGGTCTTCGGCGTGCACCACTACCTGCTCGACGGCGCCCCGGTGGTGGTCGACTCGCGCGACGCCATCGTCTTCAGCGGAATGACCACCTGCCCCGAGAAGAAGCCGGTGAAGGCGGAATTCACCCTCGCCAACGGCGGGCCGGCCCGCGTCATCGGCACCACCGAGACCTTCTACACCGTGCCGCTGGAAGGCGAGGCCCTGCCCCAGCCGGTGCCCTGGTCGGCGTCGCTCCCCGCGCGCGAAGGCCAGCCGGCGGGCGCGCCGTTCACCCTGGAGTTCCCCGGCGGGTACACGCTGCGCGCCGAGCTGCTCAAGTCCGACGGCACCCACACCGGCCTCGCGGTGAGCGCCGGCGGCACCGTGCAGGAATCGACTGCCCCGGTGGTCACCTTCGTGCCGGTGATGCTCCACCTGCTCGACGAGGCGGCGGAGACCGAGCTCAAGGCCAAGGCCGAGGCGCTCGAGCAGGCGACCGCGGCGCACACGCCCGACCTCTTTCCCCTGAAGCCGCACGGCCTGCCGACGCGCACCGTCACCCTGCGCAACTTCAGCGAGAAGGAGATTCCCGCCAAGTGGTTCGAGTCGCGCCGCGTCGACGCCACGGTGGCCGCGCTCAACGAGTCGCTCGCGGCGAGCGCCTTCCTCTCGGGCTCGGGCCGCGTGGTGGCGGTGATGCCCAAGGACGACTTCGTCGGCATCTTCGGCAAGGGCGCCGCGGGCATGACGGTGGACAGCGCGGTGAAGGTGAAGAACCCCGCGAAGGAGACGGTGTCGCTGTCGTGGAAGGTGATGCTCGTGCCCTCGAGCGAGACCTGGGACACGGTGGCCCACGAGATTCTCCACACGCTGCCCGACGGCTGGGCCGGCGACGAGATGCTCGCGGAGTGCGGCATCGACTACCACAACAAGGACGACGGCATCGCCCACGGGGTGCAGCTCACCACCCAGGGCGCGCCGATGGCGCCGGAGCGCTACGCCGGCGCGGTGCCCATCATGGGTCCGGTGACGTCGAAGGCCATCTGGGTCACCCAGTGCAGCTACTGGCACGCGGTGAAGCAGTTCTTCGGGCCGCCCGCCGACCCGCCGGTCATCGTGGTGCGCGCCTTCTTCGGCAAGGAAGGCAAGGGCTTCAAGGGCGAGCTGCACCCCAGCTACACGGTGATGGGCGAGCAGGACCTGCGGCCCGGCAAGGGGCCGTGGGCCTTCGTGCTGAAGAACGCGCAGGGCGCCGAGCTCGGCCGCTTCCCCTTCAACCCGCGCTTCGTCGACCCGCACACCAAGCAGGAGCGCACGGTGCGTTCCTTCGTGGGCCGCATCCCCGAGCTGCCGGGCTGGGCCGCCATCGAGCTGTGGAGCCCGAGCGGTCTGCTCGACACCAGGAAGCTCGCGGGCGACGCGCCGGTGCTCACGCTCGACGAGCCGAAGGACCAGACCGCGCTCACCGCGGGCCAGTCTCAGGTGAAGCTCGCCTGGTCGGCCACCACCGCGCCCGGCAGCACCGCGCTGGTGTCGGTGTACTCGTCGGAAGACCAGGGCCGCACCTGGACCGAGCGCGTCTTCGAGAAGAGCGACAAGGAGCTCACCGTGCCGGTGAGCCCCACCGCCAAGGCGCAGCTGCTCAAGGTGCTGGTGACCGACGGCCTGCGCAGCAGCGAGGCCTTCGTGCGGCTGAAGCGCTGACGCGGCGGCGTCAGCGGTGCCCGCGGCGGGCCGGCTTGGCCTGCTTGAGCTGGGCGGCGGTCATCTTCCAGCCGCCGCGGTCCACCAGCGCGCGCGCGAGCATCACCGTCACCCACATGCGGAACGGGCGCCAGCCTTCGGCGAGCGCGAGCACCTCGTCACCCGTGGGCGTGTGGTCGAGCCCGGCGAGCTCGCCGACCAGCGCGCAGACCGCGGGCGTGGTGGTGGGCGGCGCGTCCGGCGGGCCGGCGCCGCGCTTGAGCACGTGATTCGAGGTCCACTCTCCGACGCCGCGGATCTGCTCCAGGTCCTCCAGCGCCTCCGCCTCGGGCAGGCTCCGCAGCCGGTCGGCGTCGAGCCGCCCCTCGAGCGCCGCCCGCGCCACCGCGTGCATGCGCGCCAGCTTCTCTTCCGACAGGCCGGGGAACGAGCTCACCTGGAGCACCTTCTCGGGCCCGGGGAAGACGTGGTGCACCCCCGCGAGCTTCACCACGTCGCCGTGCTCGTGGGCGAAGGCCGTCTTCAGCGCCACCGCGCGCTGCTGCGGCGTGCGGTGCGAGAACATGTCCCACGCGGCGGCGTCGTACGGCGACGGGAAGGTCGCGGTGTAGAAGCCGGGGAACTGCTTCTGCAGCGCCCCCACCACCTTGTCCTTCTTCCCCAGCGCGAGCCAGGCCGCGCCGTCGCACTCCAGCCCGAGGATGCGCTTCACCTGCCGGAGCGCGGTCTCCGGCACCTTGGGCCCTTCGACCTCCAGCGCCAGCGCGTCACCCTCTTCCCGCAGCACCGCCGCGGTCGCCTCGAAGGTGCCGTCGAGCCGGAAGGTGAAGATGAGCTGCCCGGTGCCTGCCGCGGCGGCCGCCATGCCGCTGCCCGGGGTGAAGGTCGCGTAGAACTGCGCGTGCGCGTCGAGGGAGAAGCCCGCGGGTTTCTCGAGAGTGAAGCGCTTCATGCTCGTGCTCCTCGTCGTGGCCATCCGGCGGGTTCACCGGAGGCTGGTTTGGACTGCCGCTGCCCGTCGTTCCGGACAGCCTCGCAGACCGCGACTGACAACATATTGTCAGGTTTGACGGGAGCGCCGCCGAAGCCCGCGACACACCGCGGCGAGCAGGGCCAGCCCCGCCACGCCGGGAGTGCCCCCGCCCCCGCAGCCGCACCCAGGGGGCGCGGCGCCGCCGCCGCTGCCGCTGGAACCACCACCTCCGCCGTCACCGCCTCCGCCACCACCACCGCTTCCGCCTCCGCCTCCGGAGCTGCCGCCACCGCCGCCCGCAGCCACGGTGCCGCCGCCGCCGCCGGAGCTGGTGGTGCCTTCGACCAGGACCCGGTCACTCGCACGGTTCCCCCGCGCGTCGATGGCCACCAGGCGAACTTCATGAAGGCCCGGCACCACCTGAATGCTGGCGGACGCTCCGGAGCCGATCGCCACTCCATCCATCGACCAGGACACCGCGACCGGCGGCGCCGCGGCTTCGACGGAGGCAGTCAGCACCAGCGGCCCGGCGGGGACACAGAGGTCGGGACCGGCGTTGAGTGACACCCCGGGCGCCTGGAAGGCCGCGACGGGGAGCGCCACGTCCAGCGGGCTCGGGAAGCCGTACACCGGCGCGCCGGCATCGAGCGGAAGGCGCTGGACACCTCCGGCGTCTGCCGGCGCACCGTAGAAGAGCGGCGCGATGCCGGCGTCGCCGGTGGTGAGCGCACCGGAGCACACGCTGGCGACGGAGACCGGCACGCGGCCCGGGCCAGGCACGTCGAAGGCGTAGAAGGTCGCCCGCAGCGCGGGCGCGTCGGCAGGCACGTCGGCCTTGGTCACCGGAACGACGCCCGGGTACACCGGCACCGGCAAGGACAGCCGCGGATCCGAGAGGTCCACCCGGTAGAGCAGCTGGTTGTAGTCGTAGCGCGCCGTCGGCGGCGCCGCGCTGAGCCACGCGGTGTAGGTGCCTTCGACGAACACCACCCGGCCCCCGTCCTGGTCGAGGAAGGGGTGCTGCCGCGGGTTGTAGAAGGTGTAGCCCTCGTGGGTGGCCACGCGCCGCGCCCACACCCACGGCCCCATCGGGGTGTCGGCTTCCTGGAAGAAGAGGTCGCCCAGCACGAAGAAGGACTCGGAGGCGAAGCGAATGAACCGCCCGCGGTACGCATTCCAGGCGACGGTGTCGTTGGGGTGCGTGGCAAAGGCGCGGCCCGTCGGCGCCTCGAGCGCCTGCTCGGTGAGCGAGCCGCGCCGAGCCAGCAGCCCCCGCGCCGCGGCGTCGACGGGCACGCGGGGCGCCCCCGCGCGGAAGGCGTACGGGAAGCCGCCGTCGGCCAGCGACAGGAAGCCCCCGTCGACCGCAGGCAAGGTGAAGGCCTGCCAGAGCGCCGGGTTCGAGTACCCGTCGGCGCTCGCCGGCCAGCGCGCCGCCGGCGCGACGTAGAGCCACTCGCCTCCATCGCTCTGCAGCCACCTGAGCGGGTGACCGTCGAGCGTCAGCGGCGCGCCGCCGTCGACCGGGAGGTCGAGCACCAGGTCGAACTGGGACTGCGCGTCGTTCCACCGCACCACGCCCTGGCGCACGAGGCTGAAGTCACCGCGCACCTTGGCGAACGACGCGTAGAGCGCCTCGCCGCCGTCGCGGTCCTTCACCGAGGCGAGCGCCGACATCCAGATGGGCTGAGGCGCGGTGTCGAAGGGCACCATCGGCTTCACGAAGCCCGTCGCCGGGTTCACGAAGTACTCCAGGTCGAGCCCCTGCTCTGCCGCGCGCCCGCCGTCGGCAGGGAGCGCCGCGGTGGCGCCGGTGGAGAAGAAGTTCCCCAGCGGGTAGTCGGGCCGGTTGGTGTCGCCCCAGATGAAGAAGGCGCGGCCCCGGTACACCGTGGAGAGCACCGAGTCCTGCCCCAGCACCCGGCCCGCGAGGTTGGGCCGCGCGCGCGGCACCGGAAGGCCCAGCAGCGTGCTGTCGCGGAAGGCACCGCCGCCGGTGAGGCGGGTGAGGCGCTCGGCGGGCAACCTCCGGGTCATCGGCAGCGTCACCCGGCCGGGGCCGAAGGTGAGACTCACCGCGCCGCCGTCGGGGGCGTCGTAGCCGTAGCTCCACACGGTCACCGGCACCGTCTTCCCTTCGGCGTCGGGGTGGAAGAGCGCCGCCACTCCCGCGGAGTCGGCGATGAACTGACCGTAGGGCGTCTCGAGGAACACCAGCGGCACGCCGCGCCCGGTCACGGCGTCGACCGCCTCGACGCGCAGGAAGCGACCCGCGTCGGGCACCAGCGCGCCGCCGTCGAGGAGCCGCGAGTCGCCCGTGCCCACCACCGGCACCGGCCCTGCGTCGAGGCCGGGCGCGCGGGGCAGCGTGATGCGCGCGGTGCCCCCTTCGGCGACGGTGAGCGCCACCCCGCGAATGCCGAGCCCGTCGGGAGCCAGCTGGTAGCCGCTGCGCTCGACGGTGAAGAAGACCTTCGAGCCCATGAGCCCCGGCTCGAAGAAGGCCACCAGGCCGTTCTGGTCGCTCACGAAGCGCAGGTGGTTGACCGTCTCCAGGCGCGCACCCGCCACCGGCGCGCCGTCGACCGCGTCCACCACCTCGATGCGGCAGAAGCGCGCCTGGGCCCACGCAGGCGCCGCCACCAGGAAGAGGAGCAGCGCCACGCGCATGCGCAGCGTCCTACTACGGCTTCACACCTCGATGCCGTCGAGGAGCAGCTCCCCTTCGGTGGCCTCCTCGGCCACCGTGCCCTTGGGGTGGTCCCAGAAGCCGTCGGGGTCGGCCTTCGACGGATCCGGCCGCACCTTGAAGACGGTGAACATGCCGCCCATGTCGATGTGCGCGAAGGGCCCCGGGCCGCCGTACATGGGAATGGAGTTGGGCGGGCTGTCCATCATCGGCGCCATCGCGCTCATCGCGCCCATGCCGTCGTGCCCCATCGTCATGTAGCCCTTCACCACCGACTGCACGCGCGCGTCGATGCGCTGCGCGTCGGCGCCCACCATCACCGGGCCGGCGTGGCCCATCTGGTTCATCACGTGGTGGGTCATGTGGCAGTGCATCGCCCAGTCGCCCGGCGCGGGGAAGGTGAGCTCGACGACGCGCACGCTCCCCACCGGCACCAGCACGGTGACCTCGGGCACGCGCGCGCTCGGCGGTACCTCGCCGCCGTCGGTCCACGCCACCTCGGCGCGCACGCCGTGGAAGTGAATCGAGTGGTGGTCCATCGCCGAGAGGTTGCCCAGGCGCACCCGCACCCGCTCGCCCACGCCCACCACCAGCGGCGCGGTGGCGGGGAAGCAGCGCGAGTTGAAGGTGAGCACGTTGAAGTCGCTCATCGCGGTGGGGTCGGGCCGCCGCATGCCCGCCCGCAGCTTCCACGCGTGGGTCATCAGCGCGAAGTCGCGCTTCACCGGCAGCCCGCGCACGCTGCGCGGGTGCACCACGATCATCCCCATCAGGCCGAGCGCCATCTGGGTCATCTCGTCGTAGTGCGGGTGGTACATGAACGTGCCCGCGTCCTTGAACGTGAACTCGTACTTGAACGTCGCCCCCGGAGGGATGGGCTTCTGGGTGAGGCCGGAGACCCCGTCCATGCCGTTGGGGAGCAGCACCCCGTGCCAGTGCACGGTGGTCGCCTCGGGCAGCCGGTTGGTGACGTAGAGCCGCACCGTGTCGCCCTGCACCACCTCGATGGTGGGGCCCGGCGTGCCGCCGTTGTAGCCCCAGGCCTCGACGTCGAGCCCGGGCGCGAAGGTGTGCTTCACCACCTCGGCCACCAGGTGGCCCACCTTCACGCCCCGCACCACCTTCCACGGGAGCGTCGAGCCGTTGGGCGTCACCACCGCGGGCTGCCCCGCGGGCAGCGCCGCCACCTCGCCCGCGGCCTCGGCCACCGCCGCCAGGCCGGCGCCCACCGCCGTCAGCTTGAGCACGTCGCGTCGGTTCATCGCGGTGACTCCACGGTCAATGTCCTCCCGCGCCCAGTGGCTCGCTCGGCGCGGCGGTCTCGCGCGGCCCGCGGTCGTCGCTCGCCTCGGCGCTCCACCCGGCGACCAGCAGGCTCAACGCCGCGTCGGCGCGCCAGGCTTCCAGCGTCGCCTCGGTCGACACCAGCTGCGCCTCGGTGAGCGCGCGGTGCGCCGCCAGCAGCTCGAAGACGCCCAGCGCCATGGCGTTGTACTCGGCGAGCGCCTCGGTGAGCGCCTGCTCCCGGGCGGGCACCAGCTGCTCGCGGGCCAGCGTCGCCCGCTCCAGCGCTCCGTCGAGCCGCACCGCCGCCGCCCGCGCCTGCGAGGCGATGCGCAGCCGCGCCGCCATGCCCTGCGCGCGCTTCAGGTCCAGCGTGCTCTGCGCGCCGAGCGCGCGCCCCTGGCCGCGGTCGAACGACGGCAGCGACACCGCGACGTGGCCGCCCAGCTCCCAGAAGGTGCCGTCGCGCTGGCCGTGGAAGCCCGCCGTCACCTCGGGGAGGTAGCCCTGCGTCTGCGCCAGGGTGAGCGCGCGGGAAGCCGACTCCGCCAGCTCGAGCCCTGCCTTGAGCTCGAGGCTCTGCGCCACCGCGGCGCCCTCGGCGGCCTCCGCGGGCAGCGGCGGTGGCAGCGGCTCGGGCAGCGCGGCCACCTCGAAGCGGCTCTTCCCCGCGGGCAACCCCAGCGCGCGGATGAAGGCT
>JAIBBQ010000372.1 GCA_019694595.1 Myxococcaceae bacterium
ATCGGCGGTGGCGCGGCGGGCACCGGCGGTGGCGCCGGCGGGGCAGGGCAAGGAGGCGGCGCCGCCGGCACCGGTGGCGGCGCGGCGATGGACCCGTGCCTCACGCTCGGCCAGCAAGCGCCGGGGTTCAGCACCTTCCGCAGGCTCACCAACGCGGAGTTCGACCGCACGGTGCACGACCTGCTCGGGGACACCACCGCGCCGGGCCGGAGCTTCGTGTCCGAGGAGGTGGCCCTGGGCTTCAACAACAACGCCTCGGCGCTCACCGTGCCGGAGGCGCTGGAAGAGCAGTACCTGGCGGCGGCGGAGACCCTGGCGGCGGCCGCGGTGGCGAACCTCCCGGCGCTCCTGGGCTGCAGCCCGGCGTCGGCGTCGGCGGAGCGCGCCTGCGTGCAGCAGTTCGTGCCCGCCTTCGGGCTCAAGGCCTTTCGCCGGCCGCTCACGCCCGCGGAGGTGACCGCGCTGCTGTCCTTCTACGACGCGCAGCGCGCTCGCGACCCGTTCGGCCAGTCGGTGGCGCTGCTGGTGGAAGCGATGTTGCTCTCGCCGCACTTCCTCTACCGGGTGGAGCTGGGTGCGCCGGTGGCCGCGGGGCAGAGCGCGCAGAAGCTCACGCCGTACGAGCTCGCGTCGCGGCTGTCGTACCTGCTGTGGGGCACCATGCCCGACCAGACGCTGTTCCAGGCGGCGGCGGCGAACCAGCTGTCGACGCCCGCCGAGGTCGAAGCGCAGGCCCGGCGCATGCTCGCGGACCCGCGCGCCGAGGCCGCGGTGTGGGACTTCGGGCAGCAGTGGCTCGAGCTCACCGACTGGGACTCGGTGGCCAAGCTGTCGTCGGCGTACCCCGACTTCACGCCGCAGCTGAGCGCCGACCTGGGCACCGAGGCGCGGCTCTTCTTCACCCGCACCGCGCTCGACCCCGCGGGCACGGTGGATGGGCTGCTCACCTCGAGCTCCACCTGGGGCACCGCGCGCCTGGCGACGCTCTACGGGGCCGCCGCGCCGACCGGCACCGGTTTCCAGAAGCTCACCCTCGACCCCACCAAGCGTTCCGGCCTGCTCACCCTGGGCGCGATCCTCGCGATGCAGGCCAAGCCCGACTCGTCGGACCCGATTCACCGCGGCAAGTTCGTGCGCGAGCAGCTCTTCTGCACCCAGCTGCCGCAGCCGCCGCCCGGCGTGGCGGACCCGCCGATGGTCGACCCGACGCTCACCACCCGCGAGCGCTACGCGGTGCACACCAGCAACCCGAGCTGCAACTCCTGCCACGTGCTGATGGACCCCATCGGGCTGTCGTTCGAGTCCTACGACGGCGAAGGGAAGTACCGCACCACCGAGAACGGCAAGCCGGTGGACGCGAGCGGCGAGCTCAAGTTCACCGACGTCGACGGCACCTTCGTGGGGGCGGTGGCGCTGGGGCAGAAGCTGAAGTCGAGCACCCGGGTGAAGGACTGCGTGCAGAAGCAGTACTTCCGGTACGCGTTCGGCCGCGACGTGACCGCCGACGATGCCTGCTCGGCGACGCAGCTCAAGGCGCGCTTCCAGGCGAGCGGCTACCGGCTGAGCGAGCTGCTCCTCGCCGTCACCCAGACCGACGCGTTCCTCCTCCGCCGCGCTGCTCCCTGAAAGGTCGCCATGAACCGCAATCACCTCTCGCGCCGTTCGCTGCTGCGTGGTGCCGGTGGCGCGCTGCTCGCGCTGCCCTTCCTGGAGAGCCTGGGCTGCGTGCCGGGGAGCGAGCCCCAGGCCGCCGCGAGCCTGGGGCAGGGCCTGGGCGGCTTCCCCAAGCGCCTCATCGTGTTCTTCACGCCCGACGGTCCGGCGCCGGTGCCGGGGCTGTGGGCACCGACGATGAGCGGCTCGACGATGAACCTGCCCGCGGGCGGCGTGCTGGAGCCGCTCGCCGCGCACAAGCAGAGCCTCACCGTCATCACCGGGCTCAAGTACCTCTCGGGGCTGGGTCCCCAGGCGTACGGCGGCCCGCACAACTGGGGGGAAGTGTGCTTCCTCACCGGCACCCAGTGCGGCCCCAACAACTTCGCCACCGGGCCGTCGGTCGACCAGGTCATCGCCGGCGCCATCGGCAGCGGCACCCGCTTCAAGTCGCTCGAGTTCGGGGTGCAGATCGAGGCCAGCGGCGTCGCCAAGAACAAGATGATCTACGCCGGCGCCGCGCAGCCGCTGCCGGCGGCCATCGACCCGGTGCAGATGTACGCGCGCATCTTCGGCGGCTTCACGCCCCCGACGGGCGGCAGCACCGGGCCGTCGCCGGCGGACCTCGATCGCAAGAGCGTGCTCGACTTCGTGCAGTCCGACTTCGGCGCCCTGCGCACCCGGGTGAGCCAGGCGGATCAGCAGAAGCTCGACGCACACCTGCAGTCGGTGCGCGACCTCGAGCAGCACATCGCCGCCAGCACCAGCACCAGCGCCGGCAGCGGGTGCGTGAAGCCCGCGGCGCCCACCGGCGCCTTCGTGGGCAACGACCTCTACCCGGCGGCGGGCAAGGCGCAGATGGACATGCTCGCCATGGCCATCGCGTGCGACCTCACCCGGGTGGCGTCGATCCAGTGGAGCAACTCCATCAGCCCGATCCGCCACACCTGGGTGAGCGCCGCCGCGGGCAGCAAGGCGCACCACGACTGGACGCACTCGGGCCAGACCGCCCAGCAGATGGACGTCGAGGTGCAGATCAACCGCTGGTACGCCTCCCAGCTCGGGTACCTCATCGCCAAGCTGAAGGCGATTCCCGAGGGCGCAGGCTCGGTGTTCGACAACACCGTCATCCTCTGGGGCAGCGAGGTCGGCCGCGGCGCGGGCCACTCGATGACCGAGCTGCCCATGGTGCTCGCGGGCAGCGCCGGCGGCGCCTTCACCACCGGCCGCGTGGTGAGCGCCACCGACACGCCCAACAACAACCTGCTGGTCTCGCTCTGCCGCATGTTCGGGCTCGCCAAGACGACCTTCGGCAACCCCGCCTACTGCACCGGGCCGCTCGCCGGCCTCGGGGTCTAGTCGCCGCCCAGGAGCGTGGGTGCCTCGAGCACCCCGCGGCCCACGCCGAAGAGCACGCCGCCGGCCCTGACGAGCTCGCCCTGGTCGACGGGGGCGCGCGTGCGGCGCTGGTTCCGGGGGCCGGGAGGAGCGCTCGCCGTCGCCGGCGCCGGCGCGGTGTCGGCCGCGAGCGTCGCCCACCGGGCCTCGAGCGCCTGGCGAAGCCGCGGCACGCCTCCCTGTGCGATCAGCGCGGCGAACTGTCTGCGGTACGTCTCGACCACCGAGCTCCCGTCGTTCACCAGGTCGACGAGCTTCCACGCGCCTGCCGGGCCCGGGCGGGTGAGGTGCGCGGTGAGCGCGTACCGATCGCCCCCCTGCGCGAGCGCGGCGTCGACCCGCGCGACGTCGCCGTCGATGGCCACGGTCCCGACGGACACCGCGAGTGGCGGGCCGGGGCGCGCGAGAACCCGGCGCGCGAAGGCGTGCGCCACCACCCGGC
>JAIBBQ010000373.1 GCA_019694595.1 Myxococcaceae bacterium
GGCAGCCGCGACCGCCGAGGAGAACGCGCGCCCCTGGGCCCGGGCGAGCGTCGACCAGCGCCACAGCGCCAGGGGGTCCACCGCGCCCTCGGTGAGGCAGCGCCGGTAGCCCGCGGCCGCGCGCGCGCCGTCGCCCGACAGCTCGTCGAGCACCGCGAGCACCAGCGCCGACTGGGCGTCGGCGGGCACCGCCGCCAGGGCGGCACGCCGCCGGCCCAGCTCCAGCTCGGCGACCGGCGCCGGGAGCGCCGCCACCACCCGCTGGAGCGCCTCGAAGGCCCGGAACCGGACCAGCGCCGAGCGCGAGCGCTTGAGCACGCCCAGGAGCGCCTCGAGGTGCTTCACCGACACCACCTCGCCCAGCTCCTGCGCGGCCTGCCACCGCTCCAGCGGGTCGGGCGCCTCCAGCGAGCGCTCGAGTTCTCCTTCCGGCCGCAGGTACCACGCGACCAGCGCTTGCTCGGCGCCCTTGGCCCGCGCCGCCGCCTGCGCCGCGAGCGCCGTCTCGAGCTGCCTCGGAAACGCTGGCAGCAGCGCCTTGAGTGGCGATCGCCCGTACACCGCCCTGGCCTCTTCCGCGGCCCCGCTCACCAGGAGCCCCAGCAGCTCGGCCTCCAGGAGCTTCGCCTTGGCCTGATCGCGGTGGCTCCCGGCGGGGTACGCGTCGAGGTACGCCTGGAAGGCCGACGGCGTCGCCGCGCGCGACCAGGCCAGCGCCTCGAGCTTCTCCGCCGCCTGCACCCCGGCCTCGGTCGCGGGCGCCGCCTTCACCAGCGCCTCCAGCGCCGCGGGGTCTTCCTCGGTGAGCCAGCGCCTGGCTTCCAGCGCCTTGAGCTGCGCCGACGCGTCGGCCGACCGCGCGCCGTCGGGGTGATCGCGCAGGAACTGGCGCCACCCGGCCGCCGTGCCCGCCGCGCTCGCCGCCTGGAACCGCAGCCCTTCGAGCAAGGCCAGCGCCGCCGGCTGCTGGGGTGCGCCCGGGTGGGCGTCGAGGAAGCGCTTGTAGGCCACCACGCTGTGGGCGGCCCGCGCCTCGTCGAACTCCAGCTCGGTCAGCCGATCCTGCGCCTCGGCCAGCCGGTCGTCGTCGGGGTTGCGGGAGATGAATTCTCGCCACCCCTGGGCCGTGTCCTGCTTGGCTGCCGCCGCGAACGGGCCCTCGCGGCACCCGACGAGCAAGACCATGGCGATGACGAGACCTTGGCGCACCGGGCCGCGACCGTACCAGACGTGGATTTTGACCTCGGCCCCTTCCCGCTGGAGCATCTGCCTCAGCATGCGACAGCTCTGGACAGCCGTGGCCGTGCTCGCCCTCACCGGGTGCGCCACCACCGCCCCCGTTCCCCTGGGCGGCCGCCTCGACTTCGAGAGCTCGGTCGCCCACTCGTGGGGCCGCCGCGGCGCCGACCGGGACATTCCCCAGGGCACGCCCCGCCCCGCGGGCGCCGGCCCCGCGGAGCCGCTCGACGCCCCCGCCGGGGCCCGGGGCACCGTGATCACCGTCGCCCAGAAGCTGGTGGGCCAGCGCCGCACCGTCATTCGCGGCCATGCCTGGGGCGACGACTGCACCGGCCTGGTGCGCGGGGTGTACGCCCAGGTGGGCGTCGACCTCATGACCAGCGCCGCCAAGGGCGACAACGGCGTCACCGCCATCTGGCGCTACGCGCTGAGCCACGGCCGCGTGTACGAAGGCGGACGCCCCGTCGCCGGCGACCTGGTCTTCTTCCGCGACACGTACGATCTCAACCGCGACGGGCTCACCAACGACGGCCTCACCCACATCGGCCTGGTGGAGACCATCGAGGACGACGGCACCGTGCTGGTGATCCACCGGGTGGCGCGCGGCATCGTGCGCTACCGCATGAACCTCACCTTCAAGGATCAGCCCCGCTCCGGCGACGGCCGGGTGGTGAACGACGCGCTGCGGCCGCCCAAGGGCAAGGAGCCCCCGCGCCTCGCCTCGCAGCTCTTCGCCGGGTACGCGACGCTCCTGCCGATCGAATCGCGGCTGGCGTCGCGCTGAAGCCGGGCTAGGGCCAATGCCGTTCACTTAGCGGGGCGCTCGACGGGGCGCTTGCGCGGGTAGTTGCTCATCTTCACCTTCACGGCGCGTGGGAATTGGCGCTCTCTGCGCCGTTCCGGCAGCAGCAGGCGCTTCATGTCCGCCCTCACGCGGGCGAGGCTCTTGGGAATCGTGCCGTAAGCGAGGCGACGGTCTCCGAGCCACGAGAAGGCCGTACGGACGAGGGCCAGGGCGCCGGTGAAGCTGATTCGTGTCGGAGCGACTTTGACTGCCGCGGCCAGGCGCTCCATCTCGAGCCGCACCAAGTTGTACGCGAGTGCGATGCCCCAGAGTTCCTGGCGGACGCCGTCAGGCGTCCTGCTGCGGATGCTCTCTTGGCGCTCGAGCAGGTGTGTCTTCACTTCGTCGTAGGCGAGCTCGGTCTCCCAGCGCTCGTGGTACAGCTCGACGAGCTCGGCGGCGGGGTACTTCTCCGCGTCTGTGAGGGACGTCAGCAGCGTCTGCTGACCTCGCCCTTTCCAGTTGTAGTGGATGACCCGAATCGGCCACGACGAGGGCAGGTTTGCCCCGTGGAGTTCGAGTTCGGCCAGGTAGTCGCCCTTGCCCAGCGTCTCGATGATGGACCAGCGGGTATTCACCTTGCTGCGTGTCAGCCAGTGCCGATTGCGGCTGCGCTCCAGGTTGTAGAGGTCCTTCTTCACCAGGTAGCCGCGGTCCACGAGGACGAGTGAGTCGGCTGGCACTTCGTCCCAAACATCCCGAGCCAAGGTGGTCTCGCCGGAGGCGTAGGGCCCGAAACGAAAGGCCGCGAGGATGTGAGAGCGCACCGCCATCAACGCCACCACCCGCACCTGTGGATAGCCGCTGTCTCCGCGCCCCCCGCCAGCGTGCTGACCGCCGAACTCCTCGCGGTTCTCGGGAGAGTCGGGCACCCGTAGCGTCGTGCCGTCCATGCCGTACAGACGCAGTCCTCGCCACCGGTGCTCATCCACGCTGCGCGCGGACCACTCGAGCGCCGTCGTTTCGAACAGGTGTCCCAGCGGCTGATGACTCAGCCGCTGCCTCGCCTGGGCGATGGCGCTCTTCGCCACCAGCGTGTCCTTGCGGTCCGGCAGCGCCAGCTCCAGCTCGTCGACCACTCGCTCGATGGGCTTGTTGCGGAACAACGCCATCGCGATGACCAGCCAAACCACTTGGTCGGCTGGCAACCGCCGCTTGCGGATGGTCGTCGTCCCTGCCCACGTCAGAGCGTCCTCAATCCACTCCGGTTTCACGTGGGCCTTCAGGCCGTCCAGGCTCAGGCCTTCGAGGAAGGCGGAGACATCCCCCAAGTCTTGGTCGAGCGGCACGCGTCCCCCGAAAAAGCGCGCACCTTCTCAAGTTCCTCGGTGCCCGCACAAGCGGGCACCGCCACCGCATCAAATTCCCCAGTCGCGGCGATCCCTTGCCGCTAACTGATCGGCATTGG
>JAIBBQ010000374.1 GCA_019694595.1 Myxococcaceae bacterium
TTCTCGGCGATCTTCTTGCGCAGGCCGCGAATGGGCACGCGCTGATCGCCTCGCGCGGACGCCAGCGGCGCCAGCGGGGCCAGCGGCGCGCCGGTGGCCGCGCCGTTGGTCTTCGCGCCGCCGCCCGCGAGGTGGGCCTCGACGTCGGCCTTGGTCACCCGGCCCTGGGGCCCCGAGCCCGCGACGCTCGAGAGGTCGAGCCCGTGCTCGCGCGCCATGCGGCGGGTCACCGGGGTGGCGAGCACCTTGGCGCCGGCAGCGGCAGCCGCCGCGGGCGCAGCGTGGCCGTTGGTCGCCGGAGCAGCCGCCGCGGCCGCCCTGGGTGCGCTCGCCTTGGCCGCGGGAACGTCGGGAGTCCCGGCACCGTCGACTTCCAGGAGCACCAGCGCGTGGTGCACCTTGGCGATCTCCCCTTCCTTGCCGAAGGTGCGCTTCACGGTGCCGCGGCGCGGGCTGGGAATGGTGACGGTCGCCTTGTCGGTCATCACCTCGACCATCGGCTGGTCTTCCTTGATGGCGTCGCCTTCCTTGACGAGCCACTTGACGATCTCGCCTTCGACGACGCCCTCTCCGATGTCCGGCAGCTTGAATTCCCAGGTGGCCATGGCGGCGATTCCCTTTCGTCAGGCGATGTAGGCCGCCGAGTCCTCGATGCCCTGGAGGATTCGCGGCGCGAGCGGCAGGTATTCGTTTTCCAGCGTGTACGGGAACGGCGTGTCCCACCCGGTGACGCGCAGGATCGGCGCCTCGAGGTGAGTGAAGCAGCGCTCCTGCAGGAGCGCGCTGATCTCGCCGCCCAGGCCACAGGTGCGCGGCGCCTCGTGCACCACCACCACCCGGCCCGTCTTCTGGGCGCTCTCCACCAGGCAGTCGATGTCCAGCGGCCACAGCGTGCGCAGGTCGATGAGCTCGCAGTCGATGCCCTGGGCCTCGGCCTTGGCGATCGCGTCGATCGCCTCGTGGACCATCGCGCCGTAGGTGATCACCGTGACGTCTTCACCCGCGCGCAACACCTGGGCCTTGCCGAGCGGAACCTCGTAGTCGCCTTCGGGCACGTCGCCCTTGGACGCGCGGTACACCCGCTTGGGCTCGAAGAAGATGATCGGGTCGGGCTGGCGCAGCGCCGACAGCAGCAACCCCTTGGCGTCGTAGGGGTTGCTGGGCGCGACGACCTTGAGGCCCGCCTGGTGAATGAAGAGCGCCTCGGGCGACTGCGAGTGGTAGTGCCCGCCCTTGATGCCGCCGCCGAACGGGGTGCGCACCACCACCGGGCACGCGTACTGCCCGCCCGACCGGAAGCGCATCTTCGACAGCTCGGAGACGATCTGATCGAAGCCCGGGTAGATGAAGTCCGAGAACTGGATCTCGGGCACCGGCTTCATGCCGTAGAGCGCCATGCCGATCGCCGCGCCGATGATGCCGCCTTCGGCGAGCGGGGTGTCGATGACGCGCTGCGGTCCGAATTCCTCGTAGAGGCCGGCGGTGGCGCGGAACACGCCGCCGAACTTGCCCACGTCCTCGCCGAGCACCACCACGCGGTTGTCGCGGCGCATCTCCACCCGGAGCGCGTCGTTGACTGCCTGGAGCAGATTCAGTGTGGCCATCGAACGCTACGCGGAGCCTTGTGCCGTGCGCTCGCGCTCCATCAAGCCCTTCAGGAAGAACTCGGCCGCCCGGTACGAGCTGCGAACCAGCGGACCCGCCGCGACATAGAGGAAGCCCATCGACTCCGCCACCTTCTTGTACGCGTCGAACTGCTCCGGCGGCACGAAGCGCTCCACCCGCAGGTGGTACTGCGACGGCTGGAGGTACTGCCCCAGGGTCAGCACGTCGACCCCCGCGGCGCGCAGGTCGCGGCAGGTCGCGTAGAGCTCGTCTTCGGTCTCGCCCAGCCCGACCATGATCGAGCTCTTGGTGTAGAGCTTCTCGGGCCGGTCCTTGAGGTACCGCAGCACGTCGAGGCTCTGCTGGTACGTCGCGCGCCGGTCGCGCACCGTCGGCGTCAGCCGCGCCACCGTCTCGATGTTGTGGGCCACCACGTGCGGCTTCGCCTCGGCGACGATCTGCAGCGCGTCGCGCTTGCCCTGGAAGTCGGGAATGAGCACCTCGACCGTGGTGTGCGGCGACTCGCGGCGCAGCGCACGGATCGCCGCCGCGAAGTGGCTCGCGCCCCCGTCGGGCCGGTCGTCGCGGTTGACGCTGGTGACCACGATGTACTCGAGCCCGAGCTCCTTCACCGCGTGCGCCAGGTTCTCCGGCTCCTGCGGGTCGAGCGGCGGCGGAGCGCCCACCTTCACGTGGCAGAAGCGGCACGCGCGCGTGCACACCTCGCCCATCAGCATCACGGTGGCGGTGCCGCCGCCCCAGCACTCCGCGATGTTCGGGCAGCGCGCCTCCTCGCAGACCGTGGCGAGCTTGAGCTCCTTCACCAGCCCGCGCACCCGCTCGTAGCCGTCACCGTGCGGCAGCCGCACTTTGAGCCAGTCGGGCTTGCGGGTGGTCTCGGCGAGCTGAGGGAGCGAGAAGCGGTCGGGCGTGGCCATCGCGCCGGCATGTATTGGCGCCACCCCGGGGCGTCAAGACGCCGTGGTCTCACGCCCTACACACGCCTACACGATTGAAATCATTACACTTTCGATCCTTCACATCAGACGGGGGTCCGGGGTCAGAGCCAGTGACCATGGGCTACGAACTGACGATCGTCCGGCTGAAGCGAAACCGGAACCTCTACTTCCCTGCCGCCATCGACACCGAGGCGCAGAACCCGATCGCCGGGCCCTTCGATGGTTCGACCAAGTCCCTGCTGATGCAGGCGGTGCGGTGCTTCCCGTACGTGCACCAGATTCGCCGCGGTCAGGACCGCTACGAGATCGAGACGCCGTTCGGCGGCCGCCTCGAGGTCTACATGACGAGCGACGGGCACCTGTTCCTCGAGAGCCAGGCTGCGCTCGAGCTCGCGCTGGCGCTCTTCCGGGGCCTGAGCACGGTGACCCCCGACATCGCCATCGAGGACCCGGCGCGCGGCGTGCTTCACGATGCGGACAGTTTTCGTGCCTGGATCGACGGCGAGAGCGACTCGAGCGTGCACGCGGCCGCGCACTGACGAGCTGCGCACATCAGCCCACCCATTTTGTCGGCAGCCGAGCCTTGCATCGCTCCCGTGTGGCGCGTACTGAGCGCCGCCAGTCGGGCCGAGACTGCTTGAGGTTGCAGTTGAAGAACATCTCCGTGCGTGTGCTTCTCTGCGCCGTGTCGCTCCTCGTGAGCGCGGCGTGTGGCGGTTCCCCTGGTTCCAGCTCTGCAGGCGGTGGCAACGCTGCGTCGGGCGGCGGAACGTCTGCATCCAGTGGCGGCGGCACCGGCGCTTCGGGTGGCGGCACCTCGGCCTCGGGCGGCGGCAGCTCGGCGTCCGGCGGTGGCAGCTCAGCCTCCGGCGGTGGCAGCTCAGCCTCCGGCGGTGGCACCTCGGCCTCCGGCGGC
>JAIBBQ010000132.1 GCA_019694595.1 Myxococcaceae bacterium
GGCCGCCGCCGCGCCCAAGGCCCCCGAGCCGCCGCCGGTGCCCAGGCCCGCCCCTCGGCCGGTGGAAGGGGCGCCCGAAGGCGTCACGCGCCGGGCGCAGCCCCGCGTGGCGATGCAGGCCCAGGTGGACCTCCAGGGCGACTCGAACCTCTTCTCGGGCTTCTCGACCAACCTGTCCGAAGGCGGCCTCTTCGTGGCCACCGTCAACCTGCTGCCGCTGGGCACCGAGGTCGACCTCGCCTTCACCCTCGCCGGGGGCGAGACCATCAAGACCCACGCGGTGGTGCGCTGGCGGCGCGAGGTGAGCGACCTGCAGCCCGATCAGATGCCGGGCCTCGGCCTGCAGTTCGTCAACCTCGACGAGGCGGCGCAGAAGGCGATCATCGCCTTCATCGAGCAGCGCGAGCCGCTCTTCTGGGCGGAGTGACGGGCCGGCCCACCGTCAGGTGAGCTGGAGCACCTTCTCCTCGAGCCGCTGGCCGCGCGTCACCCCGAGGATCAGCACGCCCCGGGTGATGAGCCGGCCCACCACCGCGCTGATGACTTCTTCCGGAGCGCCCACGTAGCGCACCAGGAGCACCTGGCCCGAAGCCTCCACCGCGACGTGCTGCACGCCCGGGAGCGCCTTGAGCTCTTCCAGCGGCGCGCTGCCCCGCGCGAGCTGCACCCGGAACTCCGCGCTCTGCCCGGTGATCTCGGTCATCGAGGCCGCGGTGACCAGCGTGCCCTTGTCGAGGATCGCGGTGCCGTCGCACAGCTCCTCGAGCTCCTGCAGGTTGTGCGAGGAGACCACCACCGTGTGCTGCCCCTTGAGCTCGCGAATGAGCCCGCGGACCGCGGCGGCGATCTTGGGGTCGAGGCCCGCGGTCGGCTCGTCGAGGAAGATGACCGGGGGCGAGCCCATGAGCGCCTGGGCCATCGCCACCCGCTTGGCCATGCCGTGCGACAGCGCGCCGGCGAGCACGCCCCAGGTCTCGGGGAGCGCCACCTTGTCGAGCACCCGCCGGGCTTCCCCTTCGGGGTCCTTCAGGTCCGACAGGCGCGCCAGGTAGGTGAGCAGCGCGCCCACCGGCCAGGTCATCGGGAGCACCGCGTCCTGCGGGAGTACCCCGACCTTGCCCTTGAGCGCGCCCGGCGCGGCCGGGTCCACGCCGAGCACCCGCACCGAGCCCGCGGTGGGGAAGAGGAAGCCGCACATCATCGAGAAGGTGGTCGTCTTTCCCGCGCCGTTGGGGCCGATGAGGCCGTAGCACTGGCCTTGCTCGACGCTGAAGGTGACGTTGTTCACCGCCACCTTGTGGCCGAAGCGCTTGGACAGCCCGGTGAGCTCGATGGCCGCGGTCACAGGTCTCGCCTCCGCAGCATCAGGTTCGCCAGGCCGAGGAAGATGCAGGCCCAGCCGACGTGCACCAGCGCCGCGCCGAAGAAGCGCGGGAGATGCGGGTGGAGCAGGTCCTCGCCGTAGTGCCACACGCTCGCGAAGCGCAGGTACGCGAAGCCCGACTCGCTCTTGAGCTGCTCGAGCGTGCCCATCGCCGCCTGCTGCCCCGGCAGCCGGAATGCCTCGCCCAGGAACGCGAGGAACCAGATGACGAAGAGCAAGATGATGTTGGCTGCCAGGCTCACCGACGCCTGCCGGGTCACCGCGCTGCAGAGCGTGGACAGGCCCAGGTAGGCCACGGCCAGCGCCAGCGATGCGCCCACCAGCTTGAGCGCGGTGGTGGCCGCGAAGCTCCAGCCGAAGTCGGCATTGAGCCACTTGGCCACGCCCACCATGGCGAGCGTCGAGAGCAGCAGCAGCCCCGCGAGCACCAGGCCCTGGGCGACGAACTTGCCGGCCACGATCGAGCTGCGCTTGACCCGCACCACCAGGTAACGAATCGACTTGGGCCCCACTTCTCCCGAGATCTGGTCGAAGCCCATCAGCGCCACGAAGAGCGGCAGGAAGCGCATCGCCAGCTTGAAGACCACCAGCAGCACCAGGGGCAGGGCGGCCAGCGCGTCGAGCAGCTGGGGGTCGTTGGTGAAGACGAACGAGAGGAACTGCTTCTTGCCCGAGAGGTTCTGTTCGCCCCCCTGGGCCATCGCGTCGGGGTCGCCGCCCGACAGCTTCACCTGCGCGTTCATCTGGTAGTTGAAGTACCCGACGATCGACAGCGCCAGCGCGGTGAAGAGCAGGAACAGCACCGCGAGCACCACCACCCGGCCACCCTTGAGGGCGCGGGCGGTCTCTCCGCGGGCGATGGTGGAGATCTCGTTGAGGTCCGACACGGCGCGCACCCTAGTCCCACCGCGCGCGCGGCCGGTGAGGAAATCAGCGCAGCGCGATGAGCTCCAGCTGGAGGAAGCGCTCGAGGTGGGCGAGCACCTCGAGTTCCCGCAGCGGAGAGACGGCGACGATCGACTGCAGGTCGCGCTTCCCGTCGACGCGCGAGAGCAGGTAGCGCTCGGGCGCCGTCATGGGCATCGATTTGAGCTTGTCCGACGCCACCCGGAGCGAAGCGACCAGCGGGCGCGACAGGAACTGCTGGCGCAGCACCGGCAGCCAGCGCGACTCGATGTCCTGGATGAGGGCCTGCGTCTCGTCGCTGCTCTGCAGCTCGTTCGCCTTGCGGGCCACCTGGAGCGCGTCGCGGAAGTTGCCGGCGTCGAGGAACGCGCGCACGTGGCTCACCAGCTCCGACCCGCTGGTGTCGCTGCTCCCCACGTTGAGCGGCGCCCCGACGTCGGCCATCTCGAGTTCCAGGGTGCCGTCGCCCGCCACCGCCACCGCTTCCAGCCGGTGGAGCGCGTAGAGGCGCTGGTGCAGGAAGAAGTCGGTGGCGTGCAGCGCGAGCACGATCTCGTCGATGGAATTGCCCGCCTCGATGAGCTGGTAGAGCTTCTCGTCGAGCGAGCCGGGCTTGGGGGGCTCGGCGAGCTTGGCGCGGTCCAGCCGCAGCGTGCAGCCCCCCTTGGGGAACACCGCGCGGATCGCCCGCCACACCGTCTCGCGGAACTCCCCTTCCTGGGCGATCTCCGACAGGGGGATGCGCAGGTCGATGCCTTCGGGCACGTCGGGGCGCTTGTCGGCCTCGAAGGCGAAGGTGCCCTGCGTCCACTGGTACGCCTCGAGCAGCGTCTCCCGCATCTTCATCGACAGCGCGGTGGACACCGTCTGCTCGTTGACCGCGCCGATCATCACCAGGATTCGCCCCAGGAAGATCTTGGTTTCCTTCTGGGTCTGGTACGCGCGGTTGAACTGGTCCTCGGTGATGTGCCCGAGGTTGATGAGGAACTGGCCCAGGTACTCGCGCGGCTCGTTGGAGCTCGCGTTGCAGAGCTCGCCATCGACCAGGATCACCTGCTTGCGCACCACGTCGCGCTGCAGGCTCAGCACCCCGGTGGCCTTGCGGTTGCCGAGGTAGACGACGAGGTCGCGCAGCGGCATCGTGGCAAAGTCACCGTAGAGGCCGCGCATCGCGGAACGGACGATCGAACGAAATGCACCTCGTGGTCTACAGCAAACCGGGCTGCCCCCTGTGCGACGAGGGGCTCGAGGTCCTGGACGAGGTGGGTGAGACGGTCACCTTCACCGTCGAAGTCCGCAACATCCTCTCGGATCCCGGGTGGTTCGCGAAGTACCGTCACCTGGTTCCAGTGGTGGAGCGCGACGGGCGCCCCATCGCCACCCTGCGGTTCGATGCCCGGTCGCTCCGGGCGATTCTCGAGGAGAAGTCATGAGCGGTCTCAACGACGACCACCCCAGTGCGTTCCGCATGGTGCCGCGCACGGGCGTCATCTTCGTCACCACCGAGGCGCAGCGGCTGGGCTTCTCGAGCCGTGACCCGAGCTGGTGCAACCTCGGGCAAGGCCAGCCGGAGACCGGCGATCTGCCCGGAGCGCCGCCACGGGTGAAGGAAGTGGCCGTCGACGTCGACGACCTCGAATACGCGCCCGTCGCGGGCCTCCGCGAGCTGCGGGAAGCGGTGGCCGCGCTCTACAACCGGCTGTACCGCGTGGGGAAGAAGAGTCAGTACACCGCGGCGAACGTCGCCATCTCCGGGGGCGGCCGCGTGGCGCTCACCCGCGCGGCCGCCGCGCTGGGCCAGGTGAACCTGGGGCACTTCCTGCCCGACTACACCGCCTACGAGGAGCTGCTCGA
Source organism: Myxococcaceae bacterium (assembly GCA_019694595.1). Classification (GTDB taxonomy): domain Bacteria; phylum Myxococcota; class Myxococcia; order Myxococcales; family Myxococcaceae; genus JAIBBQ01. The sequence goes on from JAIBBQ010000132.1 coordinate 4,145, forward strand.
CGTCTTCAAGGCGTTCACCGCGATCCCCATCTTGCTCGAAGGCGAGCGCGGCTACGCGTTCACGCCGAGCGACCTGCGCAAGGAGATCCAGGGGCGGGGGCTCTCGGCGCTGCTGCTGTCGAACCCGTGCAACCCGACGGGCAAGACGGTGCAGGGTGAGGAACTCGACCAGTGGGTGCGCACCGCGCGGGAGCTCGACTGCGCGCTCCTGGTCGACGAGTTCTATTCCCACTACATCTGGAACGCGCCGCCCGGCCGGCTCCCGGTCGAGAGCGCGGCCCGCTACGTCGACGACGTCAACCGCGACCCGGTCGTCATCTTCGACGGGCTCACCAAGAACTGGCGCTACCCGGGCTGGCGCATCACCTGGACGGTGGCGCCCGAGAAGGTGATCGAGGCGGTGGCCAGCGCCGGCAGCTTCCTCGACGGCGGCGGCGGCAAGCCCATTCAGCGGGCGGCGATCCCGCTCCTCGAGCCGTCCGCGGTCGAGGCCGAGACCAAGGCCATTCACACCGTCTTCCGCGACAAGCGCGACCGCATGCTCGCGCGGCTGTCCAAGCTCGGCGTGCGGGTGGACCGGGTCCCCGACGGCACCTTCTACGTCTGGGGCAACATCGCCCAGCTGCCGCCGCCACTGAACGACGGCATGGGCTTCTTCCGCGCCGCGCTCGGCCAGAAGGTGATCGTGGTGCCGGGGGAGTTCTTCGACGTGAACCCCGGCAAGCGCCGCCAGACCCGCACCTCGCGCTTCCGCCAGTACGTGCGCTTCAGCTTCGGGCCGCACATCTCCACGCTGGAGACCGCGCTCGACCGCCTGGAAGCCATCGTCAAGAGCGCCACCACCGCGGCCAGCTGACCGGCCACGGCACCCGCCCTCAGTCGTCGAGCGGAGGCAGTTCCATCAGCGGGCGCAGCTCGACCGCGCCGGTGGTGGCCACGGGGCAGCGCGCCGCCCAGTCGAGCGCGTGGTCCAGGTTCGGGGCGTCGATGACGAAGCAGGCTCCCAGGGCCAGGTCCGTGATCTGCGCCGGGCCTTGTCGCACCGTGCGGAGCCCGTCGCGCACCTCCACCGTCGAGGTGGCGCGGTCGGGCTGCACCGGGGCCCCGGCCTCCAGGGCGCCGGCGCGTCGCAGCCCGCCCAGGAACTCGAAGTACGCCTTGCCGCGGGCCGAGCGCTCCGCGCTGGTCAGGCGAGCGCGCGCGTCTTCCGCTTCCCACAGGAGCATCAGGTAGCGCATCAGAGCCGGGTCTTCCCCAGCGCCAGCACCGCGGCGAGCTCGGCGTCGGTGACCGCGCCGACCGACAGCCGCGACTGGCGGACGATCGACAGCCCCTGCAGGGCCTTGCTCGCCTTGAGCGCCGCCAGGGGCACCGGTTCCACCAGCGCCTTCACCGGCGCCAGGTCCACCTTCGACCAGTCCTCGCCCTCGGGGGCGGTCGGGTCGGCGCTCGCCTCCGCGAGCACCTTCGCCACGCCCATCACCTGCTTGTCGGCGCCGGTGTGGAACACCAGCACCAGCTCGCCCTTCTTCATCGCGCGCAGGTTGTTGCGCGCCTGGAAGTTGCGAATGCCAGTCCACGCGGCGCGCTTGTCGCGCTGCAGCTGCGAGAACGGGTAGTCGTCAGGCTCGGTCTTGACGATCCAGCTGGCCATGCGACGCCGGGGTCAGGCGGCGATCTCGACGTCTTCCGTCGTCTTCCACACGGTGACCACGTTGCCCATCACCTCGGCCGCGAAGCGGCTCGGCACCGCCAGCGCGACGCGCGAGGCGGTCTGCTCGGCGCTGGTGCCCTTGGCGATGCGGACCGTCGCCCGCGCACCGTCGATGAGCACGGTGAGCAGCGCGTCGGCGCCGGTGGCGCCCAGGAACGCGATGGCGTTGGGGCCCATCGAATAGATGCGCTGGGCGGTGTCGGTCGACAGGATGCGCAGCTGCGGCAGCGCCGCCGGCGGCGCCAGCACGGAGTGCTCCGCCACCCAGGCGGCGCGGTCCACGGCAGGCGGGCTGACGAGATCGAGCTCCATGGGCGCGCCTGATACCCCAACCGCGTCCGGGCGTCGAGACGACGCAGGGCGTCATCGTTTTCCGAGCGATTTCGAGCACTTGGACGCCGGCGGCACGTGGTAGCTCTCGTGCCCATGGCGCGCAGCCGTTGGGGGTGGGGCGACGAGAGCCAGGTGCCAGCGCTGGCCGAGGTCGCCGCCCGGGTCGGCGCCTTCCTGGGCGAGGTGACCGAGGAGCGGGCCTCCGACGCCGTGCGGGTGCCTCCGGCGCGCGTCGAGGTGCCGCGGGCGCTGCGCGACTTCGCGGTGCTCGACGACGAGACGCGCGCTCGCCACGCGATGGGCAAGGCCTACCCCGACCGGGTGCGCGGCTTCCGCGGGGATCATTCCAGCGCGCCCGACCTGGTCGCCTTTCCCCGCTCGCCGCACGAGGTGGCCACGGTGCTCGAGGCCTGCGAGGCCGCCCGGCTCGCGGTGGTGCCCTTCGGTGGGGGCAGCTCGGTGGTGGGCGGCGTGGAGCCCACGCTCGGGCCCGGCCACCGCGGGAGCGTGAGCCTCGACACCTCGGCGCTGGTCGAGCCGTTCGAGCTCGACGCCACCTCGCGTCTCGCCCACCTGGGCGGCGGGCTCTTCGGGCCGGCGCTGGAAGCGAAGCTCGGCGCGCACGGCTTCACGCTGCGCCACTACCCGCAGTCGTTCGAGTTCTCGACGCTCGGCGGGTGGATCGTCACCCGCGCCGGAGGCCACTTCGCCACCGGGCCGACCCACATCGACGAGCTGGTGAGCGCGGTGAACGTGGTGACGCCGCGCGGTGCCCTGGCCACCCGCACCCTCCCGGCGACCGGCGCGGGCATCGACCCGGTGCGGCTCTTCTGCGGCAGCGAAGGCCGGCTGGGCGTCGTCACCTCCGCGTGGATGCGAGTGCGCCCGCGACCGGTGTTCCGCGCCCAGGCTTCGCTGGGGTTCGAGGCGTTCGACGGCGCGGTGCGCGCGGCGTGTGCGGTGGCCCAGAGCGGGCTCTTCCCGTCGAACTGCCGGGTGCTCGACGCCGAGGAAGCCTTCATCAACGCGGTGGCCGACCGGCACGTGCTGGTGCTGGGCTTCGAATCGGCTGACCACGCCGTGGGGCCGCTGCTCGAGCGCGCGGTCGAGCTCGCCCGGGCCTGCGGCGGCGCGCTGCTCGAGCCGCCGACGGTGAAGGACGACCGCGAAGCGGTGCGCAGCGGCGCCGCCGACAGCTGGCGCGCCTCGTTCCTCAAAGGCCCGTACCTCCAGGACGCGCTCATTCGCCTCGGCGTGCTCGCCGACACCTTCGAGACCGCCTGTCCGTGGAACCGGGTGCCCGAGCTGGTGGGGCAGGTGAAGGCCGCGGTGCAGTCGGCGCTCGAACGGGTGTGCGGCGCGGGCCTGGTGAGCTGCCGCTTCACCCACGTGTACCCCGACGGCGCGGCGCCGTACTTCACCTTCCTCGGTCCCGCGCGCCGCGGCGCCGAGCTCGAGCAGTGGGCCGAGCTCAAGGCGGTGGCCACCGACGCGGTGCTCAAGCACGGCGGCACGGTGACGCACCACCACGCGGTGGGCCGCACCCACCGGGCTGGCTACCAGCGCGAGGTGCCGGAACTCGTGCGCGGGGCGCTGCGCGCGGCGGCCCGCAGCGTCGACCCCGCCGGCGTGCTCAACCCCGGCGTGCTCTTCGACGACTGAGCGCGGGCCTTCAGCGGCCGCCGTCGCCCTGCGCCACCTGGGCGCGGAGCTGGGCGATGGCCTGCATCAGCATCGGCGGCACCTCGGAAGGGCGCGCCGTCTCCGCGAAGCGCTCGAAGTGGCCGAGCGCCGCCTTGGGCTCGTCGGACTCCATCGCCAGCGCGCCCGCGAACAGGAGCGCCGGGTAGCCTTCGTCGTAGGTCGACGCCAGGTGCTCCAGCTCGGCGCGCGCCGCCACCGTCTGCCCCTGGGCCGCCTGGAGCACCGCGCGGTGAATGCGGGTGGTGACGTGGTACGGGTCGATGGACGTGGCCCGCTGCACCAGCTCGTTGGCGCCTTCGTATTCCTGCATGCGGATGAGCGAGGCGGTGGCGTCGGACAGCACCTCGAGGTCGTCGGGCGCGCGCGCCAGCTGCTCGCGGATGCGGTCGAACTCCGCGTCCTCGGGGGACTTGCCCTGCTGCATCGGAGGCCGTGCGCCGCCGCCGGGCACCTTGCCGGTCATCTCCATGCCGTCGTCGCGGGTCTTGCTCTCGCCGGTGAGCACCACGCCGAGCACCACGAAGAAGCCGATCACCCCGGCGCCGATGAGGCCGTTGACGACCCAGCGCGGCGCCGCCGGCTGCACCTTGGCCGCCTTCTCGGCGCGCGCCTTCGCCTTCTCGGCCTCGTGGGTGGCGCCTGCCTTCTCGCGCAGCACCTGGGCCGCGGCGTGCTCCAGCCTTGCCTGCTCGGCGGCCCATTCCTGCGCGTCGAGCAGGTGCTTGTTCGCCGCGTGTTCCTTGAGCTGCCCGATGAGCGTCTGGTACCGCGCGTCGAGATCTTCGGGGGTCGCCGGCCTGGCCGCCGGCCGGTGCTTGGCGCCGAAGAGCAGCGCGAAGGCGATCGCCGCCAGGCCGCCCGCGCCGAGGAACAAGAGCCCCGGCGTCCAGTTCACGTCGGGGGGATTCATTTCTCGAGCTCCGCGCGCACCTGCGCCAGGAAGGGGTCGTCGGCCGCGGCGGCGGGCGCCTGGGGCGCCAGCTCACCGGGGGCGCGCTTCTTCACCAGCGAGACGATGACCAGCAGTCCCACCACGAGCAGCACCACGGGCCCCAGCCACAACAGCCCGTTGAGCCCGTTGGTGGTGGGCTCGAGCAGCGCCCACTCGCCGTAGCGGGCGACGAAGTAGTCCATCACTTCCTGGTCGGTCTTCCCTTCGGCCACCAGCTCGCGCACCTTGTCGAGCTGCGCGCGCGCCATCGACGCGGGGGAATCGGCGATCGACAGGCCCTGGCACACCGCGCAGCGCAGCACCTTGCCGAGCTTCATCACCCGCGCTTCGCGCTGCGCGTCGAGCGGCTCGAGCCCCTGACGGGCCGGGGCGTAGTCGCCCGCCACCAGCGCCAGGGCCAGGCTCAGGGCGATCACTGGAGGATCTCCGAGATGCGCTTGGTCATGGTCTGGGGGTCGATGGGGTACGGGTACTTGCCGACGATCACGCCCGAGCGGTTGATGAAGTAGGTCTCGGGCACGCCGGCGACGCCGAAGTCCACCGCGACCGTCGACTTGGGGTCGTACAGCTGCGGCCAGCTGGAGCCGTTCTGCACCAGGAAGGCCTTGGTGTTCTCCTCGGTGTCCTCGAACACCACCCCGAGGAAGACCACGTCGCGCTGCCACTTCTGGTACGCCCACTGGAGCACCGGGTGCTCTTCCTTGCAGGGCCCGCACCACGTCGCCCAGAAGTTGAGCACGATGGGGCGGCCGATGAAGTCTTCGAGCTTCACCAGTTCGCCGGTGTCCAGCCGCTTCATGGTGAAGCGCGGCGCCGGCTTGCCCGCGAGCTCGAAGGGCACCGCGTGCGGATCGTTGCCGAAGCTCTTGTGGAACACGAGCCACATGGCGCCCAGCGCCACGCCCAGCACCGCGAAGAGCGCCCACGCCGTCTTGCTCATGCCGACCCTTGAGGAATCGCCTTCGCGGGCGCCTCGCGCTCCTCGCGGCGGCGGCCCTGCGGCCAGAGCGCGATGATCGAGCCCAGCACCAGCACGGGAATCGCGTACCAGATCCACCCCACGAGCGGGAACACCCAGGCGTTGAAGGTCGCCGACGGCGTCTTGGAATCGAACGCCATCAGCGACACGTAGACGTCGCGCAAGGCCCCTTCGTCGACCATCGGCGAGCCCACCGGGTCGGTCTGGCGCTCGTAGAAGTTCATGCGCGGGGCCTTGAGGCCGTGGTGCACCGCTTCGCTGCCGCCGGGGAAGATCACCGTCACGTCGGCCCCGGTCCAGGTGCGGTGCGGCTCGCTCCCGCTCGACAGCCCGTCGAAGCGCACCTTGTGGCCGGCGACCTCCAGCGTCTCACCGACCTTCACGGTGCCGCTGACGTGGACCTTGGCGGTGCTCGAGGCGGCCACCGCGACCGCGATGCCCACGATGCCCAGGTGCACCACGTAGCCGCCGAAGCGCCGCCGCGCCTTGCTCGCGCTGCGCACCAGGGCGGTGAAGGGGTTCTCCTTCGATTCCTGCATGCGCGACTGCGCGGGCAGGAACAGCTCGCGCAGGGTCACCATCGCCACGAAGCCGGCCAGCGTGTACACGCCGATCGCCCACGGGTTGCGCGCGCCCAGCGCCATCGACGCCGCGAGGCCCACCAGCGCGCCCGCGCCCGGCACCAGCAGCTGCTTGAGCACCAGGTCCGGCTCGGCCTTGCCCCAGGGCATCATCGGACCGACGCCCATGAGGAAGAGGATGAGGATCCAGCAGGGCATCGACATGGCGTTGAAGTACGGCTCGCCGACGCTGATGCGCTTGTTGAAGAGCGCTTCCTGCACCAGGGGGAAGATGGTGCCCAGGAGCACGGTGAACAGCAGCGCGGCGAACGCCAGGTTGTTGAGGAGGATGCTGCCTTCGCGCGACGCGACCGATTCCAGCGGCGAGTCCGATTGCAGCTTGCCGCCGCGCACCACCAGCAACACGAAGCTGAAGACGAAGATGATGACGATGAACTTGAGGAAGGTGGGGCCGATCTCCGACTGGGTGAAGGAGTGCACCGAGTTGAAGACGCCCGAGCGGGTCATGAACGTGCCCACGATGGTGAGCACGAACGCCGCCAGGCCGAGCGCCAGCGTCCACAGCTTGAGCGAGCCCTTGCGCTCCAGCACCATGGTGGAGTGCAGGAAGGCGGTGATCGCGATCCACGGCAGGAGCGCCGCGTTCTCCACCGGGTCCCACGCCCAGTACCCGCCCCAGCCGAGCACCGCGTACGCCCACCAGCTGCCCAGGATGATGCCGATGGACAGGAAGAGGAACGGCACCATCGACCACTTGCGCAGCGGCATCATCCACGCGGCGGTGATCTCTCCCGACAGCAGCGCGCCGGACGCGATGCCGAACGGCACCGTCATGCCCACGTAGCCGAGGTACAGCATCGGCGGGTGAATGATCATCAGCGGGTGGTTCTGCAGGAGCGGGTTCGGCCCCGGGCCGTCGCTGAGCGGGTTGGGAATCGCGGTCCACGGGTTCGCCGGGCCGGCGATGAGGAAGGCGAAGAACACCGCCACCGCCGCCATGATGCCCAGGGACAGCTGCACGAAGCGGCCCTGCGCCTTGCGGTACATCAGCGTGAAGACCAGCAGGTAGACCGCGAGGATCATGCCCCAGAAGAGGATCGACCCTTCGAGCGCGCTCCACAGCGAGACCACCTTGAAGATGGGCGGCGTCGCCTTGCTGCCCACCTGCGCGACGTACTTCACCGAGAAGTCGTCGAAGAACAGCGCGTGGATCATCGTCAGGTTGCTCAGGATCATCGACCCCGAGAACGTGTAGACGGCGCCGCGCACCCACGGCAGCAAGGTCTCGCGGCGGGTGAGCCCGCTCCACAGGCCGACGAAGGCGGCGAAGGTCGCGGCCAACAGGCCCAGCAGCACCAGGCCGTACCCCAGGTTGGAGTGGCTCACTTGGACGCCGTTTCCAACGACTTCTGCCATTCCTTGGTGTGCTCGCCGGGCTTCGGCGGGCGGTACTCGTTGGAGTGGCTCACCATCAACCGGTTGGTGCGGAAGACGCCGTCGGCCGCGTAGGTCCCTTCGACCACCACGCCGATGCCCTCACGGAACATCTGCGGAGGCACCTGGTCGCTCGCCACCTTCACCTTGGGGCCGGTGCCGTCCTTCTGGTCGGCGACCTCGAAGGCGAGGTGCTGCTTGTCGTCGGTCCAGACGATCGACTTGGGCGCCACCACCCCGCCCAGGCGAATGGTGGGGCCATAGGCCTTCTCACCCTGGGACAGCATCTCTCCCGGCGTCCAGTAATAGACGAGGTTCTCGCCGATGTTGCCCCAGGCGATGGCGGCGAGCGCCCCGCCGGCCACCACCAGCGCTCCGACGGCGAGCAGACGATTTCGGTTCTCGGGGCTCATGAACGACCTCCTGTGCCCGGCGCCTCACCCTTGGGCCGCCGGACCCACAACGACAGGGCATACAGCACGATTCCCGTCCAGGTCACGATGTACGACGCCCACACGTACTCCCAGCCGCCGACCAGGCGGCCCCGGCCCACCATCTGCCCGGGGGTGGAAGAGGGCGGGGGCAGCGCCTGGGCTGCATCTTGCGCCGCGGTCGTTCCAGCATCGGCGGCCGCTTGCGCCGCCTGCACCCCGGCGTCGGCCGCCACCTGCGCCACGTCTCCCGCCAGCTGCAGCAGCCAGAGCGCCATCACGCGGCTCCCGGCGCCAGCGCCTCGGGCGGGGCCACCTCGGCCTGCCGCGCCGCGTACGCCACGCGGAAGCGGTGAATGATGAACACCGAGAGCAGGCAGAGGAACATGGTGGCGCTCCAGCGCAGCACCATCGTCATGTCGGGGTCGACCGTCTTGGGGCTCGACTGCACCTGGTGCAGCGAGTTCCACCACTTCACCGAGAACCACAGCACCGGCAGGTCGACGTAGCTGATGATGCCCATCACGCTCGACCAGGTGGCGCGCTTCTCGGGGTCTTCCACGAAGCGCCGCAGGGTGAGGTAGCCCATGTAGATGACGATCATGATCGCCGCGGTGGTGAGCCGCGGGTCCCAGTCCCAGTAGACGCCCCAGGTCGGCTTGGCCCAGATGGCGCCCAGGGTCACCCCCACCGCGCCGAAGTAGACGCCGACTTCCGCCGACGCCTCGGCCAGCGCGTCGGTCACCCAGCTCTTCTTGAGCAGGAACGCCACCGAGCAGCAGAAGTTGAGCGTCAGCGCGAGCAGCGCCATCCACACCTGGGGCACGTGCATGTACATGATGCGCTGCACTTCCCCCATCTCGCGTTCCGGCGGAGCCCAGGACAGCGCCAGGTACGGCTGCACCAGGAACATCACCACCGCGATGCCGAGGAAGGCCTTCCAGCTCCAGCGGCGAACCGACGGCACGAAGGCATGGGCGAGGAGCAGCCCCACCACCCCCACGAGGATCAGCAGCGGCGTGATGAGCGGCATCAGTCGTCCTCCAACACCTTGGGGAACAAGAGGAACCCCAGCGTCCAGTAGATGATCGCGAAACACCCGAGCAAACGCATCCACGACTTCAGCTGGTCCATCAGATCTCCTTCGAAGACCAGATGGGTGGCCTTCACCACGGCCAGCAGCGCGGGGATGAGGATGGGGAACAGCAGGAGCGGCAGCAGCACGTCGCGCGCCCGCGCGTGCGAGGCGATCGCCGCGTAGACGGTGCCCGGGGCGCTGATGGCCATGGAGCCCACCAGGAAGATGCCCACCAGCGTCGGCCAGCCCAGGGTCACCGTGACGTCGAAGAGCGCGATGGTCACCGGCAGCAGCACCAGCGACAAGAGCCACAGCAGCAGGGTGTTGCCCATCGTCTTGCCGAGGAAGATGGCCCGCGGATCGACGGGGATGAGCTTGAGCCCGTCCATCGCCAGGTTCTCCGACTCGATGCGGAAGGACTCGCCCAGGGACAGCATCGACGAGAAGAGCAGCCCGAGCCACAGGTAGCCCGCGGCGTGCTTGCGCATCATCACCGTGTCGGGCCCCAGCGCGAACGAGAACAGCAGCAGGGTGGCGATGGCGAAGAAGATGAGCGCGTTCAAGCGTGCGCGGGTGCGCCACTCGATGAGCAGGTCCTTGCGCAGCACCAGCAGCGACTGGCCGAGGAGCCCGCTCATGCCACCTGCCGCCCGTTCTCGAGGTGCAGGCTCACGTCGGTGAGCCGCTTGCCCTGCTCCAGCAGGTGGGTCGCCAGCACCAGCGTGGTGCCGTTCGCCTTGAGCTCGGCCATGATCGCTTCCATCTGCGCGATGCCCTGCGGGTCCAGCTCGCCGAACGGCTCGTCGAGCAGCGCGAGCTTCGGCTGCAGCAGGAGCATGCGCGCCACCGCCAGGCGCTTGCGCATGCCTGCCGAGAACTGCCGCACCGGGGAATCGACCCGGGCCTTGAGGCCCACCTTGTCGAGCAGGCCGTCGACCTTCGCCGGCAGGCCCGGAGCGCCGCGCAGCTTCGCCACCAGCTCGAGGTTCTGCTTGGCGGTCAGATCCTCGTAGTGGAAGTTGGCGTGAGACAGCAGCGTCACCTGCTCGCGCACCTTCATGCGGTCGGCGCGGGCGTCGAGCCCGAGGATCTTGAGCGTGCCCAGGGTGGGGGCGGTGACCGTGGACACCAGCCGCAGCAGCGTCGTCTTGCCCGAGCCGTTGTGGCCGGTGAGCAGCAGCGACGCGCCCTGGGGCAGCGTGTAGCTCAGGCGCGCCAGGGCCCAGCGGGCACCGAACCGCTTGCTGACGTCGTGCAGCTCGATGGCGGGGGCGGCGGACAAAGGCCCGTCGTTCGTATCAATTCCCGACGGGAGCGGCCGCTTTTTCCCGCGAGAGGGCACGCTCGAGGCTCGCCTCTTCCTTGGCCAGCGCCGCGTATTCCGCCGCCGAGGTGTGGGGTCCGGCCGCCGCCAGCGCCGCGTCGAGCGCCTCGTAGCGCGCCGCGGGGAGCCCCGAGCGCTCCGCGGCCAGCCGTGCCAGCTCCGGAAAGGGCAGCGAGGGGGCCACGCCGAGACCTTCGGCGAGCTGCTCGCGCAGGCGCTCGCGCAGCGCGTGCGCCAGCTCACCTTCCACCTTCGCGCGGCGGGTGAGCGCGCCCAGCGAGGCGACGTACTCCAGGCTCGAGCGGTGGACCTGCGGCGTGGTGACCCGCGCTGGCCCCAGGCGCCGGCCCGCAGACAGGAGCAGGGCCAGCGCCACCACCGCGAGCTGCAGCACCGAGGCCACCAGGTTCCTCGACGGCGGCGGTCCCGCCGCGAGAAGGTGGTGCCCTTCGTCGAAGGCGATGGGCCCGCGCGCTGCCAGGTTCGCCCAGAAGGTGGCGTTGTCGTCGAGCTCGAGGAAGTGGTTGGTCGCCAGGTCCGCGCCCGGCGCCACCACCAGCTCGCCCGCACCGACCGGCACCCACCAGACGTCGGCCGGGATGGTGACGCTCACCGCGTCGTCGCGGCCCACGGTGAGCGACGGCCCGCCGCCCACCCGGAGGTGCTCGAGACACCCGAACGGCCCACCGCGGACGGAGACCGCGACGCTCGCTCCGCCTTCAGCCGCCGACGGCAGCGCGGGCCCCAGGCCGACCTCGAGCCAGCGGGAGAGCGCCGGCTGTGCCTCTCGGGTCGCCGGCATGAGCGCCACCACGGTGCCTCCGGCGGTCGCGAAGGCCTCCAGCGCCTTCACCTCCTCGCGGGTGACGGGGGTGCCGGTCGGGCTCGCCAGCACCACGGTGCGGGTGCCTCCGGGCAGCGCGGTGAGCGGGCCTTCGTGCGCCACCACCGTCGCCCCGCGCTCCTCGAGGAAGCGGCGCAGCACGTACAACCCCAGCGGCCCGCGGTTGTGCACCGACGGCAGGCCCGAGTCGGCGGGGGCGGAGCGCACCAGCAGGCCGGCGCCGAGCGCCAGCGCGAGCAGCCCCGCGTAGAACGACACCTCGAGGCGGCTCACGGCCGGGCTCCGGTGAAGGCCTCGGCCTGCTCGAGGAAGCGGGCGGCCTCCGGCGAGGCGACCGGCGCGAGCGAGTAGTACGTGTCGTCGTACCAGCGCAGCAGCGGCTCCACCGCCGCGACCTGGGCCTCGCTCGCCCCTCGGCCGCGCAGCTCCGCGAGCAGCTCGCGGTTGGTCTTCACCCGGTCCGGCCGGGCGAGCCGCGAGGCCTCGAGGTGGGAGAGGATCGCCAGGAGCCCTTCTCGGATCGCCAGCCGCGGGTCGGCGGCGAGCGCTGCGCGCGCCCGCTCCAGGTGCCTGGGGGGCGGGGCGAGCTCGAGCGCCGACGTCGCCGGCGGCGCGGGTGCTCCGGAACGCCTTCGGAGCCGACGCCCGAGCAGGCGCGCGAGGAGCACCACGCCGACCAGGGTCGCCCCGGTCAGCACCAGGAAGCGGGTGAGCACCGAGTACGTCTCTGCGCCCGACGACTCGAAGAGCGACTCGAGCTTCTGCCGCAGCCACGCGAGCCACCGCGACAGCTCGTCGCCGCCGCGCTCGCGGGCGCGCTCGCAGCCGGGTTCCAGATAGAGGCGGGCGAGCGCCTCGCGGTCGACCGGCGCGGCTTCGGCGGGCGGCCGGGCCAGCAGTGGTGCCGCGGTCTCCCGGGTCCCCGCCGGCAGGTCCTCGGCGGCCGTCGGGGCGCAGGCGTGGAGCAGCAGGGCGAGCAGCACGCCCATCAGGAAGCCCCGGGCGGCGCCTGCGGCACCAGGTCCAGCGCCTCGCGGCGCACGCGCACGTCGAGGTAGTGCAGGGTGGTGGCGACCGGGAACAGCGGCGCCACCGCCGTCTGCGCGATGACCTGGAGCAGCTGCGCGGGCACCAGCAGCAGCTGGGGAATCGCCGCCGGGTCCGCGTGCGCGGGGTCGAAGATGTGCCCGTAGTAGACCTGGATGCCGAGCGCGGGCAGGCCCAGCACCCACGACACCACGAGGAGGATGAGGCCCACCACGGTGATGAGCCCCGCGAGCCGCAGCTTGAGCAGGCCGCCGAGCCCCGGTTCCACCCGCCCGGCCACCAGCGTGCCGGCGCGCTTGAACGACGCCCAGGCCCCCAGGTCCTCCACCGCCACCACCTGGGAGATGACCGCCACCCGCAAGATCCACCACAGCACCGCGAGCAGCGCCCCGAGCATCGCCAGCAGCGTGCCCAGCACCACCAGAGCCACCGAGGCCGCGCCGGAGTCGGCGAGCACGCCCAGCAGCGACACGGCGGCCCCGGGCAGGAGAGAGACGACCGTCGCCAGGAGCCCCGCACCGAACGAGAGCGCGTACGTCGAGAGCACCACGCCGCGCCGCTGCCAGGCCCGCCCCAGGCCTTCGGCGAGCGTCGGGGCGGCCTTCCCCATCGCCACCGGCATCAGCAGGTGCGCTGCGGCCACGCCGGCGAACGACGAGCCGAGGAAGGCCACCATGAAGGCGACGCCGCCGGTCGCCATCATGCCGCCGAGCTGGCGGAAGACTTCCTCGGGGGCCGACTTGAGCGCCTCGGTGAAGCGCACCCCGCCGGCTGCCAGCGGGAACCAGCGCAGCGACAGCTCGCTCCACACCTTGATGATGGTGAACTGCGCCAGCTCGAAGCCCAGGAAGAGGCGGAAGAGCAGGCCGACGTTGGCCCGCCACAGGCTCGCCGCGCGGTCGATCTGTTCGCCCACCGACAGCGGGCGCAGGGTGAAGGACATGGGCCTTGGCGGACTCTAGCCCCGCGCCGACGGCCTGGGGCCCAGCGCCTCGAGCGCGGCGAGCAGACCCGACACCGCCGCCGCCGGGTCGCTCGCGTGCCAGACCGCGGAGCTCACCGCGACGCCGCCCGCCGCGCCGAGCCCGTGCAGCCGGCTGGCGTCCAGGCCTCCCAGCGCGAACGCCGGGCACGCCAGCCGCCCCGCGAGGCGCAGGAAGCCGCCCACCCCGAGCGGCGGCCGGTCGTCGTGGGGCTTGGAGCCGGGCGGGTACACCGGGCTCACCA
>JAIBBQ010000133.1 GCA_019694595.1 Myxococcaceae bacterium
GCCGCCGCCGGGCACGGGCAAACCGCGCCCGTGATGCTGGGCGTCGCGCTGTGTCTGTTGCTCGCCGCCGACCAGGGCCAGGTGCGGCCTGCGGGGCGGCTGCTCACGCCGCGCTCGGGGCACACCGCCACCGCGCTCCTCGACGGGCGGGTGCTGGTGGTGGGCGGTCGGAGCACCGACGCCACGAAGGAGCTCGCCTCCGTCGAGCTGTGGAATCCGAAGACGCGCCGCTTCGCGGCGGGGCCGCCGCTCTCGGTGGGGCGCAGCGGCCACACCGCCACCCGGCTGCCCGACGGGCGAGTGCTGGTGGTGGGCGGCGCGACGCGCGTGGACAGCGACGCCGGCGTGCACCTCGAGGCGCTGCGCTCGACGGAGCTGTTCGACCCGCGCACCAACCGCTGGTCGCCGGGGCCCTCGCTGCTCGAGCCGCGCAACTGGCACACCGCGACGCTGCTGCCGCACGGCGAGGTGCTGGTGGTGGGCGGCGCACGCGAGCAGAAGACGCACCTCGCCTCGGTCGAGCTCTTCTCGAGCGACGGCGGCTTCAGCGCGCGGGCGCCGCTGCCCCGGGCGCGCTGCCTGCACGAGGCGGCGGTGGGCCCCCAGGGCGAGGTGGCGGTGGTGGGCGGGCGCTCGAACGTGAGCCAGTCGCCGCTCGCCGACGCGGGGCTGTCGGGGCTGCAGCCGCCTGCGGCGCGCACCGGTGAAGGCTTCGGCGTGCCGGTGGCCTGGGCGAGCGTGTACCGGCCGGAGGCCGACGCGTGGAGCGAGCTGCCGGAGACGGCGGACGCGCGGCAGCGGCACCAGGTGCTCTGGCTCGACGCGGGGGTCACCGTGGTGGGTGGAGCCACCACCCACGGGGCGACGAACCTCGTGGAGCGCTATCAGGGCGGCCCCGAGTGGGCGACGCCGGAACACTCGCTGCCCTTCGGGCTGGCGGGCCTGACGGCCACCTCGCTCGGCGGAGGCGCGGTGCTGGTGGCCGGCGGTGAGCCGCCCAACCAGGTCGACTCCGCGGCGGTGATGCGTTTCGAGCCGGTCGAGGAGCGCTGGTGCAAGGCGGGCGAGCTCAGGGCGTCGCGCAAGCTGCATTCCGCGACGGCGCTCCCCGACGGCACCGTGCTGTTCATCGGGGGCCTGTCCGCCGGAATCCCCGAGGGCGACGCCGAGCAGTGGTCGCCGCGCAGCGGCGCCTGTGAAGAGCCGAGCGCACCCGCGCTCGAATGGTGACTCCACTTCAGTCATTTTCTTCGACAACGCCCCGAGCGTCTGTGTATGAGTTTGCGGTTCCACACCGGGTGCAAGGAGTCACAATGTCTGTCGAGAAGATGCTGCGGGACATGATCCGCGACGAGGTCGAGATGCTCATCGCTCCGCTGGCGCGCGCCATCGAGGGGCTGCAGGAGCAAGGGGACCTGGCGAGCAAGCTGAGCTCGCTGCTGGGCACCAAGCGCGGCCCCGGCCGCCCGCGGAAGTCGGCGCTGGTGCTGGGCCGCCGCCCGGGTCGTCCGGCGAAGGCGGGCAAGCGTGCGTCGCGCGAGCGCGCGGAAGACGGCGCCAACGACCGGCCGTGCGCCATCATGGGCTGCAAGCGCGACTCGCGGGCGAAGGGCTACTGCTCGGCGCACTACCAGAAGCTGCGCATGCTGGCCCGGACCAACCGGCTCCCCGCCGATTGGAAGGAGTTCGCCGCGCCGCAGTCGGTGAAGGACCTGAAGCTCCCGCGGGGCCGCGCCGGGTCGAAGGCGCTGGCG
This sequence comes from Myxococcaceae bacterium, assembly GCA_019694595.1. GTDB lineage: Bacteria > Myxococcota > Myxococcia > Myxococcales > Myxococcaceae > JAIBBQ01. The sequence continues at coordinate 1,755 of JAIBBQ010000133.1, forward strand.
GCCGCGAAGGCCAAGTAGGACGCGGGACGGCGGCGCCTGGCTCCTGTAGAAGCGGCGGCATGAACCGCCGCGACCTCGAGCCAGGCATCCACATGCACGTCCCGCCGCAGGAGACGTACGCGGCGTACTTGAAGCTCGACGTGCTCCTGTCGGCGCAGTCGCCGCGCACCGAGGAGCACGACGAGGTGCTGTTCATCATCCAGCACCAGACGAGCGAGCTGTGGCTCAAGCTCATGATTCATGAGCTCGACTTCGCGGCGGGTCTGGTGAAGGCCGACCAGCTGGAGCCGTCGTTCAAGGTGCTGGCGCGGGTGGGCCACATCCAGCGGATGCTGTTCGAGCAGTGGAGCGTGCTGGAGACGCTCACCCCCTTCGAGTACCTCAAGTTCCGCGACGCGCTGGGCCGCTCGAGCGGGTTCCAGTCGTGGCAGTACCGCGCGGTGGAGTACCTGCTGGGGAACAAGAGCGCCGAAGGGCTGCAGGCCTTCACCCCCGGGACGCCGGAGCACAAGGTGCTGTCGGCGCGGCTGGCGCAGCCGTCGCTGTACGACGAGTTCCTGAGGCACCTGAAGCGGCGGGGGCACGCGGTGCCGGCGGACCGGCTGGAGCGCGACTTCACCCAGCCGTACGAGCGGCACCCGGGCGTGCTCAAGGTCTTCCAAGACATCTACTCCGCGCCGGACAAGGCGTGGGACGCGTATGAGATGTGCGAGAAGCTGGTGGACATCGAGCAGCGGTTCCAGCTCTGGCGCTACCGGCACATGCTGACGGTGCAGCGCATCATCGGCTTCGCCCCGGGCACCGGCGGCTCGAGCGGGGTGGCGTTCCTCAAGCGGGCGCTCGACCTCTCGTTCTTCCCCGAGCTGTGGGACGTGCGCACCGCGCTGACGCCCAGGCGCTGACCTTCAGTACTCGCGCGTCCACACCAGGTCGGCGCCGAGGGCGCGCGCGTCGCCGGCGAAGGCCTCGAAGCTCCAGCGCCGGGAGATCTGGTACTCCAGCTTGCCGGAGTGCGTGTTCTCGCCGCGCCGCGGGTCGGCGCCCACCTGCAGCGTGTAGCCGAGGTAGAGCTGGTCGGTGAGGTAGGTGCCGGCTTCCACGCGCGCGCGCTGCAGTCCTTCGGTGCCGGTCTCGATGGACAGCACGTCGAGCGGCAGCCGCTGGGCGATGACCTTCTTGAACTGGCTGGCGGCGAGGCTCCCCACCACGCTGGCCGCCTGCTCGGGGGTGATGGACGCGCCCGAGCCGCGCTTGAGGGTGCGCCGGCCGGTGGCGAGCAACGTATAGATTTCGGAGTCGGGCAGCGGCGGCTGGCTGGACGTCTTGAGCGAGAAGTCCTTGCCCTTGCCCACCACGGTGACGAAGACGGTGACGCCTTCGCGCTCGTTGACGTGCACCGCGGTGACGTTGAGGTACGGGCTCGTCGGCGGGCCCTGGAAGCGCACCGACGAGCTGTCGTCGACGTCGAAGCGGCGGCCGATGACGTCGATGCGGCCCTTCTTCACGAAGGCCTCGCCGGACACGCGCGTCTGGTCGGTGAGCTCCACCTGGAAGGCCTCCGAGAGGCCGAGCTCGAGGTTCAAGTCGGTGGACTTGACCCAGAGGTTGCGGGGCGCGTCGACCTCCACGCGGATGGTGCGCGTCGGCGCGGGCGCGTCGGCGGCGCGCGGCTTGCGGCGCACCGGCACGCCGAGGCGCAGCAGCACCACGTCGGGGTGAGGCTTCAGGTCCTGCAGGTCCTTGCGGGCCACCTCGGGGAGCTCGACGTGCGCCTCCGGCAGCGCGACCTGGAACGCCCAGAGCGCTGACTCGAGCGTGCCGCGGACCTCGGTGCGCAGCGACGCCAGCGCCAGCAGCTGGTCGTCGGTGATGACCGGGAAGGACTTGGTGGCGCCCGCGAGGCTCACCGTCGCAGTGCCGTTCGACTGGCGCAGCAGCTCGCCGTGGAAGTTGAAGGTGCCGCCGCCGGCGCGCCCGGTGAAGGTGGACAGGGTCGCCTGCTGCGGCGTCACCGCGAGCGCCACCTCGAGCTCACGGTACTCCCCGAAGCCCGACAGGCCGAGGCGGCCCTTGGTCCACCGCAGGGTGCCTTCGACGTCGGGCGTAGCGGCGGGGCCCTTGGCGTCGAGCGAGGCGGTGAGCCGGCCGCCCAGCGTGCGCACCTGGGGCGTGACGCCGGACAGGAAGCCCAGGTCGAAGTCCCTGGAGCGCAGGCTGGCGGTGAGCGGCGCGCGGCGCCAGTCGAGGCCCTTGCGCACGGCGGGCAGCGAGGCGTCGAGGGCGAGCTGCGCGGACAGGTCGAGCGTGCCGCCGCCCTGCGACGTGAGCACCGCGGAGAGCGCGTGCTTCGCCTTGGCGTAGTCGTAGCTGAGCGCCACGTTGCCCAGCGGCAGCTTGCCCACCGCGAGCCCCTTCAAGGCGCCGCGCAGCGCGAGCGTGGGGTTCGACGGCGTGCCTTCCACCGAGAGCGAGGCGCTCACCGTGCCCGCGGGCGGGGCCTCGCTGCGCTCTTCCACTTTGAGGACCTCGGCCAGCGTGAGCGGCCCCACCGACGCCTCGAGGACGAGTGGCCGGTCCTGGGCGGCGCCCTGCGCGAGGAGCTCGTCGAAAGGGGAAGAGACGCGGCCCTTGAGCGAGGCCAGCGTGCGCTCGCCGCGGGCGACGTCGAGCGCCGCGGTGGTGTCGTTGCGGGTGGAGGCGAAGGCGAGCTTCCCATCGAGCGGCAAGAGCCCTTCGAGCTCGAGCCCGCGCACCGCGCTCTGCGTCTCGAAGGTGGGGGCTTCCACCGGACCGTGGCCCAACACCTCGACGTCGGCGTGGCCAACGAGCGGGGGCCCCAGCCCCGCGGGGGCGAGGGTGGCGAGGTCGACGCCGCGCAGCGACAGGGACGCGTCGAACGGCTGCCGGCGCCAGGCGAGCGGCTCGGCAGCGAGGAGCGCGCGCGCCTGGGTGAGGCTCACCCCCGACTGGAGCCTGGCGGCCACCGTCCCTCCGAGCGTCGAGGCCGCGAGGTCGGCGGTGAGCGCTCCGCCTTCGCCCGGCTTCACCGACAGGGTGACGCCCTGGAGCTCGACGCGGCGCGCGGGCGCCTCGCCCTGCGCCGGGGTGGCGAAGGCGAGCGCGGGGGACTGCAGCTCGAGCTGGGGCTCGAGCGCGCGCACCGGCCCATCGAGGCGCAGCGTGGCCGTGAGGTCGCCTTCCAGCGGGAGCGGTCGGTGGAGCGCGGTCTGCAGCGGCCCCAGGGAGAGCTGGCTCAGGGCGAGCTCCGCGTGCACCGCCTCCGTGGCGCCGGGCGAGAAGGCCTCGAGCGGCGCGGTGAGCGAGCCCTTGCCGCTGGCGAAGGGCGAGCGGGCGGTGACGGTGCCCTGGAGTGCGCCGGCCTCGGCGTGGGCGCTCACCTCGGCGCCCACCGGCGCGACGCCGAGGACGCGCCCGTCCTTCCAGCGCAGCTCCACGTCGCCCGACACCTTGGGCCAGCGACCGGCGAGGTGGACCTTCCCATCGACGGTGCCCGCGAGGTCGAGGCTCCGCGGCACCAGCAGCGCGGGGAGGTGGGCGAGCTCGACGGCGTCCAGCTGCGCGCTCCCGTCGACCTGGCCGCGCCGCGAGGAGAAGGACAGCCCGAGGCGCTGGCTGCCGCTGCGCAGGGTGAGCGGGGTGACGGAGAGCGCCTCGCCCCAGCTCACGGTGGTGGGGGCTTCCAGGGTCCACGGGCCTTCCGGGGTGTCGAGGCCGAGCTCGGACAAGGAGAGCGCGTCGAGCTGCGGGGCGAAGGTGCCCAGCGCGTGGAGCGCGAAGCCGGTGAGGCCCGCGGTGGAGACGCCGAGCCTGAGCGCCCTGCCCTCGCTGTCCACGCGGACCGCGAGCTGGTCGAAGTGCTGCTCGCCGAGCGCGAGCCGCCGCGCGTCGAGCGCGCCCTGGAGCACCAGCGGCCGGGTGACGTCGGGGGCGGTGAGGTCGAGGTTGAGCCCGGTGAGGCTGACGCTGCCGGCGCGGAAGTCGACGAAGGTGCCGCGCGCGGTGAGCGACGGGTGGAGCAGCGGCCCGGTGAGGGAGAGCGACAGCACGCCTTCTCCGGCGAGCGGCGGCGGCGGGCGGCCGAGGAGGCTCCCCAGCGCGCGCGAGGTGGCGGCGAGGTCCTCGGCGACGAGCCGGCCGGACAGGCCCAGGGCCTTGGGGGAGCCGGTGCCGCGCAGGGTGAAGTAGGCGCCGGGGAGCTCGACCTTGAGCGGGGCGGCCCGCAGCGCCCCGTCCTCGGCGCGGACGTCGACCTGGGCCTGGGCGAGCTGCCCGCCGCGGCGGTCGTTCCACTGCAGGCTGCCCTTCACGAAGCCGGTGAGGGACGCCGGGCGCGGGTCGGCGAGCTCGCCCTCGAGCGCTCCATCGAGGTTGGAGGCGAGTGCCCCCTCCAGCAGCTCGCTCAAGTCGAGGTGCTGGAGCGCGATTGAGAAGTGCCGGGGCCCTTCTCCCGCGAGTCCGGCGCCGACCTTCACCGTCGCCGCGCCGCCGCGCGCGGTGAGCTCGACCGCCGCGGGCGACAGCGTGCCCTCGAGCGTCAGCGGCACCAGCAGCTTCACGTCGGGGGCGAAGGCACGCACCAGCTCGGGCGGCACGGTGAGCGCCTCCAGCGTCAGCGTCTGGCTGGCGAAGGCGTAGCGCGTCCTGGCCTTGGCCTCTCCCAGCGCGAGGGTGAGCGCGGCGGCGCCGTCGCGCGAGGTGAGGTGGAGCTCCAGCGGAGCCTCGAGGGGCTCCTTCAGACGGCCGGTGAGGTCGACCTCTCCGCTCGCGGTGAAGGGCGGGCCGCGCAGCAGCGCATCGCCCTGGAGCGCGAGCTGCTCGAGCGCCACGAGCCGCTCCCCCGCCTGGTAGCGCAGCGTGCCCTGCTCCAGCGACACCTGGTCGAGCGCGACCTGGAACTTCGCCGGCGCACCACCGGGAGCCGACGGCACCTTCGCCGCCACCGCGCGGACGATGTTGAGGCCGCGCTCGTCGTCGACGAGGAAGACGTGGGGCGAGACGAGCCGCGCGCGCTTCACCTCGACGTTTCCCGAGGCGAGCTGGGCGAGCGCGACGTCGGCCTCGACGCGGTCGATTTCCGCCACCAGCTCGCCTTCGGGGGTGAAGAGCTTCACCCCGGTGAGCACCACCTGGCCGCCCGCGAGGGAGAGCCCCTGCGCTTCCACCCGGCCCTCGATGGAGGCGTTCACCGCGCTCAGCACCCGCGCCTTGACGAGCGCGCCACCGGCGTCGCTGGTGAGGAAGAGCCACGCGCCGAGCACCGCGAGCGCGAGCACGCCCAGCACCACGAGGAGCCCCTTGCGCCAGCGGCGAGCGGAGGCCATCTAGAAGGCCTCCCCGATGGACAGCTGGAAGGCGCACAGCCCGTCGGGGCTGCCGGCGTAGGTGTCGTTGGTGCCACCGCCGAGGCCGAAGCAGCCGTGGGAGACGTCGTAGCCGAGCGTGCGGCTGTCGGTCTGGAAGACGCGCTGGGGGCTGCCGAAGGGCAGGCGGAAGGCGAGGTCGAGGCGAATGGGCCCGAGCGGCGTGCGGTAGCGGGCCCCCACGCCGACCGCGGTGTAGAGGTACGGCCAGAGCTGATTCAGGTTCCCCGGGCCGAGCGTCTCGTAGGTGACGGCGCCGGCGTCGCCGAAGAGCGCGAGCACCAGGTCGCCCACGGCGTTCCACCGCAGCTCGAGGCTCGCCTCCACCAGGCCCTTGCCGCCGATGGGGAGCGTCTCCGCGGGGACGACGCCGGAGGCCGGGTCCGGGGTGGCGTTCGCCTTGGCGACGGCGAGGAGCGGCGCGAGGCGGCGGGTGCCGAAGCCGCGCATCGAGGAGCCGCCGGAGAAGAAGCGGGCGATGATGGGCGAGTCGCCGGTGGTGGACAGCAGCGTGCCGCCCTTGAGGCGCGCGGCGAGGGTGACGCGCTTCTCCTCGCCGAAGGACACGTAGCCGCGGACCTCGGGGCTCACCCGCAGGTAGGTGAAGACGCCGCCCAGCGGGCCGCCGCCTTCCTGGAGCGAGAGGCCGAGGTAGGTGCCGGTCTTCGGCTCCAGCCGGTCGTCGCGGCGGTCCCACTCGAAGGTCTGCTCGAGGTAGCTCACCACGCAGGTGCGGGGGCAGCCGAAGAGCGCCTCGGGCCCCGCGCCGCCGAGCGGCACGTCGGAGCTGAGGAAGTACACGTCGAGATTGTACGAGGGGAAGACGGTGATGGTGGACGTGGGCCGCCACGGCGCGCCCACCTTCAGCGTGCCGCCGATGAAGCCGTAGGCAGGCTCGAGGCCGGAAGAGAGGTCGAGCGAGACCTGGGCGGACAGCGAGCGGGTGAAGACGTGCGGCTGCTCGAGCTCGGTGAGGACGCGGAAGACAGGGCCGTGCTGGGCGCCGTCGGCGACGCGGGCGACGTCGATGACCGAGGGGAGGAAGGCCCAGCCCGCCTTGCCGCGCAGGGTGAAGCGGCGCAGGCCGCCGAAGAAGTTGCGGTCGTTGTACTCGGCGACGAGCCGCGCTTCCTGGCGGACCTGGTCGGCGCCGACGCCGCCGCCGAGGCGGATGGTGTGGAACGGCGCCTCGCGCACGTCGACCACCACCGGCACGGTGAGCAGCTCGTGGTCGGGCGCGCCGCGGTTGACCTTCACCGCGCCGAAGACGCCCATCTGGAAGACGAGCGCCTGCGCCTCGTTGAGCGCGGACTCGCTGTACCAGTCGCCCGCGGTGATGGCGCCTTCGACCTGCTGGGCGATGGTCTTGCCAGGCACCTTGGCGTCGGCGTCGGTGGCGACGAAGATCTTCCCGAAGCGGTAGCGGGGCCCGGTGGTGGCGGTGAGGGTCAGCTTCGCGCGCGAGGTGGTGAGCTCGATCTGCACGTCGCCGTCGACGGTGGCCTCCGCGTAGCCGAGCTCGCGCAGCCGCGCGGCGACGGCCTGCTTCTCCTGGTCCCACTGGGCCTCGAGGAAGCGCGCGCCGGGGGCGAGGGTGAGCCCCTTGAGGACGGTGGCGCGGTGGTCGGGCGGCAGCGCGTCCAAGCCCAGCCGCTCGATGGAGGCGATGGTGGTGGGCGGGCCTTCGTTGATGGTGACGGAGAGGTCGACGTGGCCGGGCGAGGTGTCGGTGACGGACTCGTCGGTGACGCGGGCGAGAGAGAAGCCCTGCGTCTGGTAGTAGCGCTCGATGCGCTTGAGGTCAGCGGCCCAGGCGCTCTCGTCGAACCACTGCACGTCGCCGAGCAGCGGCATCCACCCCGGCCACCAGCTCGACTCCGAGGTGAGGATGCGCTTCTTGGTGTCGTTCGCGCTGACGGCGGAAGCGCCCTTGAGCTCGAGGTGCTCGATCTTCCGCGCGTCGGGGGTGGGCGGCACGGTGGCGCACGCGGCGAGCGCGAGCAATGCAGCGCTGAGGGCGGACCGGGACACGGGAAGCCTCGGGTCTCACCACGAGCGCGCGCCACAGTCGATGGGGCAGGCGAGGTCCGCTAGGGTGCGCATCCTTCCTCCTCACCCCAGGGCCGACCCGTGCGCACCCGCCTCGCCGTGCTGATGACCGCTTCGCTCCTCTTTGCCTGCGCCGGAGGTGGCGGCAGCGCGTCCGGCGGCGGCGCTGGCGGCAGCATGGGTGCGTCGGGCGGCGGCACCTCCAGCGGTGGCGGCAGCGGCACCAGTGGCGGCGGCAGCGCGTCGTCCGGCGGTGGCGCGGGCACCACGGGTGGCGGAAGCGGCTCGAGCGGCGGCGGCATCGCGTCGGGCGGGGGCTCGGCCTCGGGCGGCGGCGGCGCGGTGGACGCGGGCCGCAGCTACCAGGCGGTCTGCGCGGACATCCAGCAGACCATCTGCCAGAACCTGGGCGCCTGCGGGCAGCTGCCGGGGAACCTGCTCGCGCAGTGCCTGGCGGAGGACCGCTGCAGCGGCACGCAGGCGCGCTTCGTGGACGCGGGCTCGCTGCGCTTCGACGCCGCGAAGGGCGAGGCGTGCCTCGCGGCGCTCAAGCGCGCGGGCTGCGGCACCGAGGCCGGCGCGCACGAGTGCACCGGGGTGGAAGGCGTGCCGGCGGGCAAGCTGGGCGCGCCCTGCTACTTCTCGGAGTGCGTCGAAGGGTACTGCCCGTACGGCGGCGCCGCGGGCCAGTGCCGCGCGTGCACGGCGTACACCGCGCTCGGCCAGCCCTGCACCACCTTCAACTCCTGCGACCCGGCGACGAGCTACTGCCCGCTGCAGCAGCCCAGCGACGGCGGCGTGAAGCGCTGCGAGCCGATGGGCACCGCGGGCACGCCGTGCACCTCGTCGCTCACCTGCCTGAGCGGCATCTGCTCGACGTACGCGAAGCTCGACGGCGGCGTCTCGCGCTGTGGCGCGCTGGCGCTGGGCGCGGCGTGCGCGGTCCCCTCCGACTGCGGCAAGAGCGCGTACTGCCGCGGCCTGCGGGTCGACGTAAACTACCAGCCGCTGGCGCTGGGCACCTGCACCGCCCGCATCGCGCTGGGCGCGGCCTGCGCCGACGAGCAGCTCGACGAAGGCTGCACGCAGGAAGCGGCGAGCTGCCTCGACGGCACCTGCCAGCTCCCGCCGTCGTACACCCGGGACGCGGGCGCGACCTGCGACAGCACCGACCACTGCAAGGCGGGCAGCTTCTGCGACCTGGCGCCCATCTACCTGGACGACGGCGGCGCGGCGGTGCGCACCGGGACCTGCGCTCCGCTGCGCGGGTTCGACGGCGGCTGCCCCGGCTACTCGGGCTGCAACGCGGGGCTCACCTGCGTGGTCGGCCTGTCGAGCTGCAAGCCGGTGCCGGTGGAAGACGGCGGCTGCGGCTTCGACCAGGGCCCCTGCCCGTCGGGCCTCATCTGCAGCGACTACCTCTCGCCGGGCACCCTCACCTGCCAGCGCGAGCGCGCCACCGGCCAGACCTGCGAAACGAACCAGCTGCCCTGCCACACGGGCGCCTGCGTCGCGAACACGTGCCAGCCGCCGCAGAGCAACGGGACGCGTTGCCTCCAGAACAAGGAGTGCGTGTCGGGCCGGTGTGACCCGGTCGGCGACGGCGGCTTCGAGTGCCAGGCCGCCTGCCTCTGAGGGTGGACTCCTGCGCTGTCGGCGCGGGTGTTCGACGTCGCTGACGAAGACGTACAGACTCGCGCTGTGCGCCTCGCCTGCATCACAGTCCTGGTCCTGGGACTGAGCGGAATCTCGACCGGCTGCTCTTCGTGCAGCCCTTCGGGCTCGAGCGGTTCGGGGGGTGGAACTGGCTCGCCCGGTGGGGCGGGCGGTGCGGCGGGCGGTGCGGCGGGCGGTGCGGCCGGTGGTTCAGCCCAGCCCGGGGGTGGCGCTCCCGACGGCGGTCCACCGGACGCGAGTGTGCCGCCAGAGGACTTCTTTGGAATCTTCGTGCGCAAGCAGTGCGAGGCGTTTCTGCGCTGCTGGCCAACGGCACCTACCTCACTCGAGAGGTGCATCGCCGCCGTGTCACCGCCCCCAGCCACAGGACCAGCGCTGCTCCGCGCCGGAGCACTCGGAATCTCCGATGCTGGGGCAGCCGCCTGTCTTGCCGCCATCGACCGCTACCCGTGCCTCGCCCCGCAACAGGCCTATCCGTTCGAGTGTGACTGGAGGTACTTGCTGGAGGCGAAGGGGCACCTCGGCGACCCATGCCAGGGCGGGACCTGCCTGGTCGGCAGCTGCACGACCAAGCAGCCCAACACGTGTCAGGTGTGCACCCCGTACCTGGAGCCCGGCGAGGCCATCGACGCTCGCGAGTGCAACCCGCTCACCGCGTATTATCCGCTTCGCAATCCGGCCGATGGTGGCGTTCCCCGCTGCCTCCCACTCCTTGACGCTGGAGCAGCGTGCGACGGTCTGGACAGGGCCTGCCGTTCGCGAGCCTGCGTCAGTGCAGAGCTCCTCGATGGAGGCATCGCACTCTGTGGTCCGCAGGCGACCGACGCGCCCTGTCTTCGTCAGGAAGATTGTGGCGAACGCGGGTGGTGTGCTCCGGCTGGCGAGGATGCCGGCACTGGGAGGCGTTGCCGGCCGTACCTTGCGGATGGAGAGCCCTGCACGATCGGCGGTCGGCTCGACGACATTCGCCACTACGACCGGCTGGATGGGTGCGGCTCACCAGGGGCGCGCTGCAGCGGCGGAGTCTGCACCGTGATTCATTCCTTCACCCTGGACGCCGGAGCCGAGTGCGCACGCTCCTCAGAATGTGCAGGTGCCGCGCTGTGCCGTGCTGCGGATGATTCGGTGCTCGAAGCCTTTCCGGTGCCGCCGCGCGGAAGCTGCCGACCCGTCTCCAGCGTCGGTACCTGTGCCACTGGGTGCAGCTACCCTCTGCGCTGCGACAGGGATGCGGGCACGTGCATCGTTCCCCCGAACGAGGAAGGCCTGGCCTGCTCCGAGGGGGGGTGCTCGGCACCGTTCTTGGTGTGTGCGTCGCTCGACGGAGGCATCGACCACCGGTGCCATCGGCTCCCTGGGCACGGTGACGCCTGTCTCACGGGCTACCCCTGCCCGGGCGGCGCGTGTATCGACGGACGCTGTGCTCCGCGAGTCGCCGTGGGGGCTCCGTGCTCGATCGACTCCGACTGCTCGAGCGACAGGTGCGAGCGCACCGACGCGGGGTATTTCTGCGCTCCCCCCTGTTTCTGACGCCCACCCTGTCCGGATCCACGGCGCCGTGCGTCATCCCCTGCTAGAAGCCCGCGCGCCATGAGCGACAAGCCCCGCCACTTCATCCAGGACATCGTCGACGCCGACTTGGCGAGCAACAAGTGGGGCGGGAAGGTGCACACGCGCTTCCCGCCGGAGCCGAACGGCTACCTTCACCTCGGCCACGCCAAGTCCATCTGGCTGAACTCGAGCCTGGCGAAGGCCAACGGCGGCAAGTTCAACCTGCGCTTCGACGACACCAACCCGGCGAAGGAAGACCAGGAGTACGTCGACTCCATCGTCGACGACGTGCGGTGGATGGGCGCCGACTTCGGCGAGAAGATCCACTTCGCCTCCGACTACTTCGAGCAGATGTACGCCTGGGCCGAGAAGCTCGTCGAGGCGGGCAAGGCCTACGTCTGCGAGCTCACCCCCGAGCAGATGACGGAGTACCGCGGCACCTTCGACAAGCCGGGCAAGGACAGCCCGGGCCGCGGCCGCTCGCCGAAGGACAACCTCGACCTCTTGCGCCGCATGCGCGCGGGCGAGTTCCCCGCGGGCGCGAAGACGCTGCGCGCGAAGATCGACATGACCTCGGGCAACATCAACCTCCGCGACCCGGTGATGTACCGTATCGTGAAGGCGCCCCATCACCGCACCGGCGACACCTGGTGCATCTACCCGAGCTACGACTGGGCGCACGGGCTGGAAGACAGCCTCGAAGGCATCACCCACTCCATCTGCACGCTGGAATTCGAGAACCACCGGCCGCTCTACGACTGGTTCCTCGACGCGCTGGGCATTCACCACCCGCAGCAGATCGAATTCGCCCGCGGCAACCTGACCTACACGGTGATGAGCAAGCGCAAGCTGCTCGAGCTGGTGAAAGGCAACCACGTACGAGGCTGGAACGACCCGCGCATGCCGACCATCTCCGCGGCGCGGCGGCGCGGCATCCCGTCGCAGGCGCTGCTCAAGTTCTGGGAAGACATCGGCGTCACCAAGCAGGAGTCGGTCATCGACGTCGGCCGGCTCGAGGCCACGGTGCGCGACTTCCTCAACGCCTCGGCGCCGCGGCGCATGGCGGTGCTGCGCCCGCTGAAGGTGACCATCACCAACTGGCCCGCGGGCCAGGTCGAAGAGCTCGACGTGGTGAACAACCCCGAAGACGAATCGGCCGGCACGCGCAAGGTGCCGTTCTCGGGCTCGCTGTACATCGAGGCCGACGACTTCCAGGAAGTGCCGGAGAAGAAGTTCTTCCGCCTCGCCCCGGGCAAGGAAGTGAGGCTGCGCGCGGCGTACTTCGTCACCTGCACCGAGGTGGTGAAGGACGCGAGCGGCGCCATCACCGAGCTGCGTTGCACGTACGACCCCAAGACCAAGGGCGGCGACTCGCCCGACGGCCGCAAGGTGAAGGGCACCCTGCACTGGGTGTCGGCGGCGCACGCGGTGTCGGCCGAGGTCCGCCTCTACGACCGCCTCTTCAAGGTGGAAGACCCCGACGCGGCCGCCGGCAACTACCTGGACCACCTGAACCCCCGCTCGCTCGAGCTGCTCAAGGACGCCAAGCTCGAGCGCTCGCTGGGCGCGGCCGCGGTGGGCGAGCGCTTCCAGTTCGAGCGCGTGGGCTACTTCTGCGTGGACCTCGACTCCAAGCCGGGCGCGCTGGTCTTCAACCGCACCGTGCCGCTCAAGGACTCCTGGGCCAAGGCGAAGGACTGACGTCGCCCGCGGTCCTTCCAATCGCTGAGGCATCTGGGGTACAGGCGCGCCCCTCACGGTTCCCGGACTTCTCCGGGGCCGTGCTGAAGAGCGAGCCCCCATGTCCTTGAACGTCCGCCTGTCCTTCGCCGTCGCCGCCAGCTGCGCCCTCTTCGCCTGCGGGCCGATGGAGGCCACGGTGAGCGGTGAAGACGGGGAGAACGACGCGGTCACCTCGAACCTCGGCGGCACCTGGAAGCTCGAGGGGCTCGACGTGAAGTACCTCGGCTACATCGCGGCGTTCGACAAAGAGACGTACATGGACGACCTCAAGTCGAACCCCAACGTCTCCCACAACTGGTTCCGCATCCAGGCGATGAGCGCCGCGGTGACGCAGCTGCTCAAGAGCGCCAACCCGCTGCCGCCGACGAGCTTCACCGCCTCGAGCTGGCAGACGTACCTGCAGGGCAAGCAGTACCGCGGCGTCTCCCACGTGTGGGGCCAGAGCGTCACCTGCGTCGACGGCAAGGTCACCGCGCGCACCACGCCGTCGGAGGAGTGGAGCGGCGGCTACACTCCGGAGCTGGGCAAGTTCGTCTCCGGCGAGGCGTGGACCAGCACCGCGGGCTTCACCACCGGCCTCACCAGCGAGCTGACCCAGGGCGGCACCTGCGTGAAGGCGACCGCGAAGCACGCCTCGCGCATCAACGAGACGATGCGCCGGCTGGGCAAGGTGGCCTTCGACTTCGACGCGCCCTTCATCTGGACCATCGTGACCAGCGAGGTCTGCTGCACCAAGACGCAGACGGTGACCATCGACTCCAGCGCGTTCCCGAGCCACTCGCTGTACCTGGGCGACCGCCTCATCCGCGACGTGGAGCAGTCGGGCTTCTCGGCGTTCATCGTCGCCGGCGGCAAGGAGCTGCACCCGCAGGGCACCGGCCCGTTCGCCCCCGCGGGCGCGCGCCTGAGCTACCGGATGACGCCCACGGTTCGCTAGAGGTCAGCGGCGACGGCGCCGCAGCGCCCAGCCGAGCAGCATCGTCAACGACAGCACGGGCGAGCCGGCCGAGCAGCCACAGCCGGACGAGACGGGTGTGCCCAGCTCGGGCAAGGGCTCGGCGATGGAGCCGCCGTCGGGGAGCACGCCTTCGAAGTCCGGGTCGTCCACGCCCGCGTCGAAGTCGATGGGCAGCTCGGTGCCGGCGTCGTCGAGCTCGACGGCCGCGTCGGGCACGCCAGCGTCGCGCAGGCCGGCGTCGACGCGCCCCGCGTCGTGAGCGCCCGCGTCTGCCCTGCCGGCATCCGCCCTGCCCGCATCGGCGCGCCCGGCATCGGGGCGGCCCGCGTCGACCGTGGTGCCGGCATCGGGCTTGGGCGGAACGACGACGATGCCCAGGAGCCGCTCGTACGACTTCACCAGCGACAGGTAGGGCGGCACGAAGGTGAGGCCGAGCCCGGCGATGTTCTGCTTGATGTCGAAGTGCAGGTGCACACCGGTGGGCGTGCCGCCGAACTCGTTGGACACCATGCCCAGCTCGTCGCCCACCTTCACCTTCTGGCCGACGCGCACCTTGAGCTTCCCCATGTGCCCGTAGCGGTAGACGGTGCCGTCGGCCGCGGCGAGGTAGAGGATGTACGTGCCGATGCTGGTGATGGTGCCGTCGGCAGCGGCGACGGTGGGGTGAATCTCCTTCACGCACGAGGCGGCGCGCACATCTTGCCCCTGGTGGCCGATGCCCGACGGGCACAGCGGCACGTTCCACTGCCGCTTCTCGCAATAGTTGTCGGTCCACGGGTAGCTGAAGTTCCGCGCGTCGCAGGCCGAACCGCCGGGGCCGTAGAGGCCGCCGTAGCCGTAGACCATCGAGCCGGCGTAGGCGGGCGCGCTCTTGATGGGGAAGCGCATGTTCGGCGAGTAGACGCGGTAGTCGACGCGCCCGGTGCCGGCGTTGGGCTTGAGCGTGCCGGGCGGCTGGTAGGTGAACGGCGCGGCGACGGCGGAGCCCGCGAGTGCGGCAGCGGCGACGAGCAGGACGCGCGTCATCGGCCGGCTCCGCGGGTGACGGCGACGAGCGACTCCGCGAGTGCAGCCACGGTGGAGGCGTCCGCGCAGCGCGCATCGGCGGCCACCGAGCATTCCAGGTCGAGCGAGTAGGCGACGCCGCCCTCGAGCCAGGTGGCGGACCAGGTGCCTTCTTCCTGGCCGAGGAAGCCGCAGGTGCCGCGGATGGCGTCGGGACCTTCGACGGGCGCGAGCTCCGGGTAGCGGTAGGCGAGCCGGGTGCCGTGCAGCGTCCAGGTGAGGCCGTCGGCCGCGGCGTGGAAGGCGACGAAGTGCTCTCCGGCGCTGACCACCATGCCGGCGAGAAGGCGCGGCTGCGGAGGAACGAGGAGCGGCACCGGAGCGAGCCGGGCCGCCTCGCGGGACTCGGGGCTCAGGTGGCGCAGCGCCCAGGTCTCGAGGCGGGCGGGCGCGGCCGGCGTGGCGACGAGGACCTCGGGGGCTTCATCGAGCGCCTGGGTGTCCGTCGCGGGCGGCGAGGCGACCACCGGCGGGCGCTCATCGCAGGCCGTCAGCGCGGCGAGCACCAGGGCGCAGCACAGCAAGGTCTTGAAAGGAGAGGAGCGCATTGGCGAGGGCGGAGCGTCACAGTCGTTATCCGGGCGACGGAGGAACGAGACGGTGCCCGGGATGCAAACGCGTCGGCGGTGGTGCGGCGGCCGGGCCACGCTGAAACGCTGGAGAATCAGTCCGAATCCCGGAGGTTTCGCCGCGCAGTCCCGGTGGCGAGCCCGGGGGTCGGTCATCGGGAGGATGATCCGTCAACCGGCGGATGCGGCGGCTCCCCGGCGCCAGGTCTGATGTCTCCATGCCCCGCGCGCCCCTGAAGCTCTCCATCGCCAGCCCCTGTGCCGCCTCGTGGGACGACATGAAGGGCGACGAGCGGATCCGCTTCTGCGGCGCGTGCCAGAAGAACGTCTACAACCTGCGCGGCTATTCGCTGGAGGAGGCGCGCCGGCTGGTGGAGCGCGACCAGGGCACGCTGTGCGTGCGCATCTTCGCGCGCCCCGACGGCACGGTGCTGACCAAGGACTGCCCGGTGGGCTGGCGGCGCGTGCGGCAGCGGCTCGTCGCGAGCGTGGCCGCCGCGGCGTGCCTGGCGCTCGGCCTCGTCGCGGGAGCGCTCGCCGGGCTGTTCGACAAACACGCGCCTGGCGCCGAGGGAGTGCTCGGGCGCACCTTCGGACGCGCACAGGTGTGGCTGTTGCCCCCGCCGCCTCCGTCCCCGATTCTCATGAACAAGGGGCTGGTCCGCTCCTCCCAGGACTACGAGGCCGTCGAAGACGTTCGAGGCTTGTGACGGCCGCGCACTCGATTCAAAATCGTCCCTTCGCTTTCTGGGGGACACATGACCGCACACCACGCCGGCCTCTCGCTGCGACTGATCATGCTCTGCACCGTGGTCGCCGCGTGCGGAGGATCTCCAGGTGTCGGCAGCTCGGGAGGAGGCGACGGGGCATCGGGCGGCGGGAGCGCGATGTCCTCGGGCGGCGGGAGTTCCGCGTCGGGCGGCGGGAGCTCCGCGTCGGGCGGCGGGAGTTCCGCGTCGGGCGGCGGGAGTTCCGCGTCGGGCGGCGGGAGTTCCGCGTCGGGCGGCGGGAGTTCCGCGTCGGGCGGC
>JAIBBQ010000375.1 GCA_019694595.1 Myxococcaceae bacterium
GTCTGCGGTACGTCTCGACCACCGAGCTCCCGTCGTTCACCAGGTCGACGAGCTTCCACGCGCCTGCCGGGCCCGGGCGGGTGAGGTGCGCGGTGAGCGCGTACCGATCGCCCCCCTGCGCGAGCGTGGCGTCGACCCGCGCGACGTCGCCGTCGATGGCCACGGTCCCGACGGACACCGCGAGTGGCGGGCCGGGGCGCGCGAGAACCCGGCGCGCGAAGGCGTGCGCCACCACCCGGCCGAGCAGCGCCGAGAGCTCCGTCTGGTCGCGCGCCGACAACGCGGAGAAGTCGGGGCCGACCGCCGCCCGGGTCAGCGCCTCGAAGTCGAAGTCGCGCAAGACCGCCGCGGCGAGGCGCCCGGGGTCGGGGGAGGCCGCCTCGCTGCTGCGCTGCGCCTCGACGAAGAGGCGGTGCACGATCTGCCCGGGCGTGGCGGGGGTCGCCGCGAGGAACACGCCGAGCACCAGGGGCGCCATTCTTCCAGTCTAGCGCGCCGCGCCGACCGGCTCTGCCCGTGGGCCCCATTTGCGTTGCGCGGGGGCGCGCAGATGACAAGGTCCGAACCATGAAGCTCATCGTCACGGGCAGCACCGGCATGGTCGGCGAAGGCGTGCTCCTCGCGAGCCTTGCGAACCCCGCGGTCGAGAAGGTGGTGTCCGTTTCTCGCAAGCCGTCGGGCCACACCCACCCCAAGCTGACCGAGGTGCTGGTGCCCGACTTCCGCGACCTCTCGAAGGTCGCCGACCAGCTCACGGGCTTCGACGGGTGTCTGTACTGCGCGGGCATCAGCTCCGCGGGCATGAACGAGGCGGACTACACGGTCGTCACCTACGAGACGCCGCTGGGCTTCGCGCAGGCGCTGGTGAAGCTCAACCCCGGCATGGTGCTCTGCCACGTCTCCGGCGCGCACACCGACGGCACCGAGCAGGGCCGGGTGATGTGGGCGCGGGTGAAGGGCAAGGCCGAGAACGCGCTCAAGAAGCTCCCCTTCAAGGGCGTGTACAACTTCCGGCCCGGCCTCATGAAGCCGGTCGCGGGCCAGAAGAACGTGAAGACGCTCTTCCGCGTGCTCCTGGTGCTCTACCCGGTCTTCAACCTCTTCTTTCCCGGCCTCGAGCTGTCGGACGTGGCGAAGGCGATGTTCAACGCGGTGAAGTCCGGGGCCCCCAAAACGGAGCTCGAGGTCGAGGACATCAGGGCGCTGTCGAAGGCCGGCTGAACCCCAGCGATTCCGCGAGGATTCACGCGGCGGGTCCCCGCCTGGCCGTTGCACACCTGGGTGGGGTAAAGGGTTACCAAGACAGGTTTTTCCTGCCACCAGGGGGCACGAATGTCGTCGATCAACATCAAGCGGGGCGTGCAGTTCCAGCCGGACCTCTTCAGGAAGTCCGACCGCACTGCGTGGCTCGACGCCGTGGGCGCGGAGCTCGAGAAGAAGGGCGTCACCGTCAAGGTCGGCGAAGGCTGGCAGGCGAAGGAAGTGCGCAACGCCGCCGAGCTCAAGGAAGCGGTGGCGGCGCTCGCCAAGGCCGCGGCCACGCCTCCGACCACGCCCCCTCCGGCCGGTGCGCCCAACCCGGCGTTCGCGGCGAAGTCCTACGTGAGCGACCTGATGCAGGCGCTCGACGACATCGTCAGCCCCGAGGCCAAGGTGGCCAAGGGCGACCGCTTCGACTTCTCCAAGGGCAGCAAGCTGTCGAAGGCGCTCGGCGTCGACGACGGCAAGATGGCGAACTACGGCTCGTCGGTGACCACCGACTTCGGCATCGCGGCGAAGAAGAAGCCCGAAGCGACCATGGTGGTCGACGGCGTCACCCTGCAGACGCGCGCGCCCACCGGCCTCGACCTCTCGACCATTCCGCACATGAGCGCGGAGACGATGCGCAACGCGCCGGCCACCTACGGCCGCGACGGCGAGGAAGTGGAAGCCACCCGCGTCATCACCGGCCTGTCGAAGGCGCAGGTGGTCTCGCTCGCCACCGACGCGCTCAACGACCTGCAGCGCCCGAAGTCGGCGGTGGGGCTCACCGTGGGGCAGATTCCGCTCGACGAGATGACCTGGGACAGCGACTCCCACGCGCTGCGCCGCGCGAACCCGTACGTGTCCTTCTCGCTCGACTACCGCAGCCTCGAGGTGAGCCCCAACTCCGGGCAGCCGCGCGTGGCGGTGGGCCGCGACTTCTTCTTCGACGCGGTGATGGCGAAGAAGGACCTCGAGACCGGCAAGCTGACCAAGGAACTGAAGGACGCGGGCATCAGCGAGCGCGACCGCATTCGCTACGGCAGCGACCAGACCGAGACCGACGGCACCCGGCAGCTGGTGGGCGCGAAGTTCGGCACCCACATCGACGAGGACGGCAACAAGCACGCGCAGAAGGTCGACAGCCGCTCGGACAGCGTGACCCACGAGATGATCGAGCACGTGGGCGAGGTCGCGGCCACCGGCCGCCTCGGGCCGGGCTGGCCCAACCAGGGCAAGATGGCGCCGGCGGCGGTCGCGGTGCACCGCGCCGCGGTGCAGGCCGGCCTGACCCAGAACGTGGGCGGCGAGACCGACGTGCTCGCGCTCGAGGTGGGCGCGGTGGTGCGGCAGATCCGCGGCCGGTTCCACTTGAACGAGACCAGTCAGTCGAACCTGCTCAAGGGCTTCAACGAGGCGGGCGAGCCCAAGCTGACGCAGCTGCAGGCGCTCATCCAGGCGGCGCCCGACTTCGCGGCCTCGGGCGACCAGCCGTCGAAGGCGCAGCTGCTCACCCAGGTGGGGGCGCTGCTCGACCGCTCGGCGATCGTCAAGGCGGCGACGGCGGGCCTCAAGGCCGTCGACCCCAACGTCACCGTGGACAAGGCGCTCATCGACCGCCTCTGGCCCGGCAAGCCGGTCACCACCAAGGCCGACGTGAAGCTGCAGCGCGCGGTGGCCGACGCCATTCGCACCACCTACGACGCGTTCTCGCAGAGCATCGACGACCTGCAGCGCAACATCGGTGGCACCACCGACAAGGCGGTGCGCGACGCGGGCAACGCCAACGACGTGCGTGACTTCTTCCGCCAGAAGGCGGCGGTGGCGAGCTTCATGGCGCGGGCGGAAGCGAACACCGCGACCAGCGGCGTCACCGTGGGCAACCCGGCGAGCTACACCGCGTACGCCAAGAAGATCGTCGCCATGGCCGACGGCAAGGAGAAGACCGACCTCCTGCAGTCGATCGGCGTGGGCATGAACCAGCTCAAGGCGATGGACGACGCCGCCTTCGCCTCTCCGGTGAAGGTGACCGCGGGCCTGCTCAAGAAGCAGACCTTCGAGCCCTTCCTCACCGAGCTCGACGCGCAGCGCACCGGGCCCAACGCGGCGGCCTTCGCCACCGAGCTGGGCACCTACCTCGCGGGCAAGAAGAGCCCGGCGCTCGGCGCCGCGGCCGACAAGGCGCCGGTGCTCGACAGCATCCGCAAGAACCTGGTGAC
>JAIBBQ010000134.1 GCA_019694595.1 Myxococcaceae bacterium
TGGACGCGGGAGCTCCGCGCCCGGTCGACGCCGGCACGGCCCGCCCGCCGCCGGGCGACGCTGCGGGCTGGGCCTCGTTCCGCATCTCGCAGCGAGGCCGCGTCAACATGGGCGACCTCGTCGCGCCGGCCGACGGCGTGCTGGCGTGGAAGGCGGCGGTGGATCAGCGGGTGAAGAAGAGCGAGGTGGTGGGCACGGTGACCGGCGCGGCCGGGAGCGCGAACCTCACCGCTGCCAACGTGGGGCTCCTGGCGACGCGCAAGGAAGCCGGCGCGCAGGTGAAGCAGGGGGAGGTGGTGGGCTCGATTCCGTACTTCGAGGCCTACGCCAAGGCGCAGGTGGCGGGCCTCACGCCGACGCCGGAGTGGCGGTGCGAGGTCTGGAGCGAGGCGCAGCAGAAGAGCGCGCCGTGCCGGGTCACCACCGCGGTGCCCAAGGGCGCGGGGGTGTTCGTCACCGCGACGGTGGAGGCGCGCTGGTTCGACGACGCCGCCGACGCGGTGCTGCGCCTCGCAGCGCCGTGAGCCGGCCGCGCCGGGGCCGCCGCAAGAGCCCGCGCCCGCGCTCGTAGATCCAGTCCACCACCCAGCGGGCGATGGCCGACGCACCGGCCGGCGCGTAGTGCACGCCGTCGTCGAGGCGGTAGCGCACCAGCGCGCCTCCGGGGCTGCGCCGGAAGGTGACGTACTCGCCCTGCTTGTCGGCGATGAGCATCGACAGCTCGAGGTACTCCACGCCGCGGACCTGCCGCGCCGCCTGGGCGAAGATGCGGTTCAAGTACTGGGCCTTCTCCGAGAAGTTGGCGTCGCGCATCGGCGGCAGACCGAGCCACAGCACCCGGGCGCCCCCGGCGGTGAGCTGCCGCATCATCGCCAGCACGCGGCCCAGGTACGCCTGACGCCAGCCCGCCTCGGCGAAGACCACGGTGCCGTGCTCGGTGCGGATGTTGGTGGCGTCGTTGGCGCCGAAGGAGCAGACGACGAGCGCCGGCCGCTCGCGCTCGAGGAGCGGCGGGAGCACCTTCATCCAGTCGAAGACGTCGGGCCGCGAGAGGCCGGTGGCCGTCTGGTACGCGGGCACCACCTTGAGCCGCCGGTCGCGGGCCAGCGCGCGGGTGACGTGCGCGCCCAAGCTCCCTGCGATGAGCGAGTCGCCCACCAGCAGCACCGCGAGCCCCTTCGGCGCCACCTCGTCGGGGCTCGCGAGCGGGTCAGCGTCGGGCTCCGGCTCGGGGGTGAGGACCGGCGGCGCGAGCGACGGCACCGGGAGCGGCAGCTCGTCCTCGGGGAGCGCGTCGGGCGGCAGGGGCGCGAGCGCCGGCGCGGGCTCGCCCGGGCCGCTCGCCCACCCCCCCTGGAGCAGCGGATCCTCGGCCACGCCGAGCCAGGCGCCGGCGCGCTCGCCTGCGGCCACCGCCGTCTCCCGCGGCGCGGTGAGGCCCGCGCGCTCCAGCGCGGCGTGGAGCGGCGCCACGACGGACAGCCAGGCGTCCTGCGCGGGGCCGACGTCGAGGCGCTCCACCCAGGTGAGGACCGCGCGGGAGTCGAAGGCGAGCAGGAGCACCGCCCAGACGGCGAGGAGGAGCGCGACGTCGCGCACCCGGTACTCGCGCGAGCGCTGCGCAGGCGCCGGAGGGCCGGCCTCGGCGAGCCGGGTGAGCGCCGCGCCGATGGTGTCGGCGCTCTCGGGAGGGGCGGAGGCCATCTAGAAGCGGAAGTAGATGAAGGGGGCGATGCCGCGGGGGCCGAGCGCATCGACCAGCCAGACCACCAGCGCGGCGGCGGCGCCCTGGGCGACCAGCGGCCAGCGGCTGAAGCCACTGCGCCAGCGCTCCCGCGCCGAGGCGGGCACCAGCGGCCCGAGGAGCGCGCCGAGCACCAGGAGCGCGAGCACCGGCGGCAGCGAGTGCGCCGGCCCGGGGTGGACGAGCGCGGCCAGCACGTCGAGCGCGGCGGGGAAGGTCGGCGCGCGGAAGAAGACCCAGCCCAGGCAGACGAAGTGGAAGGTGAGCACCACCGCCGCCACCGCCCAGCCCCGGGTCTTCCGGAGCCGCGCCACCGCGCCGCCCGCCTGGGCCCACGCGCGGTGCACCACCAGCCCCACGCCGTGGAGCAGCCCCCAGAGCAGGAAGGTGAGGCCCGCGCCGTGCCACAGCCCGCCCAGCACCATGGTGATGAGCAGGTTGACGCTGGTGCTGCCCCGTCGCGAGCCGCCGAGCGGGATGAAGAGGTAGTCGCGCAGCCAGCTCGACAGCGAGATGTGCCATTTCCGCCAGAACTGCTGAGGGCTTTGGGCGCGGTACGGCGCGTCGAAGTTCAGCGGGAACTCGTACCCGAGCAGCAGCGCCGAGCCGGTGGCGAGGTCGGAGTAGCCCGAGAAGTCGCAGTAGATCTGAGCGGCGTAGCCATAGATGCCGAGCAGCACCTCGAGCGGCGCGTGCGCCCCGGGCGCCTCGAAGACGAGGTCGACGAGGTGGGTGCCCAGCACCTGCGCCACCAGCACCTTCTTCACCAGGCCCACCGCGAGCAGCTCGAGCGCGCGGGGAACGTCGAGGGGGGCGCGCGCCGGCGCGGCGAGCTGGGGCAGGAAGCTCGACGCGCGGAGGATGGGACCCGCGACCAGCTGGGGGAAGAAGGCCACGTAGAGCAGCGCGTCGAGGAGCCGCACCGGCACCGGGATGGTGCGGCGGTAGGCGTCGACCACCAGCGAGATGGCGTGGAAGGCGAAGAAGGACACGCCCACCGGCAAGGCGAGCTCGGGCAGGTGCACCGGACCGGGGGAGAGCCCGAAGGCCTCCAGCCCCGACAGGAGCGAGGCAGCGGCGAAGCTCAGGTACTTGAAGACGAGCAGGAGCAACAGGTTCGCCGCGACCGCGAAGGCCACCAGCGCCTTGCGCAGCCCGGGGCGCGTGGTGCGCTCCAGCGCCATCGCCACCACGCCTCCGAGGAGGCTGACCAGCACCAGCAGGGGGACGAAGCGCCAGTCGGCGAAACCGTAGAAGACCCAGCTCGCGAGGAGCAGGAAGCCCTTGCGTGCCTGGTGCAGGCCGCGCAGTCCCCACGCCACCGCGAAGGCGACGAGGAAGAAGAGGGCGTAGTCGATGGTGGGAAAGAGCACCGGTCGCGCTCCGCGGACCGCTGGCGTGAGCCGCGGACCTGGGGTGCCACCGATGGTGCCACCGGGTGGGAGGCCCGGCGAGCTTTCGGATCCGCGGAGGCGCCCTCGGAGGCGGTCTAGACTCGAGTCCGTGGCCACCACCGCCCAGGCGCTCCTCGCCGAGGTGCTCCGCTCGCCCGACGACGACGAGTGGCGGCGGCTGTACGCCGATGCGCTGGTGGAGCTGGGCGACGTTCGCGGCGAGCTCATCCACGTGCAGCTCCGGTCGTCGACCCTGCCGGTGAGCCCGGAGCGCGCGCGGCTCGAGGCGCGGGCCACCGAGCTCCTGCGCGAGCACGAGGCGAGCTGGGCGCCGCCGCTGGGCCCGATGGGCGAGTCGCAGACCTTCACCAGGGGCTTCGTGGAGACGCTGCGCGTGGGTGAGCGGGCGGAGCTGCCGCCGGGGCACGCCCCGCTCTTCCCGGACCACCCGGTGCGCGCGCTCACCGCGTTCACCAACGACGCCTTCGAGGCCGGCATCCCCGACGTGGTGGCGCGGCTGCCCCCGCTCTCTCGCCTGGAGTTCATCGGACTGCCGCCGGAGGAGCTGCTGTCGCTGGAAGGCCTGGGCGGCGCGCCGGAGCTCCACACGCTCGCGCTGAGCGCCGACCGGCTCTTCATTCCGATTCCCAGGCTGCGGCTGAAGGGCCTGCGCTCGCTCTCGCTGCGCTCCACGGCGGGCGACCGCGAGGTGGAGGTGCTCTGCCGCCAGGCCTGGGCGCCGCAGCTGCGCGCGCTGTCGCTGTCGGGAGAGCTGTCGGCGAGCGGGGCGCGCACGCTGGCCCGGTCGCACGCGCTCGACGGCCTCACCTCGCTCGAGCTGGCGGGCAACTTCCGGCTGGGCGGCGCCGGCTTCCGTGCCCTGGGCGAGTTCGCCGCGCCCGGGCTGCGCGTGCTCGACGTCTCTCACTGCGACATGGGCGGCGAAGGGTTGCGGGCGCTCCTGCGCATGCCGCTCTCGGGCCTCACGCACTTCAGCGCCCACCACGACCGGCTGGTCGCGGCCGACGTGGCGCCGCTCACCGCGGCGCTCCCCGAAGGGCTCACCCACCTCAAGCTCGCCAGCAACGCGCTGGGCAACGCCGGCGTGCAGCAGCTGCTCGAGACGCTGCGCGCACCGCGGCTCGAGGTGCTGGAGCTGGGCGTGAACGGCCTCGACGCCCGGGCGGTGCCGCCGCTGCTCGCCCACCTGCCGCCGTCGGTGCGGGCGCTGTCGCTCACCTGGAACCCGCTGGGCAGCGACGGCCTCGACGCGCTCGCCGGGAATCCCGCGCTCGCGCAGCTGCACACGCTCGACCTCGGCGGCACCAAGGCGGGCGAGCGCGGCCTGCTCACCCTGGCGAAGAGCCCCTTCCTGGCCGGGCTGCGCACGCTCAACCTCCACGCGCTGGTGCTCTCGCCGGAGGTCACCCGGGCGCTGTGCGAGAACCCGGCGCTGGAGGCGCTCGGCGAGCTGAGCGTGGACCTGCGGCCCGAGTTCGTGCGCGACGCGGCGGCGCGGCTGCTCAGGGCGCGCTTCGGGCCGGTGCTGCACCAGCGCTGGTGAGGCGCCTCACTTCTCGTCGAGCGCGCGCGAGAGCACCTGGGCGGTGAGGTTCACCAGGGGAATCACGCGCTGGTAGTTCATGCGCGTGGGCCCAATGACGCCCACGGTGCCCACCACGGAGTCGCCGTGGCCGTACGGGGTGGCGATGACCGCCACGTCGCCTTGCGAGGAGAACTCGCTCTCGGCGCCGATGAAGATCTGCATCTCGCGCCCGCGCTGCACGCGGTCGAGCAGCGACAGCAGCTTGTGCTTGTCGTCGAGCGCCTTGAAGAGCGCGCGCATGCGCTTGACGTCGGTGACCAGCTCCGGCGCCTCGAGGAAGGTGCCGGTGCCTTCGATGAGCACGCGCTCGTTGAAGCTGACGTCGGTGGCCGCCGCGCCCAGGGTGAGCGCCTTGCGCACCAGCTCGTCGTACCGCGAGCGCTCCTGCTCGAGCTCGCTCAAGATGCGGCCGCGCACGTCGTCCAAGGGGATGCCTTCGGCGAGCAGCTCGTTGAGGTAATTGGTGGCGCGGATCAGCTCCTCGGCCGAGAGCGGGTAGTCGACCTGCACCAGCTTGTTCTGCACCTGCCCGCCCTGCCCCACGAGAATCGCCAGCACGCGGTCGTCGCGCAGGCGCACCAGCTCGACGCGCGAGAGCACCAGCGACGACGGGCGCGGCGTCAGCACCACCGAGGCGTGGTGCGAGAGCTGGTAGAGCACCTTGCTCGCCTCGTGGAGCCGCTCTTCCACCGCGGGCTGCCCGAGGCCGTGCTCGATGAGCTCGCGGTCGCGCTGGGTGGGCTCCTTCAGCTGCAGCAGGGAGTCGACGAAGTAGCGGTAGCCTTGCCCGGTGGGCACGCGGCCCGCCGAGGTGTGTGGCTTCTCGAGGTACCCGAGCTCTTCCAGCTCGGCGAGCACGTTGCGCATCGTCGCCGGCGACACCTCGAAGTCGCCGCGGCGGGCGAGGTGCTGGCTGCCGACGGGCTCACCCGAGGTGGTGAACTCCTGCACCACCGCGCGCAGCACTTCCTTGGCACGGTCGTTGAGGTCGTCTGCCATGGCGTCCGGCAGAGAGTGTAGCTGGGCCCCGGGCTGGTTTCAGCGAGGCACGTAGGGGGTTTGCAGGGCCCGGGCGGCGAGGTGCACGTCCTGGGTGTCGAGCAGTCCCGCCCACTGCCAGGTGGGGCCGCGGCGGTCGAGCCTGAGCCGGACCTCCTCGCGCCCGTCCGCGGCGGTGGACAGCGACAAGCGCAGCGGCACCGCGGCGAAGTGCTGGGTGTCGAAGGGCGACTGGGTGCCCTGGGCGGTGCGCAGCGCGCCGGACAGCGCCAGGTCCACGGTGAGCGACGCCTCGCGCTCGCCGGTGTCTCCCAGCGTCTGCAGCGGCCCGCGGGCGCGACCTTCGAGCGTCAGGCGCAGCTCGCGAAAGCCCACGCCGTCGGGGGGCAGCATCTGCGCGGGCACGTCGAGGTCGTCGAAGCGCACGGTGAGGCTCTCCAGGGTGAGCGCGCCGTCGTCGAGGGTGAGCCGCGCCGCGCCGCCCTGGCCGCCCAGCGCCAGGGGGACGAACTGGGGGTCGTGCAGCGTGCGCCGCACCTGCACCTGGGCCTCGATGTCGAAGGGCACCAGCCGCACATCGAGCGTCTGCGCCCCGGTGAGCGACTCGGGCGGCAGCAGCCCGTCGTCGAGCCCGCCCACCGTCTGCGCGCCACCACAGCCCACCAGCACCAGCACCACCATCGGGAGTGATTTCATGACGCGGCATGTCTAACGCATTGCGTCGCGAGCGCAAGTCATGGGCCTCTGGTGCCGAAAAGACGTAGTCTTCACGGCCTCTTGGCCTGGACTGTCTACATGCTCCGCTGCGCCGACGGGTCGGTCTACACGGGGGTGACGACCGACCTCGAGCGGCGGCTCGCCCAGCACAACGCCGGCACGGGGGCGGCCTACACGCGCTCGCGGCGGCCGGTGGCGCTGGCCTGGAGCGCGAAGGCGAAGGACCAGTCGAGCGCGCTCAAGCGGGAGCTCAAGCTCAAGGCGCTCACGCGGGCGGAGAAGCTCCGGCTGGTGGCTTCGCGTCCGGCGGGAGCTGGCCCTTCGCGGCGGCGCGGCGCTTCCGCCAGACGATGAAGAAGACGCCCAGGCCCACGCCGATGCCGGTGCCGACGGCGCCGCCGGTGAGCTGGGCGGTGATGAGGCGCGAGGTGGAGTCCTGCACGGTGTTGAGGCAGGGGCGGCTGGTCTGCTGATCCGCGGTGAAGCCGCAGAGGTCGGCGCGGATGAAGGACGGGGCGGCGAGCGTTGCGAGGACGATGCCCACCAGCGTGCCCACCACGGCGAAGGTCAGCAGGGTTCGAAACATGACCGCGGCTCATAGCGCACCAAAGCCGTCGCGTCGTGCGCGGCCCTCGCGTACGGTGGCGCGGTGACGCTCGCGCTGCTCGGCCTCGTGCTCCAGGTGCTCGCCGTGGTGTGCTTCGCGCTCGTGCTGCGGCACGCCTTCCAGCGCAGCGTGGGCACGGGGTTCATGGTGCTGCTGATCCCCGTCTACAACGTGGTCTACGGGTTCCGGCAGTTCGAGCACCCCAGGAAAGGCCTCGTCCTGGCGGGGTGGCTCGGGGGCTTCGTCGCCGGCGCAGTGTTGCGAACCTTGGCGATTTCCCAGGCGGTCTGACCCCCACAGCTGTGGGGCGCTCCCCTCAGGTGGAGCCCAGGCGCCCGAGCCAAGTCCTTGAAACCTCAGATCCGGAATCCTCTCCAGGGGCGGCCCGTGGCATGCACGGTGTTCCGGGTATGAAGGTCCTCGCGCTGTGCGCAGTGTTGATGGCGGCTCCGGCTCTGGCGGTGAACGAGGCGATCGCGGTGAAGGGACCGCTCGCCGAGCAGCTGAGCCCGTCGCTCTGCGTGTCGATGAGCTGCGAGGGCGGCGAGACGGCCTTCACGGTGGCCACCACCACCACGGGCGTCAGGGTGCTCAAGGCCGACGGGCGGGTGGTGCTCGACGAGAAGCTGCGCGGCGTGCCGAGCAACACCGAGGCGCTGGAGCTGTCGGCGCGCATCCTCAAGGCCATCGAGGGCCCGGCGCCGGTGGAGACGGCGAAGGCCGAGCCGAGCGCGCCGACGAGCGCCAAGGTGAAGCCCGTGAAGAAGGCGAAGACCCCGCCGGTGAAGCTGGCCGCGCGGATCCGCAACCAGCGCCGCGGCTGAAGCCAGAGGCGCGAGCGCGCCAAGGCCTCGACGCCCCAGGGCCCGTCTGCTACGCGCGCAGCGTGCGTTCTCCCCTGCTCCTGGCAGTGCTCGCGGTGGCTTGCAGCAACCGCGTCCCCGAAGGCACGGTGCCCGTGCGGCTGACCCCGGCGCCGTCGCCCGGCCCCACGGTGGTGAGCTTCAACGGCGGCGCCTTCGCGGCGGCGGACCTCGAGAAGCGCTTCGCCAACATGAGCCCGTACGCCCGGGCGCGCTACCAGACGGTGGAGCAGCGCAAGGAGTTCGTCGAGGCGCTGATGCGCTACGAGGTGCTGGCGCGCGAGGCGGTGAAGCGCGGCCTCGCCGACGACCCCGAGGTGGTGGACGCGTTCAAGAAGGCGATGGTGCAGAAGATCATCCGCCAGGAATTCGAAGAGAAGAAGCCGCCCGTCCCCGAGGCGGACGTGAAGGCGTACTACGAGAAGCACCAGAGCGATTACGTGAAGCCGGCGATGACCCGGCTCTCGCACGTGTTCTTCACCACCGAGAACAAGGCCAA
Organism: Myxococcaceae bacterium; assembly: GCA_019694595.1. Lineage (GTDB taxonomy): Bacteria > Myxococcota > Myxococcia > Myxococcales > Myxococcaceae > JAIBBQ01. Next base: position 8,430 of record JAIBBQ010000134.1, read on the forward strand.
GGCGGAAGGCGCGCTCAAGGCGGCGCTCAAGCTCGAGCTGCTCGACTACGCCGCGTTCGCCAAGCTGGCGCGCGAGAACAGCCAGGAGCCGCGCACCCAGCCCATCGAAGGCGACATGCGCTTCCTGTCCGACGAGGAGCTCACCACCCAGTACGGGCCGGAGCTCGCGGCGGCGGCGAAGGAGCTGACCAAGGTGGGCGAGGTGCTGCCGCGGCTGGTGGAGACCAAGGCCGGCTACCACGTCATCAAGCTGCAGGGCCGCCAGGTGGCGCTCGACCTCACGCTCGACCAGGTGAAGCAGAACATCGAGTCCATCCTCACCAACGAGCGGAAGATGGAGCGCTACAAGACCCAGCTCGGTGAGCTCTTCAAGCAGTACGGGGTGACGGTGAACGACGCGGTGGTCGCACAGCTCAAGGTGGACATGCAGGGTGGCCCGGGCACCATGGGCCCGGGCGGCGCGCCGCCGTTCCTGCCGCCGTCGCCCGACGCGCCGGTGCCTCCCGCGAGGCCGGAGCACTGATGCGCACCTGGGCGCTGGCGCTGCTGGTGCTGGTGACGGGCTGCCCCGAGCAGGCGCGCCCGCAGCAGGACCCCAACGTCATCGCCCTGGTGAACGGCGAGGTCATCGCGCGCAAGGACTTCGAGCGCGAGCTGGGCCGCGAGCTCACCGCGCTCGAGGGCCGCGGGGCGCCGACGCCGGAACAGGTGGAGCCGTACAAGCAGGCGCTCCTGGACACGGTCATCGAGCGCACGCTGCTGTTGCAGGCGGCGCGGCAGAGCGGCATCGAGGTGACGCAGGAAGAGGTCGACCGGCGGGTGCTGGCGCTCTCCAGCGAGTACCCGGCGGAGTCGTTCGACGCGGCGCTCACCCAGAGCCAGACCACGCGCGCGGAGCTGACCCGGTCGACCAAGGCGCGGCTGCTCATCGAGAAGCTCTTCGAGCGCGACGTGCTGGCGCGGGTCGCGGTGCCGGAAGACGCGATTCGCCGCTACTACGACGAGCACCCCGACGAGTTCCAGGAAGCGGAGCAGGTGCACGCGATGCAGATCGTGGTGGCGAGCCCCGACGACGCGAAGCGGATCCAGGGGCAGCTGTTCGCGGGCAAGAAGTTCCCCGACCTGGCGCGGCGCTACTCGCTGTCGGCCGACGGCAAGGTGGGCGGCGACCTCGGCTTCTTCGCGCGGGGCGTGATGCCGCCGCAGTTCGACGAGGCGGTCTTCAAGCTCGGGGTGGGCCAGGTGAGCGACGTGGTGTCCACCGACTACGGCTTCCACGTCTTCAAGGTGGTGGAGAAGAAGCCGGCCCGGAAGCGCGAGCTGCACGAGGTGCGGCCGGGCATCGAGCAGAAGATGCTCGCCCAGCTGCGCGAAGAAGGGCAGAAGGACTACGTGAAGTCCCTGCGGGCCAAGGCGGAAATCAAGGTGAACGACCAGGTGTTGCTCACCGTCACCAGCAAGCCGGGCCCCGCGGCGCAGGAGGAACGATGAACCGACTGTGGGTGGTGCTGGCGCTCTTGCCCTTCGCGGCGCGCGCCGAGCTGGTCGACCGGGTGGCGGCGGTGGTGAACCGGGAAATCATCCCCCTCTCCGAGGTGATGGAGCGGGCGAGCCCCGAGCTCATGCGGCTGCAACAGCAGGAGCCCAACGCCGAGAAGCGCGGGGCGATGCGGCAGCAGATCCTCAAGGGGGCGCTCGACTCGCTCATCGGCGAGAAGCTGCTCGAGGCGCAGATCCACGAGCTCAACCTCGACGTGTCGGAAGCGGAGATCGACCTCGCGGTGGAAGACGTGAAGCGCTCCAACGGCATCGACGACGCGGGCTTCGAGAAGCTCCTGCTCGGCGAGGGCTACTCGGTGAGCAGCTACCGGACCTTCATGAAGAAGCACCTGGCGCGCATGAAGCTGGTGAACCTCAAGGTGCGGCAGAAGGTGAAGGTCTCGGAAGAGGACCTGAAGGCCGAGTACGCCAAGATGCTGCACGCCGACTCGGGTGACGCCGAGGTGCACGCGCGCCACCTGCTGGTGAGCGTGCAGCCCAAGGCGACCGCGGAGCAGGTGGAGGCCGCGCGGCAGAAGGCGCTCGCGCTGGGCGAGGAGGCGCGCAAGCCGGGCACCGACTTCGCGGAGCTGGCGAAGAAGAAGAGCGAAGGCCCCAGCGCGGCCGACGGCGGCGACCTGGGGTGGTTCCGCCGGGGCGTGATGGTGGCGGAGTTCGAGCGCGCGGCCTTCTCGCTGCCGGTGGGCGGCGTGTCCGAGCCCATCCGCACCAAGTTCGGCTGGCACGTCATCAAGGTCGACGAGCGGCGCGCGGTGGCTGCGAAGCCGTTCGAGGAAGTGAAGGACCAGCTCAAGGAGCGGCTGCTCAAGGGTCAGCAGGAGCGCTACACCGAGCAGTACGTGCAGGAGCTGCGCGCGCAGGCGCTGGTCGAGGACAAGCTCTTCGACGAGCCCGCGGCGACCGCGAAGTCGACGGCGAAGTCGCCTCACGGCGCGCCCTGACCCCACGTCCTCCGGCGCGCATTGCCGCCTGCGACACGAAGGCGTAAGGGCGGAACCATGTTCAATCGAATCGTCGCAACCGTGGCGGTGGCCGTGCTGCTGCAGTCCTGCAACTGCGGCTCGGGAGGCGGCAGCAGCGGCGGCGGCGGCGGCTCCAGCGCGAGCGGCGGCGGTTCCAGCGCGAGTGGCGGCGGTTCCAGCGCGAGCGGCGGCGGTTCCAGCGCGAGCGGCGGCGGTTCCAGCGCGAGTGGCGGCGGTTCCAGTGCGAGTGGCGGCGGCACGCAGGACGCCGGGGCGGACGCGGGCATCGACGCCGGCCAGGTGGACGCGGGCCCGCCGTGCGGCATCCCCATCGACGAGACGGTGGACGCGACGCTCTACATGTCCATCGACGACGAGGGCACGCTGTTCATCAACGGCGACTTCGTGGCGACGCAGGCCGTGCCGTGGAACTCGCCGCTGGTGCGCACCATCAAGGTGAACCGCAACCCGACGGTGCCCAACGTGGTGGCCATCGAGGCGCGCAACGACTTCGCGCAGGGCGGCGTGGACCGCGCGGCGCTGGTGGACTTCCGGCTCGGCGACGGCGGCGACCCCAACGCCCCGCAGATCTTCGTCAGCGACGACCGGTGGAAGGCGCACCTCGGCGTCGACGCGGGGTCCGACGACGGCGGGTGGACGCGGCTCGGCTTCGACGACTCCACCTGGACGCCTGCGGTCGCGCAGCTGAACTACGGCGACTCGCCGTACGGCAACATCTTCAGCCAGTTCGGCCTCAACTCCAGCAACGCGAAGTGGATCTGGGCGTACGACTCGGCGGCGGCGGCGAGCAAGCCGACCACCGAGCCCATCTTCTTCCGGCGCATCTTCTACTTCTCGGCCGACGGCGGCTTCTCCGCCGACGCCGGCGTCTGCACGAAGTAGCGATGGCACGGCCGGTGGTGGCCATCTCCGCGGGAGACCCTTCGGGCATCGGCCCCGAGGTGCTCGCCCGCGCGCTGCGGCTGCCCGCGGTGAAGCGGGCGCTGACGCCGCTGGTGTTCGGAGACGCCTCGCTCGCGCGCCACCTGCCGAAGGGCTCGCTCCAGGTGGTGAGCGCGCTCCCCGCGGCCTCGCGCCGGAGCGGCCGCCCCTCGCGCGAAGGCGGCGTGGCCCAGCTCGCCTACGTGACCGCAGCCATCGAGGCCGCGCGCGCCGGCCGCGCCCAGGCCATCTGCACCGCGCCCGTCTCCAAGGAAGCCATCACCCGCGCCGGGGTGCACTTCACCGGCCACACCGAGGTGCTCGCCGAGGCCTTCGGGGTGCCGGTGCTGATGCTCATGAGCGGCCCACGGCTGCAGGTGGCGCTGGCGACCAACCACCTCGCGCTGGCGGACGTTCCCCGCGCGCTGACGGTGAGCTCGCTGGTCTCGAAGCTCGCCCTGCTGTCTCGCGAGCTCGAGCGCTGGGAAGGGCGGCGCCCGCGCATCGCGGTGTGCGGGCTCAACCCGCACGCGGGCGACGGCGGCGTGCTGGGCAAGGAAGAGCAGCGCGTCATCGCGCCGGCGGTGCAGGCAGCGCGGCGCCGCGGGCTCGACGTGCACGGCCCGCTCGCGGCCGACGGGCTCTTCGCGCTCGCCGGCCAGGGGCGCTTTCCGTACGACGTCGCGCTGGCGATGTTCCACGACCAGGGGCTGGTGGCCGCCAAGTCGCTCGACTTCGCCCGCACGGTGAACGTCACCCTGGGGCTCCCGGTGCCCCGGACCTCGCCCGACCACGGGGTCGCCTACGCCCTGGCGGGGACCGGCAAGGCGGATCCGCAGCCCATGGCCGAGGCGCTGCTGCGCGCCGCGAAGTTCGCCCGGCGCTGAAACCGGCATGCAGTCTGGCTCACCATTGGTTATTCAGCAGGCCGGCCGTGTCGTTTTCACCCCTTGGAGGACACCATGAAGCAGTCCCTCGTCTCGTTCGCCGTCGCCCTGTCGCTCGCCGTGCCTGCCGCCGCCTTCGCCTGCGACGGTGAAGGGCACGCCGCCGCGGAGCCGAAGAAGGTCACCATCTCCGAGCTCGCGAAGCTCCAGGCCGCCAAGACGGTGCGCACCGTCGACGCCAACAACCCCGACTTCCGCGCCAAGAACGGCGTCATCCCCGGCGCCATCCTGCTGACCAGCTCCTCGAGCTTCGAGCCCGAGAAGGAGCTCGGCGCGGACAAGACCCAGAAGCTCGTCTTCTACTGCGCGAGCACGATGTGCGGCGCCTCGCACATGGCGGCGGCCCGGGCGATGGAAGCCGGCTACGCCGACGTGGCGGTGCTGCCCGACGGCCTCACCGGCTGGAAGAAGGCCGGTCAGAAGACGGTGAGCCCCAAGCCGAACAGCTGAAGCCCGCCGACCGCGCCGCGGTCAGCACGAGAGGGCAGTCACTCCGCGGGAGTGGCTGCCCTTTCTCGTTGCGGGCGCCTCACCCGGCGCTGACGCCGAAGAGCTTCCCGATGCCGGCGGTGATGGCCATGGCGAGCGCTCCGCCGACGCCCACGCGCAGCGCGGCCTTGAGCTTGGGGGCGCCGCCGAGCTGCGCGCCCAGGGTGCCGAGCACCAGCAGGGACACGAAGGACACGCCCGCGATGGCGTGGAGTCCGAACCCTTCCGGTGCGACGAGCGCGGCGAGCACGGGGATGAGCGCGAAGACGGCGAAGCTGATGGCGGAGATCCACGCCGCCTGGAACGGCCGAGCGAGTTCCTGCGGGTCGACTCCCAGCTCGTCGCGCAGGTGAGCCCCGAGCACGTCCTTCTCGGTGAGCTGCCTGGCGACCTGGAGCGCGAGTTCGGCGCTCAGGCCGCGCTTCTCGTAGATGCCGGCGAGCTCGCGCAGCTCGGCGGCGGGCTCCTGCGCCAGCTCCGACTTCTCGAGCGCGATGTCGGCTTGCTCGGCGTCGCGCTGGGAGCTGACCGACACGTACTCGCCCACCGCCATGGACATCGCCCCGGCGACGAGGCCCGCGGTGCCGGCCACCAGCACCGCCTCGCGGGAGGCGCTGGAGGCGGTGACGCCCAGCATCAGGCTCGCGGTGGACACGATGGCGTCGTTGCTGCCGAGCACCGCGGCGCGCAGCCACCCGGCGCGGCCGCTGCGGTGTCCTTCGGCGTGGCGGCGCGCGCGGCTCATCGCAGCTCCGGAGCGCGGTAGACGTCGACGCCGGCGACCATGGTCATCAGCACCCGGGCAGCTCGAAGCTCGGCCGGAGTGGCAGTGAGTGGATCCGCCGAGAGCACGGTCATGTCGGCGTCGTACCCCGGCGCGAGCTGGCCGCGGCGATCTTCCGCACGCTCGGCCCATGCGGCCTGCGAGGTCATCGCCTCGAGCACCTGCGTCCCCGACAGCGATGGCGGGGCCTGCCCGCGCGCGGACGCGAGCGTCTCGAGGGGCGCGGTGAGGCCCGACAGCGCGAGGTGGGCCCCCGCGGTGGTGAGCCGCGCCCACAGCCCGCCCGAGGACGGCGCCTCGGCGAGCACGGTGACCGAACGACCGGAGCATCGCGACACGTCTGCCGCACCCACCGTGGCCGCCGGCGCGATGCGCGAGCGCAGCCCCGTGTGCTCTCGCTCGAGGCGCTGGAGCAGGTCGAGCGACGTCGACACCGCGGCGGCGCCGCTGGCCTCCAGCTCCAGCACGAACCCTGCCTCGGCGAAGGCCCGCGCGCGCTGCTCGAGCAGCGCGGGTGCCAGGGCCGACGGGCCGTCGACCGGCAGGCTCACCGCACCGAGCTTGAGTCGACGACCTTCGAAGCGACCGCGGCCGACGTACTCGCTCCACGAGGCCCCCGCCCCATCGGCGAGCGCCGCGACCCGGATGGGGAGCACGCCGACGGCATCCCACTGCTGGAGCAGGCTGAAGGTCTCGAGGTCGATTCCCACCTGGTGCACCGAGGTGAGGCCGAGCGCCGCGGTGCGTTCCAGCGCCAGCTTGAGTCGATACCGCTGCTGCTCCGGAGTGAGTGGAACGGAGGCTGGGGCGCCTTCGGCGCGCGCGAGCGACGCTCCGAGCCCCACCAGGTCCGCGCGCGGGTCGGCGAGCCCGGGCACGATGACTGCCTGGGGAAGTCGTTCGACGATGGCGCCCGGCCCCGCCTCGCGCAGCACCTGCGGGAGCGCTCCGACCAGCAACACCTTGCCCTGTCGGAACGCGATGGCTTCCGCCGACGGCGAGCCCGGGTTCCCCGTGTGCACCACCACGGGGACCAGGACCACGGCGGGCCCCTCGGGCGTCGGCGCCGAGGCGCGAGGGCACCCGGTGAGGAGCAGCGCGACCAACGCCCACCACTTCACGGCGCGGGCATCACTCCGCGAACTGCACGGGCGGCGGCGCCTCGGTGTACGTCGCCTGGCCGGTGAGGGACTCGAGGAAGGCGACGATGGCCTTCACGTCCTTCGGCGAGAGCTTCTGCGCCTTGAGCTTCTCGTCCTTGCCCTTGGCGGCGGCCATCATCTCCACCGCCTCGGTCAGCGTCGCCGCGCTGCCGTCGTGGAAGTACGGGGGCGTCAGCGCGGCCATGCGCAGCGACGGAGTCTTGAACTTGCCCAGGTCGGCCTCGTCCTTGGTGGCGTCCTTGCGGCCCTCGTCCTTGCCGGGCGCGAGCGCCTGGTGGAAGCCGAGGTCGGTGAAGAGCGGCGGCACGTGGCAGGTCACGCAGCCCTTGCTCTTGAAGAGCTCCCAGCCCTTCTTCGCCTCCGCGCTGATGGCCGCCTTGTCGCCGGCCTCGAAGTGGTCGAACGGCGCGTTGCCGGAGTTCAAGGTGAGCAGGAACGCGGCGAGCGCCTCGGGCACGTTGGCCGCGGTGGCGTCGGACTGGAACGCGCGCTGGAAGAAGGCGCGGGTGACGCCGTCCTGGTTGAGCGCGGCGGCCACGGTGGCCGGATCCGCGCCGAGCTGCCCCTTCCAGGCCGCCTCGCACACCGAGGCGAGCGTGGGCTTGCGGCCGTCCCAGTAGAAGGTGCTGTGCGCGGCGAGGCCGACCACCGACGGGGTGTTGCGCACGTTGAGCGCGCCGCCGACCTTGGCGTCGAGCTTCTCCGACGAGGCCCAGCCCTTCGACGGCGGGTGGCAGGCGGCGCAGGCCATGCTGCCGTCCTTCGAGAGGCGAGGGTCGAAGAAGAGCCGGTAGCCGAGCTCGGCCTTCTCGGCGGTGGCAGCGGCGACGGCCTCGACCGGCGCAGGGTGAGCGGGCTGCAGCGGCAGTGCGAGCACCGCGCCCAGCTTGGGCAGCGGCGGCGGCGCGGGCGGGCCGGCGTCGGGCGGCGCGACGGGAGCAGGCGCGGCGACCGGAGCCGCGGGCCGCTCGGCTTCCTTGGGGGCGGCGCAGGACAGACAGAGCATCGAGAACGCGAGGAGTCGGACCATGGCGACGACGTATGCCGGTCGGGCGCCGCGCTCAACTGAAAGGGCGAAAACTTGCCGCGCCACAGGCCCGTGACAGCCTGTCGCACATGACCACTGAACGCTCGACGCTCCGCCGCACCGTGCGGCTCCCGCTGTCGCTGGGCCGCCGGCTCCCCGCCATCACCGCCGACGTGTCCCGCGGAGGCTTCTCCGCCGAGCTGCCGCAGGTCTTCCTGCCGGGCTCGCGCGTCGACGGCTACTTCCTCATGGGCGACACCGAGGTGGCCTTCAAGGGCACCGTGGCGTGGGCGGTGGCCGGCAACCCGCAGGCGAGCCTCTACTCGCGCCTCGGCGTGCAGTTCGACCAGACGCCCGCCGGGCTCACCAAGCTCTTCACCACGCTGGAGACCAAGGCGCCCAAGCGCAAGGTGACCAAGCGCAAGGCGAAGGCGCGGCGCGCCCGCTGAAAAGAAGCCCCCGCGCCTCATCGGGGGCCGCGATGATGGGCCGCGAGCGAACACCGCCATGGTCCTCCGCCGCCCCCTGCAACACCCGCTGTTGACCTTCGTGCTCTCGCTCGCGGTGGCGTCGACGCTCGGCGCGCTGCTGTATTTCGTCACCTCGTCGCTGCCCTACTTCGCGCTCGGGCCGGTGGCCGACCCACGCTTCGGACGGGCCAACGCCTGTCTGATGTCGGCGGTGGGCGACGGGCGCCTGTCCTTCGCCGTCGCGCCCGATGGAGGCGCGGTGGCCGCGTCCAGCGCGCGCGCCTCGGCGCTCTGCCGGGTGTCCGACGGGGCGCTGCTCGCGAGCTCGCCCACGGGCGCCCGGGGGGTCGCCATCGACGGCGCGGGCCGGGTGTGGTGCGACCGCGGAGAGGCCGGGCTCACCCTGCTCGGCGCCGACGGCGGCATGGGCGCCACCGCGGCGCTCGCCGCGAGCGCCGAGGGCGCCGTCGCGCTGGGGACCGACGGCCACCTGCTGGCGCTCCACGGGCTGGACGAGGTGGCGGCGGTGCAGGACGAGCGCTGGCCGGTGCCCGCCCGGCTGTCGGTGAGCGGGACGGGCGCGCTGGTCGCGGTGGTGGCCGAAGGCACCGTGGGCGTGTGCGAGGCGACGACGCTGCGCCCGCTGTTCCGCGGCTCGCCCTGCCGGGTGGAAGAGGCGGCGTGGCACCCGACGCGCGAGGAGCTCTGGCTGCGCTGCGCCGGCGAACGGGGCGGCAC
>JAIBBQ010000135.1 GCA_019694595.1 Myxococcaceae bacterium
CAGGGCGGCGGCGCGGGCGGGAGCGCCGGCGGTGCGCCCGGTGGCGCGGGCGGCGGCGCCACCAGCGTGCCGGGCTGGAGCCAGCACGTGCACGGCTTCACCGGCCAGTCGGTCTTCACCGGCTGCGCGCTGGAGGTCGACGCGCTGCGCGGCAACAAGGTGGTCTCCACCATTCGCAGCGCGCTCGACTCGTCGGACCGGGCGACGGCGAACCAGTCGGACGCGGGCGCGCTGCCGAAGACCGGCAACGGCCACCTGCGCGGGCGCTTCCAGCTGCCGTCGACGCTCAAGCTCTCGGCGAACTCGACGTGGCTGGTGCTGCAGGCCGCGGGCACCACCCAGCTGTCGCTGGCCTTCAACAGCTCGGGCCAGCTGGTGTGCCGCACCGAGGCGGGCATGGTGGGCCCGACGCCCATCACCCAGACGGTGACCTGGCCGGGCGGCTTCCTCCCCAACCAGGACTACCTGGTGGACTTCACCTGGAAGCAGGGCCAGTTCCGCAGGCTGACCATCAACGGGGGAAACCTGACCGAGTCCCTCATCGGCATGGATGCGGGGCCGGGGCCGAAGCTCGACCAACTGCGGCTGGGCATCTACCGCTACGATGGGACCTCCGACGCGGGGTGGACGCTCACCCTGTCCGACTGGCAGCTCGCCGACGACCCCAACGCGAACCTCACCGACTGACCATGCCGTTGGCCTTGCTCGCAGCGCTGGTGGTGCTCGCGGACCCTCCGCTGCCGACGGGCGTGCCCGCGGCGCCGGAAGGGCCGAACCCCTTCCTGGTGCAGGCGCGGGAAGACGCGCAGGCGCTGGACTTCGAACGCTGCGTGGGCCGGGTGCGCCAGGCGGCGCAGTGGAAGTCGAACCAGAAGGAGCTGGTGGAGCTCGAGGTGCTGGGCGGGGTGTGCAACTACAACCTGAACCGCCGGGTCGACGCGCGGGAGCACTTCCGCCTCGCGCTGCGGATGAGCCCCGACGCGGAGCTGCCCGCGTACTCGAGCCCCAAGCTGGTCGACTTCTTCCTCTGGGTGAAGAAGCGGCTGCAGGGCCCGCCGACCCCCTTCCCCGCCGAGGACCTGCCGCCCGACGCGCCGCTCGACGGGCAGCTGCTGCCCAGGGACCGCGGCGGCGCCGACTACGTGCGGCCCTTCGAGGTGCGCCCGCTGCCGGTGGTCTTCGGCTCGGTGGCGGTGGCGATGCTGGCGACCGGCATCGGGCTGGGACTGTCGGCCAAGAACCTCGAGGCCCAGGCCAAGGCGGCGATGTACGAGGTGGACTACGGCGGCTACGCGAACGCGGCGCGCGGCAATGCCCTGGGCGCGAACATCGCGTACGGCATCGCCGGCGCCGCGGTGGTGGGCGCGGTGGTGAGCTTCCTGGTCGGCCGGCCGAGCGCGCCGGAGCCGATGGTGGACCCGGAGAGCGCGAAGCGCGAGCCGAAGTAGCGACACGCATTCGACGTCAGACCCTGTTCGTAGCCTGGACGGGTGCCCACCCTGCTGCTCGACGGCGTTCTCCGCTTCTTCTTCTTCAGCAACGAGGGCAACGAGCCACCGCACGTTCATGTGGAAGCGGGCGACGCAGTCGCGAAGTTCTGGCTCGAGCCGCTCCGGCTCGCCAGGAACCACGGGCTCAAGCAGAAGGACCTCGCGAGGGCTAAGCTCCTGGTCGAGAAGCACCGGTCGAATTTCCTGGAGAGGTGGCATGCCCATTTCGACGCCTGAAGCGGCTCGCGCGATCTCTGCGAAGGCCGAGGCCGGGATGCTCACCGTTCGCCTCGCCGACGGGCGAATCCTCTCGGTTCCTCTGCGCCTGTTCCCTCGGCTGCGCCGGGCTCCGCCCGACGCCGTGGCGAATCTCCGGCTCGTCGCACGCGGTGTGGGCATCCACTGGCCGCAGCTCGATGAGGACCTCTCGGTCCGAGGGTTGCTCACGGCGGAAGCCCTCCCGCGACTCTCGACGCGTGCGAGCTCGACCAGCGCGGCCCCCCGGCGCGCCAGCCCTGCCCCACTGAGAGCTCGGGTGGCGCGACTCCCGCGCCGTCGACACTCGTAGTCGCCCCCCAGACAGGACCCGGCATCGCCAACGAAGGCGACACGCCTGCGCTGCGCACGCGGCCTGCGCAGCACCGGCGCTCGTCGCAAGCACGCGACGCCGACGTGACCTGCTCCGAGGGCACTCACCTCCTGGCGCCCCCCTTGCTCTGGGGCCTCCCGGTCGCGGGTCGCCCCGGGGAGAGGCGAGCCCGCTCGAACGTCTGGAGTCGTCGATGCGGCAGCTTTCGGCAGCAGTGGCGGTGTGGAGCGCGGTGCTCGCAGTGGGGTGCGGTCCGGAGACGGACGTGGAAGCACCCGGAGAGAGCGCCGGGGTGGAGAGCGCGCTGCGCACCGTGGGGCCGTACCGGCTCATCAACTACCGGTCGGACAAGTGCCTCGAGATCCCCGGGAACTCCGCCGCGAACGGCGTGCAGCTCGACCAGTGGGACTGCTACGCGACGCGGAAGATGAACGAGGACTGGTACCTCGACTACGTGTCGAACACCCAGTTCCGCATCCGCAACCGGCAGACGGGCAAGTGCCTCAACGTGAAGGGCGCCTCGCGCTCGAGCAACACGCCCATCATCCAGTGGGACTGCGGCAACTATCCGAACGAGCTCTTCCTGCTCTCGCGCGCCATCGGGAACAGCCCGGCCGGCGTCTACAACATCGTCTCCGCGATGAACCTCAACACCATGGACGGCCAGGTCCTCACCGTGCACGGGAACAGCACGGCGCGGGGCGCCAAGATCGAGACCTTCGTGGTGGTCACCGACGCGCTGAACCAGTGGTTCACCCTGGAGAGCGCGAAGTGAGTCAGCGGCGCGGCGCGCCTCAGTAGCAGGGCGCCGTGCACTGCCCGGGCGTGGCCACGCTCCCGTTGGTGCCGGCGTCGGTCAGGCAGGTGCCCGACGCGCACTGGGTGACGTTGGTGCAGAAGCCGCCGCCCGCGCGCGGCGCCCGGCAGGCGCCCCCGTCGACGCTCTGGTCGCAGAACAGCCCGCTCTCGCACAGCCGCCCGGCGCACGGCTGACCGAGGTCGGCGTTGGCGGTGCACACGCTGCCGATGCAGCTCGTGGTGGGCATGCAGCCCCCGTTCGCCGCGGAGCACGCCCCGCTCAGCGGAATGGGCAGGGCGCAGCTGTTCGCGCGGCACGTCGCCGGCGCGGCGCAGCGGCGGTCTCCGGGCCGGCACGGTGAGCCGGGCGCCAGGCCGTCGAGGCACGCGCCGGGCGTGGTGCGCGGCCCACCGTCGGGCAAGAAGATGGGGTCGCCGCACGAGCCGGACGCGCAGTGGCGGTCGTTGGAGCACTCCGCGCCGGCGTCGCGGCTGAAGTTCGCCGGACGCACGCAGTGGCCGTCGAGGCAGGGCGCGTTGCCCGGGCAGCTGGTGTCGAGCTGACCGAAGCTGCAGGTGCCGCCGTCGGGCGTCCGCGCCGTGCAGACGCCGGTCGACACCACCGCGATGCCGAAGGCAGGGTCGGTCCGGTACGCCGCGCCCGCGCAGTAGCTCGACGGCTCGCACACCGCGCCACCGAACGTTTCGCACGGCTCGCCCGCGGTGAGGCCGCCGCAGAAGGTGCCGCCGTCGAGGCGCGTCACGCACTGCCCCGCCACGCACTGCCCGCCCGAGGTGCACGGCGCGCCGTTGCCCAGCCGGGCGACGCAGGTCTGCATCCCCGCGTCGCCGACGCAGCGCAAGTCGGGCTGGCAGACCCGCCCACCGCAGCTCTCGCCCAGCTGCGCGAAGGCCTGACACGCCGCGCACACGTTCGAGACGTCGGGGCGGCAGAGGCCCTCACGGCAGGAGCGCAGGTCCTGGGAGCAGCGGTCCCCCACCCCCGCGTCGGGAATGAAGACCGAGTAGCAGGGCTCGTTGAGCTCCGAGAACGCCACCACGCAGGAGAAGGACGGGTGCTCGTCGAGGCACCGCCGCGCCTGCAGCCCGTCGAAGCCCACCAGCCCCGCGTAGGCCGCGCCCGCGAAGGTCGGGTCGTTGCACCCCACCAGCCGCGCGCGCACGCAGGCATCGAAGCGCGCCGCCTCGATGTGCCCGCAGCGCTGCGCGCGGGTGCACTGGGCGCGCGAGAGGAGATCGCAGAACTCCGACAGCGCCACCGGCACCGGCCCGGCGTCGACCGCGCCACCGTCCGTCGACCCACCATCGGTGCCGCCATCGACCGGCGCACCGCCCCCCTGACCACCCGCGGAGCCGCCACCCTGGCCGCCCTGCCCACCCTGGCCGCCTGCGGCACCGCCCCCCTGGCCACCCTGCCCGCCGGCAGCACCGCCGCCGCTGCCCGCGGTGCCTCCGCCAGAGGCGGAGCAGGTGCCGCTCGAGGCGTCACACGTCGGCTGCGAGGAACAGGATGCGGTGAGAACCAGGAGACCCACGAGCCATCGGAGCATCAGGCGATGGTAGCGCCCGGCGCGTCCCGGCGGGACGCCAAGGTGCGTGCCACCCGGCCGACGCCGGCCCCGCTCAGCGGCACTCGACGCGGACGGTCTCGATGACCACCTTCATCGCCGCCTTCACCACCTCGACGTCGGGGTCCCTGGCGATGACGTAGCCGTCGCCCTCGTAGCTGTCGGAGCGCGGCGCGCCGATGGTGGGCAGCCGGCTCTCCACCACGTGGCGGCCGACCAGCGCGTTCGCCCGGTCGACGCCGGAGATGGCGGCCACCCGGCCCCGCCCCATGCCGCGCAGGTACGCCACGCCGACCGCGTACTTCCGCTCGAACGGCCCGTCGAACGCGTCGTCGATGACCGCCCGCGCCCACGCCCGGTACATGTCGGTGCCGTACACGTGGGAGTTGGCCTGCATGAAGTGCGCGCCCGGCGGCCGGGCGGCGATCTCCCCGATGGCGAGCGAGCCGTTGTCCCGGCGGAACCACTCCATGTGGGTGAAGCCCGTCTCCAGCCCCAGCTGCTTGACCGCCTTGATGCCCATCGCCCGGGCCTCGGCGAACTCCGGGCCGGTGATGTCCCTGGGGAACACCACCACCCACTGCACCCAGGGCGTGTCCATCACCTCGAGCGGCGTGGGGAAGTAGCGCGAGATGGAATGGAAGCGCACCTCGCCGCCCACGGTGATGGTGTCGAAGCTGTGCTCCGCGCCGCGCATGAATTCCTCGGCGAGCGCCGGCCGCTCCTCCGACGCGCCGCTCGCCACCAGCGCCTGGCGCAGCTCTTCCAGGTCCTTCACCCGCCAGGTCGCCTTGCAGCCCATGCCCGCCGGCGGCTTCACCACGATGGGGAAGCCCACCTCGGCGGCGAAGGCTTCGGCCTCGCTCCAGCGGGTGAGCAGCCGGTGCCGCGCGGTGGGCAGCCCGTGCTTGCGCAGCTCGTCCTTCATGCGCGCCTTGTCGCGGAAGAGGTCGGCGGTGGCCGCGCTCGTCCCCGGCACCCCGAGCGCGGTGCGCACCTCGCCGAGCTGAACCTGCAGCGGCTCGAGGATGCCCAGCACCCGGTGCAGCTTGCCGTGGCGGTGCTCCAGGAGCTTCGCGGCCTCGATGAGCTGCCGGGCATCGAGCCCGTCCTTGAGCGTCACCACGTCGCCGAAGATGCGGGCGTCGTCGCCGCGGGGCACTTCCTGCACCGCGCCGAGCAGCCGGACCCCCTGGAGGCTGGCCGCCGCCCGGGCGAACCGCAGGGTGGCCTCGGCCGGAAACGGTGCTGCGAAGAGCACATTGCGCATTCATTCGCTTGTACCATCGGGGCATGAAGGTCGTCTTCCTCGCCCCGAGCTACCCCCCCGAGATGCAGCAGTACACCCGCGGCCTGGCGGAGGTCGGCGCCGAGGTCTACGGCGTCGGCGACACGCCGGTGGGCTCCCTGCCCGCCTCCCTCAAGCGCCACCTCGCGAACTACCTCCAGGTGCCGCGCCTGATGGACGAAGACGACGTGGTGTCGCGCGTCGCCGCCTGGCTCAACGGCCGCCCGGTCGACAAGGTGCTCAGCAACTGGGAAGTGATGGTGCTCACCGCCGCCAAGCTGCGCGAGCGCCTCGGTGTGCCCGGCATGTCGTACGACACGGTGAAGGGCTTCCGCGACAAGCAGCTGATGAAGGACCGGGTGCGCGCCGCCGGCATCCGCACGCCGAAGTCGATGCGGGTGCGCACCGTGGCCGACGCGCGGTCCGCCGCCGAGAAGATCGGCTACCCGCTGGTGCTCAAGCCCATCTCCGGCGCCGGCAGCGCCGACACCTACCGGGTCGACGACGCCAAGGAGCTCGAGCGGGTGCTCGCCAAGATGGAGCACGTCACCGAGGCGAGCTGCGAGGAATTCATCACCGGCGAGGAGTTCACCTTCGACACCATCTGCGTCGGCGGCAAGCCGGTCTACATGAACGTCGCCCAGTACCTGCCGCCGCCGCTCATCGCCCGCTCCGAGCAGTGGGTGAGCCCGGTCATCATCACCGTGCGCGACCTCGAGCAGCCGAAGATCCAGAAAGGCATCGCGCTGGGGAAGCAGGTGCTGTCCGCGCTCAAGATGGGCGACGGCTTCACCCACATGGAATGGTTCTTCACCCCCAAGGGCGAGGCCGTCTTCGGGGAAATCGGCTGCCGCCCCGGCGGCGCGCACCTCGTCGACCAGATGAACTACACCGGCGACGTCGACCTCTTCCGCGAGTGGGCCCGCGCAGTGTGCCACGGCCGCTTCGAGGCCCCGCTCACCCGCAAGTACAACGCCGCCATCATCTTCAAGCGCGCCCACGGCCGCGGCCGCATCACCGGCGTCAAGGGGCTCCAGAGCTTCATGCGCGCCCACGGCGAGCACGTGGTGGAAGAGAAGCTGCTCCCGGTCGGCGCCCAGCGGCGCAACTGGAAGCAGACCTTGCTCAGCGACGGTCACATCTTGCTGCGCCACCCCGACTGGCAGACCACCTACGACATGGCCTTCGAGGCGGCGCGCAACATCACCATGTACGCCGAGTGACTTACTCTTCCCCGGCCTCGTCCTCGGAGGCGCCGTCGGGGTTGAGCAGCTTCGACGCGATGCCCAGCATGTGCTGCTCGGTCACCAGGCCGACCAGCTTGCCGTCGTGCAGCACCGGCAGGCAGCCGACCCGGTAGCGCTCCATCAGCGCGATGGCCTGGGCCGACGAGGTCTCGGGGGTGATGGTGGTGACCTCGGTGCGCATGATCTTCGACACCGGGGTGTCGCGCATCGAGCCGCCGCTGGTCAGAAGCCGCATCACCGAGCGGTAGCTCACCAGGCCGAGCAGCCGGTGGTCCTTGTCCTCCACCGGCACGTGGCGGATGCGTTCCCAGTCCATCAGGAGCGCCACCATCTGCACCGGGTCGTCGGCGTGCACGGTGAAGAGGTCGGTCGTCATGTACTGCTCGACTCGCAGGAAGCTGTGGTGCGAGACGTCGGCCTCGTCGAGGCGCGCGCGTTCCCACTCCGCCACCGGCCGCCGGGTGCGCTGCCGCTGCACGGTGGCCGCCACCAGCGCGTTCGCCCGCTCGCCCGGGGTGCCCTTGTCCTTGAGCGCGTTCCACGACGAGAGCAGCCAGCGGGCGCCGGTGCGCGCGCTGCGCACGCGGGCGTCGATGACCCCCAGGTAGCGCTTGGCGTCGTCGGCGTTCACCTGCGCGCGGCGCAGGCCCGCCTCGGCGATGGGGAGCAGCTCGTCGAGCACCAGCGGCCCCGCCGACACGTCCTTCCCCTTGAGCCAGGTGAAGTGCGCGCCCAGGCCTTCGCGGGCCGCGGCGTAGAAGTTGGACCCCGACTGGTCGAAGTCGATGAGCCGGGTGACGTCGAGGTCGCGCGCGCCGAGCTCGGACATCAGCCCGAACCAGAAGGCGCCGTTGGCGACCTGGTCCACCACGCTGGGGCCCGCGGGCATCACCCGGTTCTCGATGCGCAGGTGCGGCGTGCCGTTGCTGCCGATGCCGTAGCAGGCGCGGTTCCACCGGTAGATGGTGCCGTTGTGCAGGCGCAGCGCCTTGAGCTGCGGCACCCCGCCGCGATCGAGCACCGCCATCGGGTCCTCGTCGAACTCGGTGGCCACCAGGGTGCGGAAGCGGGCGATGTCTTCCTGGAAGATCTCGGTCACCGAGCGGCGCACCCAGCGGGTGCCGAAGCTGACCCGCGCCTCTTCCTCGCGGAAGTGGCTGCGGTGGGTGCGGTCGTCGACCGACTGCCGGAAGAGCGCGATGCGCGTCTCGGCCCACAGCCGCTTGCCGAAGAGCAGCGGCGAGTTGGCGGAGATGGCCATCAGCGGCGCGGCGAGCACCTGCGCCAGGTTGTACATGCGCGCGAATTCCTGCGGCTCGACCTGGAAGTGCACCTGGAAGCTCGAGTTGCAGGCCTCGAGCATCACCGAGTCGTGCTCGATGATCAGCTCGTCGAGCCCCTTGATGGAGAAGTCGAAGCGCCCGCCCTTCAGGTCGGCGATGACCTTGCTCAGGGTGAGGTAGCGCGGGCTCGGCACCATGTTGTGCATGCCGAGGTCCGACTTGCGCATGGTGGGCAAGATGCCCATCAGCACCGCCTTGAGCTCGAGCTGCTCGGCGACGCCGTGCACCTTCTCCATCAGCGCGTCGAGCTGGGCCTCGAGCTTCGACAGCCCGTCACCCGCGAGCTCCTGCGGGTCGCAGTTCGCTTCCAGCTGGAACTGGCCGAGCTCGGTGGTGAAGTGCGGGTCCTTGAGCCCGTCGAGCATCTTGAGCGCGGCGGTGGCGGGGCACCACGTCTTGTCGACCAGGAACATCTCCTGCTCGGCGCCGATGCGGCGCATGCCCTTCTCGAAGCGCCCTTCGGCGATCATCCGTTCCATCGCGCGCAGGTCGCCCAGCAGCGCGTGCATGAACTCGCGGCGCGCCTGGCCGTCGTTGACCGGTACGAGCTCCTTGTGCGTGCGCGTGGTCGTCATCGGGTCACGAAGTCCACTCGGTCATCACCTGGGGCAGCATCTTGCGCCAGGTCACCCAGTCGTGGTGCCAGTCCCTGCCCCACGACTGCACGTGGTTGCGCACCTGCGCGCGGCCCAGCACCGTGGCCATGGCGAACGACTCGCTGATGTCTTCCGCCCGGCCTTCGCCCGACGGCATCAGGATGTAGCGGGTGCGCAGTACCTCGAGGTGCCGCCCGCCCAGGGTGGGCACGAAGTGCAGCGGCGAGGAGACGTAGAACTCCTCGGAGAACTCGTTGGGCCGCGCGTCGTAGAAGCGGCGAATGTCGTAGGTCCCCGACATCGCGCACGCCTTGGAGAACAGGTCGGGGAAGCGGCAGACCATGGCCACCGAGTGGAAGGCGCCGATGGACGCGCCGGCGGCCCAGATCTCGATGTCGGGGCTCTGGCAGTCCCGGCGAATGGCGGGCACCACCTCGTGCTTCACGTACTGGTGGAACTGGTTCTGCAGGTACATCTGGTGGCGGGCGGAGCCTTCGCGCGAGAGCAGCGCCTTTCCGGCCGCGCTGTCGCACGAGTAGATCTTGATCTTCCCCGCGCGCAGCAGGGGCTCGAGCACGTCGATCATGTGGAAGCGCTCGATCTCCTCCGCGTCGCCGCCCGCGGTGGGGAACAGGAGCACCGGCTGGCCGACCACGCCCCAGCGCGCGAGCGTCACCTCGCGCTCGAGCCGCTCGGACCTCCACCGCACGACCTCTTTCATTTCCGCGTCGCTCCCGTCTCGCTGCGCCACTTCTGGATCCGCTGCCAGAACAGCTCGGTGAACTTGTCCACCTCGTGGGCGGGGAACAGCGCCGCCGTCTTCTGGCGGACCGCGTCGCGCGCCACGGGGGTGCCGAAGAACTCGTACGCCACCTCGTCGAGGTGCCCGAGGTGCTTGGCGCAGAACTCCTCGAAGCGCGCGGTCTCGAAGCGCTCGGCGGCGATCTTCGCGTAGCCGCGCAGCCGCTCGCGGTACGGCAGGTCCTGCCGCGCGGCGATCTCGAAGAACGGCGCCCAGTCGAGGTTGGGGCGGAACTTGCGCTTGGTCACCGCGCAGAAGATCGACCACCGCACGTTGGCCATCACCAGCCAGGGGAAGTGGTAGTGCAGGCTGGTCACCTGCGAGTCGGGGCACGGGTTGGCGAAGTCGATGGGGTGCCACACCCCGTTCTTGCGCAGCGCCTCGCAGGAATTGAAGTCCCACCCGAAGAACGCGTTGATGGTGAGCGTGGTGTCGCGCAGGAGCGAGGCTTCCTCGTCGGTGACGAAGGCCTTGGGCCGGTCCATCGTGTAGCGGTCGTGCAGCGGCGCGTCGGGGTCGTAGCGCACCAGCGTGGTCTGCGGCCCCAGCCCGATGCAGCGCACGAAGCCGTCGAACGGCTCCACCGCCTGCTGCAGGTGCATCACCAGCTTGCCGCTTTCCTCGTAGCGCTGGCGCAGCTGGGCGGCGTCGGCGGCGCGGCTGACGCCCTTCCACCCGCCGCCGTCGTACGGCTTCACGAAGAGCGGGTAGCCCACCTTGGCGCCCACCGCGCCGAGGTCGAAGAGCTTGGCGTACTTGGTCAGCGTGGGCTTGAGGTCGGGCAACGCCTCGTAGGACTTGGGCGGCACCATCCACGTGTTGGGAATGGGCATGCCCAGCCGCATCATCGCCGCGTAGGTGGTGTGCTTCTCGTTCGACTGCACCGACCAGGGGTTGTTGAGGACGTAGAGCCCGTCGAGGACGATCGACTTCTTGATCCACTCGCGGCTGGTGTGGAACCAGTGGGTCAGCCGGTCGAGCACCACGTCGTACTTGCAGCTCTGCCGCAGGTCGAACGGCTCGATGGTCACCCGCTCGACGTCGACGCCCACCTGATCGCCCTGCCAGGGGATCGAGAGCTTCAGCTTGCCGACGATCTGCTCGTAGCAGATGGGCCAGCAGATGTCGGCGCCCAGGGAGAGCCCGATGTGTCGTGTCACGTTGGCCATCGCGTTGCCCCCAGAGTCACTCGTACACCATCAGGAACGGCCCGGGAAACAGCCACGAGAGCCCTTCGCGCAGCCGGTCGCGCCAGTTCTCCCAGTTGTGCCCGTCGCGGGCCTCGACGAAGCGCACGTCCATGCCGGTGGACTTGAGCAGCGGCACCAGCGACCGGTTCTCGTAGATGAGCGATTCGTACATGCCGCAGCTGACGAACACGCGCTCCGAGACGGCCTTGGGGCGGGCGCGCAGCTGGTTCATGAAGGCCACCACCGGGTCGAACAGCGGGCCGCGGTGGTTGCGGTCGCCGATGTCGGTGAAGGCGAAGGAGCCCGACTGCAGGAGCAGCTTTCCGTAGAAGCCGGGCCTGCGCCACGCGGTGGACAGCGCGGCCACGCCGCCGAAGCTGGCGCCCATCAGGCAGCGGGCCTGGGGCCGGGCGTCTATGGGCAGCGCGCGCTCGAGGAACGGCACGAGCTCGTCGGTGAGGTAGCGGGCGTGGCGCTCGTCGTTGGCGTACTCGCCGAGCCGGTTGGGCGAGCTGGTGAGGGCGACGATGATCTCGGGGATCTCCAGCCGGTGCATCAGGTTGTCGAGCACCGAGCCCAGCGCGGCGTACCGCATGTAGTCGTGGCCGTCGTGCACCACGAGGAGCGGGTAGCGCCGGGTGTTGCGGAAGCGCGCGGGCACGTAGAGCCCCACGCCGCGGCGCCCGAAGGTGGGGCTGTCGAACGAGAGCTCGTCGACCTTGCCCGGCTTGCTCTCGGGGTCGGGGTGAATCCACGTGGGGATCTCGTAGCCTTCGCCGTGGGCCACCGAGTTGGCGCCGAAGGGGTCGCGCGCCTTGTTGGCGTTGAGCGGGTCCTGGATCCACTCGCCGTGGCCGTGGCGGACGACTTCCAGCTTGTACTCGACGCGCGAGCCGCCCGGCAGCTCGAGCGTCAGGTACCAGAGGTCGGTGCCCTCGATGCGGGCGAGCTGCTGCGACGACGGCAGGCCGAACACCCAGTGCTTCAGGTGAATCGCTTCCGCCTCGCCGCGGAAGACGAAGGTGATCGACGGGCCTTCGACCAGCGGGAACGAGTGTGCGCGCAGGAAGGCGTCGACCGCCTCGGCGGTGTGGGGCCCGGCCTTGAGTGCCTCGATGGCGAGCGGGGTCATGGCACCCACCCGGCCTGCACCTCGCCGCTCGGCAGCAGGCGGTGCACGAAGGAGCGGGTCACCTTGCCGCGCTCGGCGAAGATGCGGGCGCCGTCGTCCATCGCCATGCAGGCGGCCGGGGCGATGCGGCGCACGAAGCGGTTGATGCCTTCGCGGTCCTCGAAGCTCAGCCGGTGGCGCGGGTCGGGCAGCACCACCAGGTCCTTCACCAGGCCGAGGCCCACGTCGAGCACCTCCGCGACGCCGGTGCCGTGGGGCGGAAAGTCGTGGAACAGGTAGATGCGCTCGGTGAGCACCATGGCCCCTCCGCTGGCGGCGACGATGGGGCGCTTGCCGGACAGGCGCACCACGTCGAACAGCCGCATCCGGTAGAGCAGCGAGGCCACGTGGCCTCCGGCGATGACCACCGCCTCGCAGGGCTCGAGCAGCTTCTTGAGCTCCTTCTGGTGCCGGGCGATGACCTTGCGCTCCGACGGCTTCCAGCGCAGGTCGAAGGCCGAGGCCACGGCATGCGAGCGCATGAGGTGCTCGGAGTCGAGGTTGCGCAGCACGCGCACCGACGCCTCGCGTTCCTCGGCCATCAGCTCCGACTCGAGCTGCCGCACCGAGATGGCCTTGGCCGCCTCGAAGGCGTGGTCGAGGCGGATCCGGTACATGTCGTGCTGGGCCTTCAAGCGGGCCTGGCGCGCCTTGTAGGCGATGGCGAACTCGGCGTCGGACGCGAACACGTCCTCCGAGCGCGCGTGGAGCGTCAGGTTCACCGTCTTCACGCCCAGGTTGCCGAGCAGCCCTTCGTGGGTCTCGCGTTCCTGGTAGCCGGCGGTGACGAGCGCGACGGGGCCCTTGAGGCCCGCCTCGCGCAGCGCGTCGCCGGCGTCTGGTTTGTGGCTCTGGGGCCCGAGGAGAATGACGGGAGGCATCACGGTCTAGTTCGCCCACACCTTCACGGTCTGGCCGACGATGTCGAGCATGCGCTTGAGCTCGTCGATGCTGGGGTGCTTCATGCGCAGCCAGGCGTTGCCCATGTAGCCCGAGGACACCGGCTGGGTGGGCGAGCCCACCGGCGGGGTGTGCGCGTCGATGATGTGGGGGCCGAAGGCGGCGCCGATCTCGTTGAGGCCGGAGTAGCCGCTGATGCGCCCGTCCTGGCTGGGGCGCAGGGCGATGAGTCCGGCGGCGTAGCGGCGCGACGGCCGCTGGCTGGGGCGCCCGTGGCAGATGGCCATGGCCCACTCGCGGTAGAGGTCCATGTCGTTGCCGGCGTTGTAGAGGTCCCAGGTGCGCACGCCGGGCGGCCGGCAGCCGATCTCCGAGAACTTGAGGCCCTTGGGGCCGAAGAACCATTCCATGTGGGTGGCGGAGGTCTCGATGCCGAGCAGCTCCACCACCTTGCGGCCGAGCGCCTTCACCTCGTTGTAGGCGGGGTTCACGTCGACCTGGTTGGTGCAGACGAACTGGGGGGAGATCCACCGCGTGCGCATCGCCTCGAGCACGTTCGGGTAGTAGTGGGTCGCGAACTCGTGGACCACCTGCCCGCGAATCGAGAGCGTGTCGTAGAAGCCTTCGTGGCCTTCGATGAACTCCTCGATGGCCACCGAGCGGCCGGGCTGGTCGATGCCCAGCGAGCGCGCGGCGGGTGAGAGCCCGTCGGGGCCGTCGACCCGCACCGCCCCCGAGGCGCCGGCGCCGTCGCGCGGCTTCAAGATGACCGGGTAGCCCACGCGCTCGACGAAGGCGGCCACTTCCGCGCTGGTGCTCGCGGCGGTGGACTGGGCGCAGGGCACGCCGCCGGCGCGCAGCACTTCCTTCATCGCCGGCTTGTCGCGGCAGAGGAACGCGGTGCGCACCGAGGTGCCGGGGATGCCGGCCGCCTCGCGCACCTTGGCGATGGGCATGATGTGCGCTTCGACGGTGGCCTCGAGGCGGTCGACGTGCGCCCGGCTCTGGATGAAGCGGACCGCGCGCAGCACCGAGCCTTCGTCGCAGACCGAGTTCACCTCTTCGTAGTGGGTGAGCCAGCGCTTGAGGTCGGAGTCGAGCGACTGCTTGCTGCCTTCGCCGATGGCGGTGACGGTGGCGCCGACCTCGGCCAGCGCCTGGATGAACTGCTTCTGGTTCCCCGGAAACCGCGGCTCGATGAACACGACGTGCATGGTCAACCCTGGATCTGCGCGTAGAGGCGCTCGTACAGCCGGGCCTGCTTTTCCCACGAAAAGTCCTGCGCCATGCCGTTCTTCTGCAGCTGCCGCCAGGCCGGCCGGTCCTGGTACACGCGCAGCGCGGCCTCGATGCCCCAGCGCAGGCCGGGCTGGTCGTGCTGGTCGAAGGGAAACCCGGTGCCGGTGCCGGTGCGCGGGTCGAAGAGCTGCACCGAGTCGGCAAGCCCGCCGGTCTTGTGCACCACGGGCACCGTACCGTACCGCAGCGAGTAGAGCTGGTTCAGGCCGCACGGCTCGTAGCGCGACGGCATGAGGAAGATGTCGGCGCCGGCCTCGATGAGGTGGGCGAGCTCGTTGGAGAAGCCTTCGTAGAAGCAGACCTGCCGCGGGAACGTGTGCTGCAGGGTGGTGAAGCGGCCCGCGAGGCGCTTGTCGCCGTTGCCCAGCACCACGAGCTGCACGCCGTGGCGCTGCAGCACCCAGGGGATGACGTCGAGCAGCAGGTCGAGCCCCTTCTGGGAGGCGAGCCGCGACACCACGCCGAGCACCGGCACGCCGGGCTGGTACGGGAGCCCGAGCTTGCCGAGGAGCACTTCCTTGTCGCGCTCCTTGCCGCTCAGGTCGTCGGCGCTGAAGTGGTGGGGGATGAGGCGGTCGGTCTCGGGGCTCCACTCGGAGTAGTCGACGCCGTTGAGCACGCCCACCACGGTCGAGCTGCGCTGGCGCAGCAGGTGGTCGAGGCCGGCGCCGTGCTCGGGCGTCTGGATCTCCCGCGAGTAGGTGGGGCTCACGGTGGTGATGCCGTCGGCGTAGAGCACGCCGTGGAGCAGGAAGTTCACCACCCCGGCCTTGAGCTGGTCCTGGTGGAAGCGGTCGACCGCGGGCATCAGGCGGGTGTCGTTGACCACGTCGCCGGGGAAGGCGCCCTGGTACATCAGGTTGTGAATGGTGAGCAGCGAGCGGGCGCGGCCGAGCACCGGGTCGCGCGCGTAGATGGTCTTGAGCGCCATCGGCACCAGCGCGGTCTGCCAGTCGTTGCAGTGCACCACGTCGGGCGCGAAACCGACCTGGCGGCAGGCCTCGAGCGCCGCGTAGGACAGCGCGAGGAAGCGGCGGTGCTCGTCGGGCGCGCTGGAGTAGATGCCGGGGCGGCCGTAGAGCGCCGGGCACTGCACCAGGTGCACGCGCAGGCTGCTCCCCGGCACCTGCACCGTGGCGTAGGTGATGCGGTAGCGGTGCTGCCCCAGCGAGAGGTCGAGCGGCTCCAGGCCGTCGGCCTTCTGGAAGGGGTACTTCTTGCGGTCGATGCTGGCGTACGCGGGCAGGAAGACCTGCACGTTGTGGCCCATGCGGTGGAGCTGCTTGGGCAGCGCGCCCATGACGTCCGCGAGGCCGCCGGTCTTCGCGAACGGGGCCATCTCGGAGGTGAGGTACAGCAGGCGCATCGGAAGCGTGATGATGCCACAGCGCAGCGCGGCGTCAGCCGCGGACTGCATGTGGGGAGATCAGCGCAAGCGCGCGGCGGGTCGGGGTGGACCTCGACGTCGGCTCCGCCGCACGAGGGTGGCTCAGCCGGGCCGGGCGGTCGCGACGATGACCCACACCGAGTCGCTCTGCGGCACGGAGTAGAGGTTGATGGCGACGTAGCGCGGGCCGTGGGGAAACTTGAACTGGAACCCGAAGCGCTCGTTGAGCTCGCCGCGCTCCAGCCCCTTCAGGAAGCGACCGTGGAAGGCCTGCACCCGGGTGCACGGCGCGACCTCGGTGAAGAAGTTCCTGCCGAGCGGCTGCTTCTGATCGATGCGGGCGAGGTCGGCCTCGGTCCGGTTGTATGCGAGGACCGTGCCCTGCCGATCGAGCTTGATGAGCCCGTACGGGAGCGCGTCGAGCGCCGCCTCGTCGAGGTGGTCGAGGCGCTCCAGCATCGACTCGATGGAGTCGAGCTGGGAGTTGGCGTCGGTCGGAATGGGGGTGTCGTCGCTCACCGCGGAGAAGGTAATCGGCCCCGCGTGGCCGCGCCGTGTGGGGAGATCAGCGCAGGCGCGCGGCGATGGCGGCGGACAGGGGGCGCGCGAAGCGCTCGGCCTGGTCGGCGCGCACCGTCATCTGCTCGAAGGGCGTGTAGGCCTCGACGAGGAGGTCGCGGCGGACCTCGAGGCAGAGGAAGCGGTCGGGGTACTGCATGGCCCAGCGGGAGCCCTGGGCGCTGGGGTGGAGCTTGTAGGTGGCGGAGTCGGAGCAGTGGATGCCGGCCGCCTGGTAGGCCTGGGTGAGCGACTCGACGAGGCCGCTCGGGGCGTAGCGCTTCCCGTCGGGGGCGACGGTGATGAAGTCGAGCTCCGGGCGCACCGGCCAGCGGTCCCAGTTCTCGGGGAGGTGGGCCTTGCGCAGCTCGTGGACGATGGAGTCGTCGATCTTCGCGATGTCCATGCTGCGCGGGCCGTAGGTGTGGGGCGAGAGCGCGAAGCCGCCGGCGTCGCAGACCAGCGGGTAGGCGCGCTCGGCGAGGCCGACGTAGGCGCGGTGGAGCGAGAGCAGGAGCTTCACGTCGTCGGGGTGGCGCACGTACGGCGCGACGCCCGCGGTGAGGCCGGCGCTGGCGAGGTTCTCGGTGGCGTCCTCGCGACGGTTGGTGTCGATGAAGGTGCGGGGAATGAGGCAGCGGATGACGAGCGCCGAGAGGTTCGGCCGCGCCTGCACCAGCTGCTCGGCGACGCGGCGGCCGTACTGGTACGCGCCGATGTCGGTGTTGACGTGGAAGTAGACGTGCAGGTCGTCGGGGAAGGTGCCGACCATGCGCGAGCGCAAGGCGTCGTAGTGCTCGCGCTGATCCGCGCCGTGGGGGACTTCGACGAGGAGCGCGGGCGGGGCTGAAGGATCCGCGTCGCGGCCATCGAGGCGCTCGACGTGGGCGACGTGGGGAATCGATTCGAAGCGGGGCGCGGCCATGGGGGCGTGAAGGTAGCCGCGGGCAGCGGCGAGGAGAAAGTGTCCTCTGTGGGAGGACACGCGCAGCGACCGTGAAACGCGCGGGGAGATCCGGGAACGAAGCCCCCGTCGATTTTCTCAACGGGGATCACCAATGCGCTTTGCACTTCTGGTCGCGGTCGTCGGAACGATGGTGTCGTGCGGTGCGGGAAGTTCGGCGTCAGGGGGCGAAGGCGGAGGCGCTGGTGATTCTGTGGGCGGGGGCGGGGGCAGCGGCGTCGGTGGAGGCAGCGGCGTCGGTGG
This sequence comes from Myxococcaceae bacterium, assembly GCA_019694595.1. GTDB lineage: Bacteria > Myxococcota > Myxococcia > Myxococcales > Myxococcaceae > JAIBBQ01. The sequence goes on from JAIBBQ010000135.1 coordinate 17,455, forward strand.
AGGCAGCGGCGTCGGTGGAGGCAGCGGCGTCGGTGGTGGCAGCGGCGTCGGTGGGGGCGGTGGGGGCGGCGGCGGCAGCGGAGGCGGCGGCGGCAGCGGAGGC
>JAIBBQ010000011.1 GCA_019694595.1 Myxococcaceae bacterium
GGCGAGCGGCGGCGGCTCGGCCAGCGGTGGCGGCTCGGGTGGTGGCAGCGTCCTCGACGCGGGCGTGCTCTGCCAGAGCGTGAGCTGCACGAGCTCGGCAGTGTGCGTGGAGCAGAACGACGCGGGCGTGTGTCTGCCGCGCTACGGCCAGCTGGCGTGGACCTCGCCCGACGCGGGCGCCACCACCAGCGCTGCGCCGGTGACCTTCACCGCGCAGCTGACGGCGGTGCGCACCCCCAGCTATCCCCCGACGCTCGACTTCTCCTACGCGCCGCTGCTCGGCGACGGCGGCCTGCAGCTCGATGCGGGCGTGGCCGCGCAGCTCAGCTACGTGGCGGCGAGCGCGGGCCTGTACACCGCGGGACAGGCGCTGCCGCTCGACGGCACCTACCGCGCCTTCCTGGCGTACCCCGACGCCGGCCTCGACGCCGGGCAGCTCGTCTTCTCGGTGGACCGCACCCCGCCGCAGCTCGCGGTCGTCTTCCAGACGTTCACCCGCACCGCGGGGCAAGTCGACCCGGGGGCCGTCGGCGCCTACAAGCGCGACGAGGTGGTGCGCGCGCTGGTCCTCGGCTCCGCCGACGTGAGCCCGTCCTCGGTGAGCCTCACCCAGCCGCTGCGCGATGGCGGCGCCCTGGCCGCCGCGGCGCTCGGGCAGCTCGCGTGCGCCGACGCCGGTCTGGCGTGCGTCGACGGGGGCTACTGCGGCTGCTTCCAGCTCGACCTCGCCGCCTCACCCCTCGACGCCTTCCGCGGCAGCCTCGCGCCCGCGCTCTCGGGCCAGGACCTGGCGGGCAACCGGGCCGATGCAGGCGTGGCGCCGCTGTCCGTCACCCGGCTGCGCTTCACGGCCAGCCTGCCTGGCACCACCAGCGCGGTGCGCGGCTCCATCGCGCTCGGGCCCGACGGCGTGCTCTACGTGCCGCACACCGAAGGCGTCACCTCCCTCTCTCCGCAGGGCAGCGTGAAGTGGTCCTTGGGCAACGACGCCGGCGCCTTCGCGGTGGCCTTCGGCGACAACGACGCCGGCACCCAGCTCGTCTTCGCCGTGCGCGGCTACAACCCGAGCGCCCTGGCGGCCATCACCACCGCGGGGAGTCTGTCCGCGGAGTGCGCCGGCCTCACCGACGTCAGCTTCCCGTCGGCGAGCAGCCTGGCCCCGACGGTCACCTCGAGCGGCGGCACCCGGCTGGTGGCCAGCACCGTCATCCGCAACTACCGCGGCTACTTCAACTACCTCTCGGGCTCCCCGAACATCGCGGCCAACGCGGTGGTCACCCTGGCGTCGAACCCGCTCGCCTGCAGCGACAACGCGGTGGGCTCCGACGGCGTGCTCACCTCCGCCTCGGCGAAGGTCACCCGCTCGGCGCGCGACAGCGCCGACCAGCCGGCGACCTCGGTCGCGCTGGGGACCCAGTTCCTCTACCCCACCGCCGCGGACGAGCTCACCTCGTACACCGGCAACGGCGTCGCCTACACCGACGAGGACAACGGCTGGCCGGTCGCCACCACCGCGGGCACGCTGGGCGCGCTGGCGGCGTACCCGGTCTCCGGCGGCCAGCGGCTCATCGGCGGCACCGGCACCAACCTGGTGGCCGTCTCCAGCAACCACGCGGTGGCCTTCAAGCCCCTGGTGGCGGCCAACGGCGCCGCGGTGGGCAGCGACCTGTCCATCTACTTCGGGGTGAGCGACGCCACCTTCGGCCTGCGCAAGCGCGACCAGAACGGGCTCGGCGAGCAGCAGCTCAACACCGGCACCCCGGTGCGCGGCACGCCCGCGCTCGGCCGCGGCGGCCTGGTGTACGCGGTGGGCGACAACGGCGTGCTGGTGGTGGCCCAGGCGGCGACGCTGGCGCCCCTCTGGAGCTCACCGGCGCTCGCCGCGGGCCCCATGCCCGGCTCTCCGACGCTCGACTGCGCGCGGTCCTCGACGGGCACGCCGCTCGCCGGGCGGCCGGGTGTGCTGCACTTCGCCAGCGGGCGCACCATCACCAGCGTGGTGGTCGACTCCGCCGGCGTGGACACCGCGGCGGCGTGGCCCAAGTACCAGCACGACCCCTTCAACTCGGGCGCGCTGGACCTGGCCCTGTCGCGCTTCGCCTGCCCCTGAAGCGGGCGGGGGTCACTTCACCCCGAAGAGTCCGCGGAGCTCTTCGGTCTGGCTGATGGGGTTGAGCTGCTGACCGCGGGCGGTCACCCGCCACTGGTAGACCTGGCCCGCCTTGAGCGTCGGGCCGCCGTAGGCCTGCTCCACGTTCCCCTGCGCGTTCTTCACGTCGAGGACCAGCGGCTGGCTCCACAGCTCGGTGCCGAAGGTGTCGTACACCTTGAGCCCGTAGGTCTTGGCGCTGGAGTACGGCTTCCACTGGAAGAGCGGGCTGCCGGAGACGAGCTCCACCTCGCCGGAGGCACCGGGGCCGACCATCTCCACCGCGCCCGTCACCTTGAAGACGGGGTTGGCGCTCGGCATTCCGCCCGACACCGTGACGTGGGCCACCTGGGTCCCGGAGATGTTGGGGTCGGGGTCGCGCACGTTGCCGTCGTTCTCGAAGGCCGCGAGCACCACGTACTTGCCGTCGGGCACGCCCGCGATGCTCCACGCGCCGGTGACGTTGGGGGCCGCCGAGCCTTCAGGGGCGCGCAGCCCCGGCAGCGCCTCGCCGCGCGCGAGCGCCTGGTTGAAGGTGCTCTCGAGCACCACCACCACGCTGGTGCCCGCGCCGTTGGCGCCGGCCACGAGCTGCACCGAGCCCTGCAGGGTGCCGGCGGCCTGGGTCGACTTCTTGAGCGCAAGCCCGGTGACGCTCGCGCCCGACTGCACGTCGATGCTGAGCGCGGTGTAGTTGAGGCCCTTGGTGTAGCCCTGCACCTTCTGCCCGCCGCCCGCGGGCACGTTGAAGACGCGGAAGGCGCCGCTCGAGTCGGCGACCGCGGTGTGCACCTCGCCGTTGCCTTCCACCGCCACCAGGGTGGCCGCGCCGCCCGACTCCACGGTGCCCGAGACCGACGGCCGGCCCTGCATCGCGTCCGCCAGCTTGTCGAGCCCGAGGTCGGTCTGCGCCGTCTTGAGCACCCACGGCTTGCCGTCGGCCGCGCGCACCGCGGCGGCGGTGTCCAGCGGCAGCGACACGCGCAGCCCCGACGGGAAGTTGGCGTACCCGGTCGCGCCCGCGCGCAGCGTCAGCTTCACGGCCACCGGCGTGCCCTTGTCGTCGCTGCGCTCGGACGGAACGGCGAGCGTGTAGGTGCCGTCGCTGCCCGAGGTGGCGAGGGACCCCAGCGGCGCGCCGTCCAGGTTGACCGCGGCGACGTCGGCGTTGGCCAGCGCGGCCGCGGTGGCCAGGTCCTTCACGGTGCCCTGCACCTGCACCGGCGCGAAGCACGCACCCTTGTCCTTGCCCGACACCTTCTCGCAGACGAGCCCGGTGGCGCAGCCCTTGGGGTCACCCAGCTTGCACTCGTTGCCTCCGCAAGCGACGAGGGCGACGGCGAGCGACAAGACGAGCAACGAGCGCGTGAACATGGCGGGACCTTTCGCGAGGGCGTGACGCCCTTCCTTTGTCACGGAAGGCCGCGCCCTGCCAAGCGAGCGGCGGGGGCGGCGGTCAGCCTTCGGCGGGCGGCGGCGCGGCGCTCGCGCGGCGCTTCTCGACGATCCACACCAGCAGCACGCCGAGCTCGTAACAGGCGAGCATCGGGCCGGCCATCAGCGCCAGGTTCACCGCGTCGCCGGTGGGCGTGATGATGGCCGCGGCGATGAGGCAGACCACGAAGGCGTGGCGCTGGTACTTGAAGAGCCAGCGCGACTTCACCAGGCCGACCATGCCCAGCACCATCATCACCAGCGGCAGCTCGAAGATGACGCCGAAGGCGAGCTCCAGCACCAGCACCAGCGTGAGCTGCTCGCTCATCGAGAGCATCGGCCGGGTCCAGTTCTGCGACTCGTAGGTGGCCTGCCCGAGCGACACCAGCCGCTGCACGCCCCAGACGTCGTTGACGTCGGCCGACCAGTCGCCGCTCGCGGTGGCCAAGAGCGCTGCGGCTTCGTCGGAGAGGCCGATGGCGGTGTCGTAGTCGCGGGTGGCGTAGGCCTCGACCGCGGCGAGGCGCTTGTCCATCACCGGCCGCAGCCCTTCCACCACCGCCTCGCCCTGCCCCATGCGCAGCGCGTCGATGAGCAGGCCCAGCGCCTGGAGTCGTTCCTTGGCCTCGGTGGAGCGCCGCGGCAGGAGCGAGGTGCCGAACTGGCCCTGCAGCACCTTGCCTTCGGAGCTGTCCTCGAGCGCCTGGCCTGCCTTCCGCGCGAGCTCGGCGGCGCGGCCGTGGTCGCCGAAGCGCAGCAGGCGCACCGAGTCGTCGGCGCGCATGCGGGCGGCGTTCATGCGCCCCTCGAGGATGATGGCCGACTCCTCGCGCAGCAGGAACTGGAACATCTGCGGCAGGAGCACCAGGTAGCAGAAGGTGGCGCCGGCCACGAAGGCCACGGTGCCGAAGATGATGAAGGGGCCCGCGAGCTTCTTCTCGTCCTGGTACAGGCCGGGCGCGACGAAGCCCCAGATCTGCCAGAGGATCACCGGCGTGGTCAGGAAGATGCCGGCGTAGAGGCCGACCTTCATGTACACGTTGATCTCTTCGATCGCCGACGTGTACACGAGCGCCGCCGACTCGGGCGGCAGCGCCACCAGCACCGGGCGCATCAGGAGCCCGTAGAGCTCCTTGGCGAAGACCAGCGCGGCGCCGCCGAGCACGAACACCGAGATGGTGATGCGCAGCATGCGCGAGCGCAGCTCGACCAGATGCTCCGCGAGGCTCATGCGCGCTTCGCCTGCGTCCGGCATCGTCGCGGTCGCCACGTCAGCTCGCCTTGGGCAGATCGCCGCCGGCCGGGGCCGGCGCGGCGGGCGTGGCGTCGGAGCTCTTGGGCTCGGCCGCGGCGGTGGTCACCGGGGCCGCGCTGCCTGCGGCCGCCGGCGCGTCGATGGCCGGCTCGCTGCGGTAGTAGTCGGGGTGGCCGGGGTCGCTCTCGTCGAGCGGCAGCTGCGCCTGGGTCGGCTCGCTCGACTCCGGCACCGGCTGCGGCACGTGCGCGTGGAGCTCGGCGTGGCCCAGCGGGTCGTGGGCGTGCGGGTCGCCTGCAGGCAGCGCCCCGCCCTGCGCGACCGCGTCGGGCGCGGGGGAGATGCGCGGCGCGTCCATCTCCTGGTCCATCTTGTAGAACTCGCGCTCCACCACGTTGCGGACCTCGTCGGTCTGCTTGCGGAACTCGCGCAGCATCTTGCCCAGGCCACGGGCCAGCTCCGGCAGCCGCTTGGGGCCCAGCACCAGGAGGGCCACCACGGCGATGAGGATCAGCTCGCCCGTGCCGATGTTCAGCATCGAGCCCTGGTTATAGCCCTGCCTTTGGGCGGCGGCTCGTCGTTCTGGCCTTGACGGCTACTTGGTGCCGGCGTCGGCGGGCGCGGCGCTCGGCTTGAGCGGCATGCGAATCGAAGGCTTGACCTCCGCGGGCTTGGCCGGCTCCTCGGGGGGCTTGGCGGCCTCGGCGGGCTTCGCCTCTTCCACCTTCTCGCCCTTCTTCCCCTTCTTGCCCTTCTCGGCCTTCTCCGCCTTCTCGGGCTTCTCGCCCTTCTTGGGCTCCGGCTTGGCGGCGGCCTTCTTGGCGTCTTCCTCCGCCTTCTTGGCGTCCGCTTCCTTCTTGAGCTTCTCGTCCTCGGCGCGCTGCTTGGCCTCGGCGGCCGCCTTCTTGGCGTCTTCTTCCGCCTTCACCTTGGCCTCGGCGTCGGCCTTCTTCTTCGCTTCTTCCTCGGCCTTCTTGCGCGCCTCTTCTTCCTTGAGCGCGGCCTTGCGCATCTCGGGGGTGATGACCTTGCGCTCGCCGGACGAGCCACCCGACGGCGGCTCGGGGTCTTCCTGCGCGGCGGCGCGGGCAGCGGTGCAGAGGACGAGGGCGGCGAGGAGCGAGCGCGAGAGCGTCATGGCGCTGGCGCTTAGTCCACGCGCGCGCGCTTGAGCAACACTCGGCCTTCGACCGTGTAGACGAGCAGCGGCACCAGCGCGGTGAGCGCCATCGACATCAGCGCCAGGGTGGGCATGCCGGCGAGCTGGGTGGGCTCGCGGCCTGGGCTGTCGCCGGGCTGGGGCGCGCGCGGCACCACCGACAGCAGCCAGGTGCCGGACATCGCCGCCAGCGCGGACGCGCCGTGCTGCACCGCCGACTGGAACGAGGTGAAGCGCGCGCGCTCGGTGGGCCCGGGCACCTTGGAGGTGAGCGAGTTGTAGGAGACGTTGCGGAAGCCCATGCCGACCATGAAAGCGGTCTGCACCACCACCACCGGCAGCACGAGCTCGCCCCGGTAGTAGACCGAGTACACGACGGGCAACACGATGAGCGTGCCCACCACCGCGACCTTGAAGCTGCCGAAGCGGTCCACCAGGCGGCCGGCGGCCTGGGTGGCGGCGAGGCTGCCCAGCCCGCCCACCAGGTAGAAGTGCTTCATCTCGTCGAGCGGCACGCCCAGGTTCAAGTGCAGGTAGTTGGAGATGTTGGGGATGATGGCGAACCCCGCCGCCATCACCACCGCGGTCATCAGGTAGGAGATGAGCACCAGCGGCCGGGTGAGCAGCTCGAGCGTGCTGCCCGGGTGGCCCGCGGCCAGCGCGAGGTGACCGCGCAGCGGCGGCAGCTGCACCGCGGCGAGCGCGATGACCACCGCGGCCACCAGCCCCACCACCACGAAGGGCGCGCGGAACGACCACTGCTCGGCGCACCACAGGCCGAAGGGCACGCCGAAGACGGTGGCCGCCGCGAAGGCCGCCATCACCAGCCCCATGGCGCGCCCGCGCAGGCCGGGCTGCACCGTGTCGGCGATGATGCTCACCGCGAGCGAGGTGGCGGGGCCACCGAAGGCACCGGCCACCACCCGCGCCAGGAGCAGCGTGGGCAGGTCGACCGCCAGCGCGCCGCCCAGGGTGCCCAGCGACAGGCCGACCAGGCAGACGAGAATGGCGGCCTTGCGGCCGAAGCGGTCGAGGAAGCTCGCGCCCGCGAGGCCCGCCACGCACGCCGCGAGCGTGTAGGCGCCGCCCACCAGGCCCATCTGGCTGGGGGAGATGCCGATGGCGCTGAACCAGGGCCCCAGCGGCATCACCATCACGAAGTCGAGGATGTTGACGAGCTGGATGAGCCCCACCAGGCCGACGATGCCGAGCTGCTCTCGGGTGAAGCGCTCGACTGACGCCGGCGGGGCCATCGGGAGAGGACTCCTAACGTGCCCCTTGCCCGGGCGCACTACACGCGGAAGCGTCGGACTTCACCGCGCAAGACTTCTGCCTGCTGACGCAGGGTCTCGATGGCTTCCTCGAGCTGCTTCACCGAGCGGTTCTGGGTGTCGGCGACCGACTTGATGGTCTCGACCGCCTTCAGCACCTGCTCGCTGCCGCGCGTCTGTTCCTTCTGGGCGCGGTTCAGGTGGGTCACCATCTCGTTGATGTTCTCGATGGACCGGGTGATCTGCTTGGAGCCGTGCGCCTGTTCCTGCACCGAGCGCTGCGCGTGCTGGGTGAGCAGCCGCATCTTCTCGGCGCTCTTCATGATCTGCTCCGAGCCGCGCGCCTGCTCGCTGGAGGCCTTGTTGATGCTCTGCACCGTGCCCGCGATGCGCTCGATGCTGGCGGTGACTTCCTTCGAGCCGCGCGCCTGTTCCACCGTGGCGCGGGCGATGGCCTTCACCATCTGGGTGCTCTTGTTGGCCGAGTCCTGGATCTTCTTGAGCGCGCCTTCGGCCTCGCGGCCGAGCGCCACGCCTTCCTCGACCGCGCGCATGCCCTGGCCCATCGCCCCCACCGCGTTGCGCGACTCCTGCTGCACCGCGCGGATCAGGTCGCCGATCTCCTTGGTCGAGGTGGCGGTGCGCTCGGCGAGGTCCTTGATCTCCTCGGCCACCACCGCGAAGCCCTTGCCGTGCTCGCCGGCCTGGGCGGCGATGATGGCGGCGTTGAGCGCCAGCAGGTTGGTCTGTTCCGCGACGTCGTCGATGACGTCGACGATGTTGCCGATCTCCGCGATGCGCCGCTGCAGCTGCTCCATCACCTGCGACGCGGTCGCGCTGGAAGCCTTGATGCGGTCGATGCCGTGCAGCGTCTTGGACAGACTTTCCACCCCGGTCTCGGCGTCGCGCGAGGTCTGCTCCGACAGGCGCGCCGTCTCGTAGGCGTTGGTCTCCACCTGGCTGATGGCCACGTCCATCTCGCGCATCGAGGCGCTGGTGCCTTCGGACGAGCGGTGGAGGTCTTCGATGTTCCGCGCCACTTCCTTGATGGCGTACGTCATCTGCTCGATGGCCGAGGTGGTCTCTTCCACGCTGGAGGCCATGGCGCTGACGTTGCCCGACACCTCGTCGTTGGTGGCCGCCATCTCCATGATGCTGGAGCTCGACTCCTCGGCGCTCTGGTAGAGCACCTCGACGTTCTCGGCGATGCCGCGGAGGCTGGCGAGCATCTCCACCATCGAGCTCGACGTCTCTTCCACGCGGGTGAGCACGGTGGCGCTGCCCGAGGTGGTGGTCGACGCGGTGCGGGAGATCTGGTCGATGACCTGGGCCACGCTCTCCGCCACGCCGCGCACCCGGCCGAGCGTCTCGCGCAGGCTCTGGCCGATGGTGTTGAGCGCCTCGGCGAGCTGGTCGAGTTCCTGCGTCTGGCCGCCTTCGAGCCGGCCGGTCAGGTCGGCCTCGGAGATGCGCGAGGCCTGCAGCATCATCGCCTTCACCGGGCGCACGATGAGGAAGCGGGAAATGAAGCCCACCAGCGCCAGGAACACCGTCATGCCGATGAGCAGCGCGATGAGCAGCGTGCGGCGCAGCTGCGCCAGGCCGGCGTCGATGCGGTCGCGCTTGAGCGAGACCAGCACCCACGCCTTGCCCTGGGTGACGGTGGCCACCACCAGCTGACCCGACTCCAGCTCCAGCTGGCGGGGCATGTTCTGGCCGATGAAGGCCTTGAAGACGTCGGCGAAGTCCTTGGGGTCGGTGCCCGGGCGCTTGGCGATGAGGTCGCTCGAGCGGCACTCGCCGTCGCACAGGAGCACCCAGGCGGACGTGATCTCCTGCTCGTCCTTCACGATGCGCTCGATCTGCGCCGAGGCCGCCTCGTCGTAGCCCTTGGTGCCCGCAGCGAGCCGCGCCTCGAGGTCGAGCCGGCGCTCGACTTCGTGGGCCACCGCCTTGCCGCGCTCGCCCAGCACCGCGGTGAGGGTGTCGTTCGCCTGGTTGGGCAAGATGATGAACAGCGCCAGCACCAGCACCATCAGGGCGAAGGAGAACGACCCGAAGATGGCCCAGGTGAGCCCGACCCGCTGTGTCCGCGCCGCCACGAGGCGTGTGACCTTACCCGCACCCGCGCCTTTTGGGGTCCGGTAGAAAGGCCTTCGTGACCCGCCTCTACGTGCACCCGACCTTCCTGCTCCACGACCCCGGGGAACGGCACCCGGAGTCGCCGTCGCGGCTGCGCGCGATCCACGACCTGCTCGCCGAGAAGCCCGTCGACCGGGTGGAGCTGGTGGCCGCCCGGCCGGCGACGGCGGCCGAGCTCGCCCGCGCCCACGCGCCCGGGCACCTCGAGGCGCTCGAGGCCCTGCGCGGCAAGCACGCCCAGCTGGACCCCGACACGGCGGTCAGCCCCCACAGCCTCACCGCCGCCACCCTCGCCGCGGGGGCCGCGGTGCAGGCGGTGGACGACGTGTGGCACCGCCGCGCCGACAACGGCTTCGCGCTGGTGCGCCCGCCCGGGCACCACGCCGAGCGGGACCAGGCGATGGGCTTCTGCCTGCTCAACAACGTGGCGGTGGCCGCGGAAGCCGCGCTGGCGCTGGGCGCGAAGAAGGTGGCGATCCTCGACTGGGACGTGCACCACGGCAACGGCACCCAGCACACGTTCCTGAACCGCCGCGACGTGCTCTACGTGTCGACCCACCAGCACCCGTACTACCCGGGCACCGGGGCGCCCTGGCACGTGGGCGAAGGCGAAGGAGCGGGCTTCAACGTCAACTTCGCCCTGCCCGGCGCGCAGAACGACGCCGACTACGGCGCCATCTTCGAGGCGGGCGTGCTCCGGGTGCTCACCGACTACCGGCCGGACTTCATCCTGGTGTCGGCGGGCTTCGACCCCCACCGCGCCGACCCGCTCGCGGGCATGCAGGTCACCGAGCGCGGCTTCGCGGCGATGTGCAGCAGCGTGAAGCAGGTGGCGGAGTCGGTGTGCCAGGGCCGGCTCGCCCTGGTGCTCGAAGGCGGCTACGCGCTGGAGGCGCTGGCCGACTCGGTGCACGCCTGCGTCGAGGTGCTCGCCGGCGCGCGCACCGACGACTTCCCCCGGACGGGCGTGCGGCCGGACACGGTGGCCGCGCTGCAGGAGACGGCGCACGCGCACGCCGGGCGCTGGGGCTTCCAGAAGTGAGCCAGGGGTACGTGCACGGCGGCAGCGACGCGCGGGAAGTGGCGCGGCTCGAGAAGCAGGCCCGCTGGGCGGCCCCGGTGCTGCTGCGCGACTTCCACGCCGGGCCCGGCATGCGGGTGCTCGACCTGGCGACCGGGGTGGGCGCGATGGCCCACGAGCTGCGCTCGCGCTTCGCCGGCGCGCAGGTGCTGGGGCTCGACTTCGCACGCGCCCAGCTCGACCGGGCGCGGCAGCGGCAGCCGTGGCTCCCGCTGGTGCAGGCCGACGCGGCGGCGCTGCCGTTCCGCGACGGCAGCTTCGACCGGGTGCACGCCTCGTGGTTCCTCGAGCACGTGCGCACCCCGGTGGAGATCCTCCGCGAGGTCCGGCGGGTGCTGAAGCCGGGCGGGCGCTGCCACTTCGTGGAAGTGGACAACGACACCTTCCGCGTCGAGCCGCCGCCGCCGGACGTGGCGCAGATCCTCGCGGCGCTCAACGAGGCGCAGCGCGCGGGCGGCGGCGACCCCTTCGTGGGGCGACGACTGGCGCAGTACTTCGCGGAGGCGGGGTTCCGTGGCGCGCGGGTGGTCGACCTGCCCATCGAAGGCAGCGCCGCGGACCCGGTCTTCTTCCAGGGCTTCGCGGAGGAGTTCGCGGAGATCTTCGAAGGCCTCGACGAGTCGCTGCCCCACCTGGTGGAGGTGGCGAGGCGGGCCGCGCAGGCGCTCCGGGCGCTCCCGGCGCAGGGCGGTCGCATGGCGTATGCCGCCAAGCTCGCCCAGGCCGTGCGTGACTGAAGGGCAGCTGCGCTTGGTGCGCACGCCCAGAACCCCGGGATCACACGTGTAGGTGTGGCACCCAGAGCCGCGCCGGCAGCGCCGGCCAGGACCCTTTCCATTCGGGGCGGATTCTCGAACCTCGAGACGCAGGAGAACTCCAGTGGAAGCGGCACTTCGCAACGGAAACGGGTTCTCCCATGAGCGACTACACGATTCGGCGCGGCGACACCCTGAGCGCACTGGCGCGGCGGTTCCACACCACGGTGCAGGAGCTCGCGCAGCGCAACGGCATCAAGAACCCGGATCTGATCCTCGCCGGCGCGAACCTCACCATTCCCGACGGCTTCTCGGGGCCGGGCCGCGCGGGGCCGGACCTCGGCGGGCAGAGCGCGCCGGGCACCGAGGTGAACCCGGCCAACGAGATCGGCCCGCCGCCGGGCGACGTGAAGGGCGGCGTGTCGCTGGCGCAGCTCAAGCGCATCATGCCCAACCTGTCGGACGCCAAGGCGCAGAAGTACCTGCCGTACCTGAACCAGGCGATGGCCGAGCAGGGCATCAACACCCCGAAGCGGCAGGCGGCGTTCCTGGCGCAGCTGGCCCACGAGTCGGGCGAGCTCAAGTACATGGAAGAGATCGCCTCCGGCTCGGCGTACGAAGGCCGCCGCGACCTCGGCAACACCCAGCCGGGCGACGGCGTGCGCTTCAAGGGGCGCGGGCCGATCCAGCTCACCGGGCGGGCGAACTACGCGGCGGCGAGCCGGGCGCTGGGCATCGACCTGGTGAACCACCCCGAGCGCGCGGCGGACCCCGACGTGGGCTTCCGCATCGCGACCTGGTTCTGGAAGACGCACGGGCTCAACCAGCTCGCCGACCAGGGCAACTTCAGCGAGATCACCCACCGCATCAACGGCGGCTACAACGGCGCCTCCAGCCGCAACCGCTACTGGGAGACCGCGAAGTCGGTGCTCGGGGGCTGAAGCCCGGCAAGGTCCGCACGAAAGGTCCGGCAGTCCGTGACCACGCCGGGGCCTTGGGTTATGGCCCCTTTGGCCATGCGGCGCCTCGCCCTCGTCCTGCTCTGCACCTGCGGCCCTCGCACCTTGCTGGTGCAGATGACCGCGGAGAACAACTCTGGCCAGTCGGGCACCGCCACGCTCACCGACCAGGGCAAGAAGACCGGCGTGAGCATCGAGATCCGCCGCAGCGTCGACCCGCAGGTGAAGCGGCAGGCCGTGCACTTCCACCCCGGGCGCTGCGGGGAAATCGACGCCAAGCTCGCCGACGACCTGGCCGGCCTGCCTGACATGCAGGACCCGGCGGAGTTCGGGAAGCCTTCCGACGGCGGCACGGTCTACACCGAGGCCACCATCTCGGTGCCCTTCACCGAGCTGACCAACGGCACCAACGTCATCAACGTGCACGACGCGCGCGACTTCGGGCTCTACGTCTCCTGCGGCAACATCAACTGAGCGGCCCTGTCAGGTTCCGTCAGTGGCCTTCGTGAGAGCGCGCGCATGAGTTCCACTTCCGAAGCGCTGGAAGCCCCCGCGCAGGAGACCCCTGCCCCCGAGGCCGGCTCTGCGGGCCTGGGCACCCTGCTGTCGCTCGCCTGGCCGGTGATGGTCTCGCGCAGCACCCAGGTGGTCATCGGCCTGGTCGACGCGCTGATGGTCGCCAAGCTCGGCCGCGCGGCGCTCGCCGCCACCGGCGCGGGGGCATTCAACACCTACGCGGTGCTGATCCTGCCCATGGGCTGCCTGTTCATCGTGGCGTCCTTCGCGTCGCAGTTCCACGGCAAGGGCGACCCCGCGGGCGCACGGCGCTACGGCTTCTACGGCCTCGCGGTGGCGGGCATCACCCAGCTGATGTGCGTGGCGGCCATTCCCGGGCTGCCGTGGGTGCTGTCTCACCTGAGCCTCGAGCCCGAGGTGCAGGCGCTCATGGGCAGCTACATGGCCATTCGCCTGCTCAGCGGCGGCGCGGCGATGGGCATGGAAGCGCTGGGCAACTACTACGGCGGCATCGGCAACACGCGCCGGCCGATGGTGGGCAACGTGGTGCTGATGGTGCTCAACGTCTTCTTCTGCTGGCTGCTGGTGCAGGGCCGGCTGGGCGCACCCGCGCTGGGCGTGGCGGGGGCGGCGTGGGCGGCGGTGGCGGCGACCTGGCTGGCCTTCCTCGGCCTGCTCGCCCCCTTCATCCTCGAAGGCAAGGGCTTCGGGCCGCTGGGCATGAAGCGCAGCGAGTTCGGCCGCATGCTGGCCTTCGGTCTGCCGTCGGGCCTCAACTGGTTCTTCGAGTTCTTCGCCTTCAACGTCTTCATCAACGTGGTCATCGGCGGGCTGGGCACCACGGCGCTGGCGGCGATGATGTCGGTCTTCCAGCTCAACTCCATCTCCTTCATGCCGGCCTTCGGGCTCGCCACCGCGGGCTCGGTGCTGGTGGGCCAGGCCATCGGCGCGGGCAACAAGCGGGCGGTGCCCGGACTGGTGCGGCTGACGCTCAAGGCGGCGGCGGGCTGGCAGGGCGCGGTGAGCGTGCTCTACGTGGCGATCCCCGGGCTGCTCCTGCTCCCCTTCGCCAGTGAGGACGGCGGCGCGGAGTTCCTCGAGGTGGGCGCGCGGCTGCTCATGCTGTCGGCGGGCTGGCAGGTGCTCGACGCCGCGGTGAACACGGTGGCGGAGTCGCTGCGCGCGGCGGGCGACACCACGGTGCCGCTGCTCGCGCGCCTGGTCATCGCCTGGCTGGTCTTCGTGCCCGGCAGCGTCATCTCGGTGCGCGTCTTCCACCACGGAGAGATGGTCGCGGTGGGCTGGGTGGTGGCCTACATGGCGCTGCTGTCGGCGGTGCTGTGGCTGCGGCTCCAGTCGGGCGCCTGGGAAAAGGTGAAGCTCATCGAGCCGGCGCCGTGAGCCGGCTGCGCCCGGTGGTGCGGGTGGCGTTCGTGCTCTTCATGGCGGGGGCGGGCGTCCTGCACTTCGTCACCCCCGAGCCCTTCGTGCGCATCGTCCCGCCGTGGCTGCCTTCGCCGCTGCTCTTGGTCTGGGTGAGCGGCGTGGCGGAGATCGCGCTCGCCGCGCTGCTGCTGGTCCCGCGCGCGCGGAGGCTCGCCTCCTACGGGCTGGTGGCGCTCCTGGTCGCGGTGTTCCCCGCCAACGTGCACATGGCGCTGGCGCAGGTGCAGATGGACCCCGAGCACCCGGCGCCTGCGTGGTTCCCCTGGGCGCGGCTGCCGTTCCAGGCGCTCTTCATCGCGGTGGCGCTCTGGGTGGGCCGCCGGTGAATCGCACCCGCCTCGCGCTGGTCGCCTTCTTCGGCCACTGGCCGGGCCTGTGGCTGCTCCACCGCTTCCGCTTCAACGCGCCCACGCTCAAGCTCAACCTCTGGGCGGCCTTCTTCACCGCGCTCGCGGTGGCCGGCGGCGCGCTCTCGTGGGGCGGCTGGGCGGCGCTGGGCGCCTTCCTGCTCGGGAGCGTCGGCTGGAGCGTGGTGCTGGCGCGGCGGGTGTGGCGGGGCGAGGCGGGCGCGCCGGCTTCCCTTTCGCCGCCACCTTGAGGGAGAAGGCGCGCATGACCTTCACCACCGCCCTCATCACCGGCGCCTCGAGCGGCCTGGGCCGTGGCCTCGCGCTGCACTTCGCGAAGGCCGGCACGCACGTGTACGCGGCGGCGCGGAGGAAGGACGAGCTCGAAGTCCTCGCGCAGGAAGCCAAGGCGGCGGGCGGCGCGCTCACCCCGGTGGTGCTCGACGTGAGCGACGCCGACCAAGCCTTCGAGGTGCTGCAGCGGCTCGACGGAACCTCGGGCGGCTTCGACCTCCTGGTGGCCAACGCCGGCGTGGGCGACGACAGCAACGGCCGCAAGCTCGACTGGAAGAAGGTCAAGCGGGTGCTCGACGTCAACGTGCTGGGCGCGGCGGCGACGGTGTCCGCGGTGCTGCCGGGCATGGTGGCGCGCGGCAAGGGGCACGTGGTGGGCATCAGCTCGCTGGCGGCGTTCCGCGGGCTGCCGCGGTCGGGGGCCTACAGCGGCTCGAAGGCCTTTCTGCACACCTTCCTCGAGTCGCTGCGGGTGGACCTCGCGGGCACGCCGGTGACGGTGGGCGCCATCTACCCGGGCTTCGTGAAGAGCGAGCTGACGGCGAAGAACAAGCACCCGATGCCGTTCCTGCTCGAGACCGACGACGCCGTGCGCCGCATGGCGAAGGCCATCGAGGCGCGGGAGAAGACCTTCGCCTTCCCCTGGCAGATGTCGCTGGGCGTGCGCACGCTGAGCGCGCTGCCGCTGCCGCTCTACGGGCTGGCCGCCAAGCGCCTGCGCTGAGGGAACGGTTCAGCCGTACAGCGGGAGGATGGCGCCGCTCGCCTCGACGCTCCTGGCGTCGTCGTAGTGCGAGGCGAGCTCCAGGCGCACGTAGCGCTTGTCGGCGTCGAACAGCCCGAAGCTGGTGGACACGCAGAGCTGCTGGGCGCCTTCGACCGCGTAGCCTTCGCGCACCACGTCGTGCCCGAAGATGGCGACGTTGCCGCCGCACGCGCGCAGGAAGGCCTCGGCGTCGGCTTCCGACGCGCGCCGGGCCCACAGCAGCCGGCCGAGCACCTCGTCCTCGAAGAAGGCGTCGATCGACGGGCGCTCCACGGGGACCAGGGCGGCGCGCTCGAGCTCGGAGAGCGAGCGGAAGCGGGCGCCGGGCGCCGCGTGGCAGAGCACCACGCCGCAGCGAGAGGTGGCGACCCACGGGAGCGCGGCCACCCACGCCCTGAGCCGCGCGGCCCCCGCCTCGCCGAGCCGCGCTTCCAGCGCCTGGGCCTCGTCGTCGTGGAACTTGCTCGTCACCGGGCCGCCCACGTGGGAGTGCTCGTGGTTGCCCAGCAGAGCGTGCACCCGCCCCGGGAAACGCGCCTGCGCCTGCCACACCAGCTCGAGCAGCGCGGGCGTCTCGTCGCGGTACGGCGTGCCGAGGAAGTCGGGCCAGGCGTCCTGCAGGTCGTCGTGGGGCCCGTGCACCACGTCGCCGGTGAGCACCAGCTGGGCGTCGGGGCCTTCGGCCTCGAAGCGCTCGAGGAGCTTCCGCCCGTCGGCCAGGTTGCCCTGGAGGTCGGTGCCCACGAGGAGGATGCCATGCGCCGGCAGCTCGAGGACCCGGCCCCCGTGGGTGAGGCGGCTCACGGCGCCTGGAGCAGGAAGTTGCCCACGTCGACGCTGCCGTTGCCGCTCTCGTCCTTGGGCTCGGTGCCGCGCTTGAACCACATGTCGGCGACGTTCTTGGTGCCGGGCACCGCGACCTTGCCGGTCTTCTTGTCGATGCGCAGGTGCACCAGGTCGAGGCCGGGCGGCGGGCTGAACTCCGGCTGCTCGCGGCCGTCGAGCGCCTGCTTCATGTACATGAGCCAGATGGGGAGCGCGGCGCGGCCGCCGGTCTCGTAGCGGCCGAGCGGGTGCGGGTTCAGGTCGTAGCCGACCCACGCGCTGGTCACGAGGTCCTTGGTGAAGCCGGTGAACCAGGCGTCGAACGAGTCGTTGGTGGTGCCGGTCTTGCCGGCGGCGGGCTTGCCCAGCTTCTGCGCCGGGGCGCCGGTGCCTTCCTTCACCACGCCGCGCATCAGGTCGGTGACGATGTACGCCGACTCCTTGGTGATGGGCTGCTCGCCGGGCTCGTAGAGGCGCGCGTAGCCGGCGGCGATGCGGTCCTGCAGGCTGGCCCAGGGGTCGTCGAAGGCGGTGTGGTCTTCCACCGCGCGGCCGAAGCGGTCTTCCACCTTGCGGATGTAATAGGTCGGCCGCTTGTTCCCCAGGCGGTTGAGCGTCGCGTACACCTGCACCAGCTCGTACGGGTACACGCAGGAGCTGCCGAGCGCCGCGGAGTAGTCGGGGTTGATGGGCGTGGACAGGCCGAGCGACTTGGCGAACTCGCCGATCTTCTGGATGCCGATGACCTCGTTCTTGTTGCCGAGGTCCTTGGCGAGCGCGATGAAGGTCTTCACCGCGGGGATGTTCATGGAGTTGACCAGCGCGGTGCGCAGCACCACCTCGCCCTGGAAGTCCTCGCCGAAGTTCTCCGGCTTCCAGCGGTTCTGGTTCTCGGGGTCGTCCATCACGATGGGGCTGTCGACGATGATGGTCGCTTCCGTCCACCCCATCTTCTCGATGGCCCCGGCGTAGACGATGGGCTTGAAGCTCGAGCCCGGCTGCCGGCATGCCTGGAAGGCGCGGTTGAACTCGTTGGCGTCGAAGTCGTAGCCGCCGACCATCGCCACCAGGTACTGCCGGTGGGGGTCGATGCTCACCACCGCGCTCTGCAGCTCGGGCTCCTGCTCGAGCCGCACCAGGAGCCCGGTCTCCGGCACTTCCTTCATCAGGCTCTCGGAGTACTGCTCCTTGTCGTCGTAGAGGTCCTTCTTGTCGACGGGCCGCACCACCACCACGTCGCCCACCTTGAGCGCAGCGCTCACCTTGTTGATGAGCACGCTCGGGTAGTACTGCTCGCTCTTGAGCTCGCGCGCCCAGCGCATGCCGGCGGCGGGCAGCTTGGCCACGGTGTCGCCCAGGGTGACGTCGGCGGAGAGCCCGTCCTTGTCGATGGCGGTGACCAGGCCCACGTAGAAGTGGCCCTTCGAGGGCACCTCGCCGGCGAGCGCCTTCTTCTGCTTCTCGATGAAGGCCTTGCGGTCGGCCGGCGTCTCGAGGTGCTGCACCGGGCCGCGGAAGCCCTGGCGCTTGTCGACCATCAAGAGCCCGCCGAGCACCGCTTCCTGCGCGGCGCGCTGGCGCTCGCTGTCCATGGTGGTGAAGACCTTGAGGCCGCCTTCGAGCAGCGTCTTGTTGCCGTAGCGGTCGACGATGCCGCGGCGCACCTCTTCGGTGAAGTACGGGGCGAACTCGTGGAAGACGTCTTCCACCGGGAAGACGTGGACTTCCTCGGTCATCGCCTGGTCGTGCTCGGCGCGGGAAATCATGCCTTTCTCGAGCATCTGCCCGAGCACGTACTTGCGGCGGGTCTTCGCGGCCTCGGGCCGGGTGAACGGCGAGTACGCCGACGGGGCCTGCGGGAGCCCGGCGAGCAGCGCCATCTCGCCCAGGGTGAGGTCCTTCACGTCCTTGCGGTAGTAGTTCTCGGCCGCCGACTGCACCCCGTAGCTGTGGTGCCCGAGGTACACGTTGTTCAGGTAGAGGTAGAGGATCTCTTCCTTGGTGAGCGCGTTCTCGAGCCGCCGGGCGAGCAGCGCCTCGCGGATCTTCCGCTTCACGTTCTTCGCGGTGGCCGACTTGTAGCCTTCCGACGAGATGAGCACCGCCTTGGCGGTCTGCTGGGTGAGCGTGGAGCCGCCCTGCACGCTGCCCTTGCCGGTGACCTTCTTCATCACCGTCTTGAAGACCGCGCGGCCGGTGCCCAGCACGTCGACGCCGAAGTGGTCGAAGAAGCTCGAGTCCTCGGCGGCGATGAAGGCCTGCACCAGCCGCTTGGGAATGCGCTCGTACGGCACCACCTTGCGGCGCTCGTTGAAGAACTCGCCCGCCAGCACCGCGTCCTGCGTGTAGACCTCGGTCAACACCGGCGGCCGGTACTCGTCGACCTTGGGAATCTCGGGCAGGCCGCTGCCGAAGATGACCCACATCGCCTGGTAGCCGAGGAACGCCAGGGTGAGCCCGGTGAGGCCCATCACCGCGAAGAACTTGAAGATTCGCTTCCACCACGCGCTCTTGGGCACGTCGACCAGCACCAGCTTCGTCTGGGAGCTGGCAGCGGAGTTCGGCTCGGTGGGCGCGGAAGGCATCGAAGAACGCGACAGGTAGAACGAAAACGCTCGCGGGGTCTACCAGCTTCCCGGCACTGGCTCCACGTTCAGGCCGGCGGCGGTGAGCGCCTGGGTGAGCTCGGGCGGCAGGGGGCTCTCGAGCACCACGCGCCGCTTGTCGATGGGGTGGGGAAAATCGAGGAACCCCGCGTGGAGGAACAGGCGTTTCAAGCCGAAGCGGGCCTTCGCCTCGCGGTTGAAGTGGAAGTCGCCGTGCTTGCCGTCGCCCACCACCGGGTGGCCGATGGCGGCGAAGTGGCGGCGAATCTGGTGGGTGCGGCCGGTCTCGATGGCGCATTCCACCAGGGCGACCTCGTCGGTCTGCAGGAGCACCTTCCAGCGGGTGAGCGCGTCCTGGAGGTTCACCCCCCGGCGCTCGCGCGACTCGCGGGTCTGCTGGTGCTCGGCGAGCGGCAGGTCGATGACGCCGCGGGCTTCCGGCATGCGGCCCTTCACCAGCGCGAGGTACTTCTTGCGCGCGAGGTGGCGGGTGAAGACGTCGGTGAAGTGCACCATCGCCGGGCGGCGCTTGGCGACCACCAGGAGCCCCGAGGTCTCGCGGTCGAGCCGGTGGGCGGGGCTGGCGGCGAACTCGTTCTTCACGCCCTTGGGGCCCAGGTACGCGCGGGTGAGCTCGACCACGGTGGCGCCGGTGATGCCGCTGCCCGGGTGGGCGGCGAGCCCCGACGGCTTGTCGATGACCAGCACGTACTCGTCTTCGAAGACCACCTTGAGCTGGCTCAGGTCGATGGCGACGGGCGGCTTCTCGGTCGCGGGGCCGAGCAGCTTCTGCTCCTCGCCGCGCACGGTGACCAGGTCGCCCAGCACCAGCGGCTGATCGGGCTGGGCGCGCTTGCCGTTCACCTTGATCTTCTTGACGCGGATCATCTTGAAGAGATGAGACGCGGGCACGCGATCGAGCTTCGCCCGCAGGAACTTGTCGAGGCGGACCCCGGCGAAATCGGCGCTGACCTTGAGCTCGACCATGAGTGGGGAATTACTGGTCAATCACCAAACCATGTGAATAGAAGCGCCGCCATGGCCAAGGCCCCAAGCATCGAGGATTTGCTCAAGCGCGGCTCGAAGGAATGGAACACCCTGAAGTCCAAGGGGGCGGTTCCCATGGACCACACCGGGGCCACCTTTGCCCAGCTGTTCTCGGCGAACGCGGACCTCTCGGGGGTCACCCTGATCGGCACCGAGTGGGAGAAGTGCGACCTGTCCAAGGTCTCCTTCAAGGAAGCCGACCTCTCGAACGCCTACTTCCACGGCGGCCGCCTGCAGGACTGCGACTTCCGCGGCGCCAACCTCGAAGGCTGCACCTTCGAGAAGCTGAAGCTCTTGCGCTGCGACTTCTCGGGCGCGCGTGGCCTGGAAGACCTGGACCTCGACGACGTGGACATGGACCGCGTGGTCGGCCTCGACGGCGAGGAAGCGCCGCCTCCGCCTCCGCCGCCCGCGGTGGGCATCACCAGCTTCACCCGCGAGCAGCGCACCGCGGCGCTGGCGGCCGAAGGCCCCGGCGACAACGACCTGCCGCCGTTCCGCCCGGAAGACCCGGCGGGCTCGCTCCTGTTCCGCGGCCTCAAGTTCCTCGGCAACCCGCCGATGTGGGTGCTCGACGTGCCGGGCCTGCGCCCGCCCCTGCCCGGCCGCTTCACGCCGGGCACCAGCTTCGAGTCGCTCTACCGCGAGGCGGTGAAGACGCGCCTCGAGAACCGCCGCCCGGTGGCGGACAACCAGGTCGTGGTGCGCGCCAACGAGGTCATCGCCTCCGGTGGCCCCGACGTGGCGCACGCGGTGATGTACCTGCGCGAGGTCGGCGTGGAGCCGCAGGTGTCGGAAGCCGCCGTCGACGCGCTGGAAGACATGCTGCGCGAAGAGGTGGAGGCCGAGGACCTGACCGGCCAGGTGGACCCCCGCGTCACCGGCGCACTGCTCGAGCTGCGCGCGACCAAGGAAGCGCTGGAGCACATCGGCGAGCTGCGCATCCGCCTGTCGGCCGCGCAGCTGTTCACCTCGCTGCTCGAGGCCGGCTTCGCTCCCGACAACAACTGGGAAGAGGCGGTGGAGTCGCAGCAGGCGGCGCAGGACCTCGCGCAGATCGCCTCCGGCGGGAACCGCGAGCTGCTCACCCAGGGCTTCCAGGCGTTCGCCGGGCTGCCCGACGAGGTGCGGCTGCGCCGGCTGGCGTACCTCGCCGAGGCGACCGCGCACGTCGAGGCGATGGTCTCCGGCGGCGGCGGGGCGGCCTGAGCCAGTCTGCTGAAGGGCGGCGATGAAGCTCGCGCCGCTCGGCGGTCTGGGGGAGATCGGCCTCAACGCGATGGCGCTGGAGCACGGCGCCTCGCGGATCCTCATCGACTGCGGGCTTTCCTTTCCGCGCGGCGCGATGCCGGGCGTCGACGTGCTGTTGCCCGACTTCTCGCACCTGCTGGCGGCGCCCGAGCGGCTCCAGGCGGTGGTGCTGACCCACGCGCACGAGGACCACGTGGGCGCGCTGCCGGTGCTCTTGCGCGACCTGCCCAACGACGTGCCGGTCTACGGCACGCCCTTCACGCTCGCGGCGGCGCGGCACCGGCTGGAAGAGGTGGGCCTGCACCCCGAGCTGCGCGCGGTGCACCCCGGGGAGCGCTTCGAGGTGGGGGGCTTCACGCTGGAGCCGCTCACCGTCACCCACTCGGTGCCGCAGGCGACCGGCTACGCCATCGAGGCGGGCGGCCTGCGGGTGGTGCACACCGGCGACTTCAAGCTCGACGAGGCGCCCATCGACGGGCACCACACCGCGGTGGACCGGCTGGGCGAGCTCGGCGAGCAGGGCGTGGACCTGCTCCTGTCCGACTCCACCAACGCGGCGGTGGAAGGGCACACCCGCTCGGAGACCGTGGTGGAGCTGGCCTTCGCGCGGCTGCTGTCCGAGGCCAAGGGCCGGGTGGTGGTGGCGATGTTCGGCTCGCACGTGCTGCGGGTTCGCCACCTCGTCGCCACCGCGGCGCGGCTGGGCCGGCGGGTGTGCATTCTCGGCCGCAGCCTCGACCGCAACGTGAGCACCGCGCGCGAGCTGGGGCTGATGCCGGTGCCCGACGGCGTGCTGGTGGACCCGGACACGTGCGCGCGCCTCGCGCCGGAGCGCTCGCTCATCGTCTGCACCGGCGCGCAGGCCGAGGAGCGCAGCGCGCTGTCCAACCTGCTGTCGACCGAGCCGCGCGACCTCTTCATCACCCCCAACGACACCGTGGTGCTGAGCTCGCGCACCATTCCGGGCAACGAGCCGCAGGTGATGCAGCTCATCGACCGGCTCTACGCGCGCGGCGCCAAGGTGGTGTGGACCGGGAACGACCCCGACGTGCACGTCAGCGGGCACGGCGCGCGCGGCGACCTGCGGCGCATGATGGAGCTGGTGCGGCCGAAGGCCTTCACGCCGATTCACGGCGAGCTGCACCACCTCCACCGGCACCTGGACCTGGCGCGCGAGGTGGGCATCGCGGCGAGCGGGCTGGTGCTGGCGACCGACGGCGACGTCATCTCGCTCACCCGCGACGGCGCGGGGCTCGACGGCCGGGTCCCGGTGGGCCAGCTGCTGGCGCAGCGCGACGGCTTCCGGCTCACCACCCCCGAGGCGGTGCAGGAGCGCCGGGCCATCGCCGAAGGTGGGCTGGTGGTGGTCGCGGTGGCGCTGGAGGCGAAGACCGGCGCGCTGCTGGGCGGCCCCACGCTGGTCGGCCGCGGCCTCACCGACAGCGAGCGGCACGTGCTGTCGCACTGCGCGGCCGAGGTGAAGGCGGCCTACCTGCAGGTGCCGTCGCTCTCGCGGCTGGACACCGTGCTGTCGAACGAGGTGCTCACCCAGTCGACCCGCAGCGCGCTCAAGGCGCGGCTGGGGCGGCGGGTGATGGTGGTCCCCGCGCTGGTCCGCGCCTAGCGCCCGGGGAGGCAGACGCGCAGGGTTTGCGCGTCACTTTGCGGCAGCCTCCGGCGCGAGATCTGGTTTCATTCGCGGCGCGTCGCTCCCTCGAAAGGACCTCTTCATGTCGCCGCCGCCGCTCCGCGCTGCCGTGCTGCTCTGTGTCGCTCTGACCGCTTGCTCCGGGACGGGTGGCTCGGGCTCGGGAGGCGGAGCCGGTTCCTCCGGCGGCGGGTCAGGCGCGTCGGGTGGCGGCGCGGCGTCGGGCGGTGGCGCGGCGTCGGGTGGTGGCGCGGCGTCGGGCGGCGGCGCTGGCGGTGGCGCGCCGAAGCCCTGCACCACGCGCATCACGTACGGCACGGGCTGGCTGCGGCCGGCGGGTCACCCGGCGGACTACGACGACGTGCCCGGCGTGGTGACGTGGGACGGGAGCTGCCCGGTCGATGGCTCGGGCAACGGCATGGCGACGCTGTCCAACGGCTTCAAGCCGTTCTTCAACGGGAAGAGCTGCATCCTCGCGCTGGACTACGCGGCGAGCTGCACCGGGGTGCCCACCGCGTGTGGAACGCGGGTGTCTTACGGCCCGGCGTGGATGGCGCCGCCCAACCACAGCGACCGCTTCGACGACGTCGCCGGGGCGCTCACCTGGGACGGCGTCTGCCACCCCGGGAGCGGCACCTCGTCGGCGGTGCTGTCCAACGGGTGGACGCCCACCTTCTCGGGCGGCGGGGCGTGCGACCTGTCGATGCGCCACACCCAGTGCGGCGGGCTCTACGCGAACTCGGTGGTCGACGTGGACTGCCCGGACCCCGGCGTCCTCAAGGATGGGGCGACCTATTACATGGTGTGCACCGGCGGGAATTACCCCATCCGCTCCTCCACCGACCTGGTGCACTGGACCTACCGGGGCACCGTCTTCACCGCCGCCACCAAGCCGTCGTGGGCGAGCGACAGCTTCTGGGCGCCGGAGATTCACAAGGTCGGGGCCAAGTACGTCGTGTATTTCAGCGCGCGGAACTCGGCGAACAACGCGCTGTCGGTGGGCGCCGCCTCGGCCACCAACGTGCTGGGGCCGTACACCGACCGCGGGTCACCGCTGGTGAACGACCCCAACCCGGGCGTCATCGACGCTTCCGAGTTCGAGACCGGCGGCAAGAAGTACGTGCTGTGGAAGGTCGACGGCAACGCGGTCGGCGCGGCGACGCCCATCAAGATCCAGGAGCTGAGCGCCGACGGCCTCAACCGCGTGGGCACGGCGACGACCATCCTCGACAAGACGCAGGCGTGGGAAGGCGCGCTCGTCGAAGGCCCGTGGATGATCGAGCACGGCGGCTTCTTCTATTTGTTCTACAGCGCCAACGGCTACGCGAGCCCCAGCTACGCCATCGGCGTCGCGCGGGCGACCTCGCCGCTGGGGCCCTTCACCAAGTACTCGGGCAACCCCATCCTGGTGTCGAAGGGCGCCTGGACCGGACCGGGACACGGCTCGGTGGTGGTGGGGCCGTCGGGCGACCTGGTGCAGGTCTTCCACGCGTGGGTGGCTGGCAAGACGGGCCAGAATCCCCCGGGCCGGCTGGTGCTGGTGGAGCGCATCATCTGGGAGAACGGCTGGCCGGTGATGCACGGCGGCCCGTCGTCGCGCTCGCAGCCGATGCCCTGACGCGCGCGGCGCGCTCTAGACTGCGCGCCCCATGGCGCAGGTGCGTTTCCTCGAGCGGTCGCTGGAGTGGAGAGACGGAGAGTCGCTGCTCGACTGCCTCGAGCGGCACGGCGCCGACATTCCCTCGTCGTGCCGGTCGGGCGCGTGCCACAGCTGCCTCGTCCGGGTGACCGAAGGGCCGATCTCTCCCGTCGCCCAGCTGGGCCTCAAGGAGACCTGGAAGGCGCAGCGGCTGGCGCTCGCCTGCATGAGCACCACGCCCGAGGACGTCACCGTCGCTCCCAGCGACCTCTCGGTGCAGGTCTCCGCCACCGTCGAGGACAAGCGCGAGCTCGGGCGCGACGTGGTGCGGCTCAAGCTGCGGCCGGGCGCGCCGTTTCCGTTCCGCGCCGGGCAGTACGTCAACCTCACGCGCTCCGACGGGCTCACCCGCAGCTACTCGGTGGCGAGCCTGGAGTCCGACGGGGTGGTCGAGCTCCACGTGCGGGTGGTGCCCGACGGGCGCATGAGCTCGTGGGTGAAGGCCACCCTCAAGGCGGGGGACACCGTCTCGCTGCGCGGCCCCACCGGCGACTGCCTCTACGTCGAAGGGCGCCCCGACCAGCCGCTGCTCCTCGTCGGCACCGGCACCGGGCTCGCGCCGCTGGTGGGCATCGCGCGCGACGCCCTGGCCCAGAAGCACCGCGGCTCCATCACCCTGGTGCACGGCGGCCGCGGGCCGGACGACCTCTACCTGGACCTCGAGCTGCGCCGGCTCGCCAAGCAGCACGCCAACTTCCGCTACCTGCCCGCACTGTCCCAGGGCGAGCCGGTGCCCGGCACCTTCCAGGGCCGTGTCGACGCGGTGGTGAAGCAGCAGTTCCCGAGCCTCGCCGGCTTCCGCGTCTTCCTCTGCGGCAGCCCGGCGATGGTGAAGGACGCGCGCGCGCTCGCCTACGCGCTTGGGGCGGCGCTCGACGACATCCTCGCCGACAGCTTCATCGCCGCGCCGCCGCCGAAGGCGCAGGAGCCCCACGCGCACGCGCTGCCGGTGCTGCCCGCGCACCCTCCGAAGAAGTTCGAGGTGAAGACCGGCACGCCGCGGCTGCAGAAGCTGCGCTTCACCGTGCAGGCGGCCATCTTCGCCGGCTTCCTGGTGCAAGGGCTCCTCTACTACCTGGCGCGCCTGCGCCCGGTGGGGTCGATGCTGCCCTTCATGGCGTACGACTCGCTCGGCCACCTCGTCGTCTCCTCGACGCTGGTGCTCTGGGCGACGATGTTCGCGCTCATCTTCGTGCTGGGCCGCTTCGCGTGCGGCTGGCTGTGCCCGCTGGGCTTCATCCAGGACCTGGGCGAGAAGGTGCTCAAGGCGCTCAAGGTGCCGCTGCGTCGGCCGGTGCGGCAGTCGAACACGGTGCGCTTCGGCATGGCGGCCATGGTGCTGGGCCACTTCGTGGTGATGCCGGTGCTCGCGGCGCCGGTGCGCGTCTGGCAGCTCGACTGGCTGTACCGGGAACCGTGGCTCCTGGGCTTTCCGTTCCGCGTCGGGCTCTTCGCGCTCGACCTGGTGGCGGTCTTCGTGGTGCTCGGGCTGGTGCTGCCGTACTTCTTCGGGCCGAGGCCGTACTGCAAGCTGGTCTGCGAGACCGGGTACCTGATGGACCTGACCTCGCGCTTCGCGTTCGGCCGCATCCGCCGCAACGAAGGCTTCGAGCGCGACACCTGCCTCAGCTGCCAGCGCTGCACCAACATCTGCCCGCAGGGCATCAACGTCTTCGAAGAAGTGCACCTCTTCGACCGCGTGGTGAACGGCAACTGCATCACCTGCCTGCAGTGCGTGAACACCTGCCCCAACGACACCATCGTCTACTCGCTGCGCAAGAAGGCGTCCGACACCAGCCGCGTCACCGGCTACCTCGCCGCGCTGCAGACCCGCGCCGAGGACCTGCCCCGCTACGCGCTCACCGGGCTCGGCGTCTTCGCGGGCGGCGCCTTCGGCTTCCTGGTGCTGCCGCCGTCGTACTTCCACACCTACGCGATGTTCGCGTCTCTCGGCGGGCTGACCGGCTTCCTCGCCTGGCGCGCGGTGGCCGCGGTCTTCGCGGGGAAGCTCGAGCCGCTGCTGCAGGGCGCCCCGGTCTCGCAGGTGGAACGCGAGAAGGCGGCGCGCATCGTGCCGCTCACCACCGAGGAGCGGCTGGGGACCCGGGGCAAGGCCGCCCAGGGGCCAGGGCGGGTGCTCGCGGTGGCGGCGGTGGTGACGCTGGCGTCGGGCGCCGCGGTGTGGGCGCTCTGGCGGCACGTGCCGTCGCGCATCGGGACGCTCGACGAGCTGCCGTCGGCCTCGAGCTCGCCCGAGCAGCGCCGCGCGGCGGGCACCTTCTTCCTCGGGGTGCCGACCGAGACGTCGGCCGAGGTCACCCAGGCGACCTACGCGGGGCTGCGCGACGTGCTCGCCGACGAGGTGGGCGAGGCCAAGGTCTTCCGCGCCGAGAGCTACGGCGCGCTGGCCTACGCGGTGGAGCACGGCCGGGTGGACGCGGCGTTCCTGCCCGGCGCCTCGACGTACGCCCTGCTCAAGCGCACCCGGCTGCAGGTCGACGTGCTCGCCCAGGCGCAGCACCAGGGCGCCACCACGTACACCGGGCTCCTGGTGGCGCGGCCGGGCTTCGCCGCGACGACCGAGGCGCTGGTGGGCGCGCGGGTGGCCTTCGTGCAGCCCGACTCGCTGTCCGGCTACCTGGCGCCGGTGCAGTGGCTCAAGACGCGGGGCGTGCGGCTGTCCGACCTGGGCGAGGTCATCTTCAGCGGCACCCACGCGCGCGCGCTGTCGCTCCTGCAGTCGGGCCGGGTCGACGTGGCGGCCACCTTCGACTCGGTGGTGCGCGCCTCGCCCGGAGGCACCGAGCTCGTCGAGCTCGCCCGCTTCGAGAACCTGCCCAACACCTTGCTGGTGACCCGCCCGGGCATGCCGGAGGCCGAGCGCCAGCGGCTCCTGGAAGCGCTGCTGCGCATCTGGGCCGACGACGGCCTGCTGTCGGTGCGCCGCGCCCTGGCCGACGGCGCCGCGATGGACGCGCTGGTCCCCGCGTCGGTCGACGGCGTGCAGAGCGTGGGCGACTACCTCGAGGAGTGACGGGACCCCGGCACGCGGCTCACGGCGTCAGCCGCAACCACAGCACCGAGTGGGCGTCGACCGCGAAGGTGAGCTGGTTGTCGGGCCGGGTGTGGGTCTTGGTGATGACCACCGCGTCGGGGTGGTCGGGCGTGTTCACCGCGAAGGGCGAGCCGTCGACCGAGTTGACCCGCCAGGCGGTGCCGTCGCCCTTGCCGGAGAAGTGCGACGCGTCGACCTTGAGGCGGTAGCGGTTGGTGCGCGAGCGGTTGACCGCGAACACGTTGAGCGCGCCGGTCTCGTCGATGGTGGCGGTGGCGAGCAGCGCGGCGAACGGCGAGGCCGCGGGACCTTCGGAGACGTTGTTCATCAGGTTGGCGCGCACGTGGTGACCTCCGCGCTCGAGCATCGCGCCCAGCGTCTCGAGGATGCGGGCGTGCGCCGACGGCACCAGGGCGTCGCCGAAGCTGCTCAGCACCGAGCGCGACCCGGCGGCGGTGAGCGTGCCGCCCTGGGTGTAGCCGAGGCGCTGGTGGAGCCCCCGCGCCAGCACCGACGCCATGTAGATGGCGTGCATCTGGGTCGCCGCCCAGTCCGTCAACAGCGTCTGCTCGCCGATGGCGCCGAACTCCGAGGCCGCCACGTACGGGCGCCCCGGGGTCTTGTTCACCGCGGCCACCAGCTCGCGCAGCTTGGCGCCTTCGTCTTCCTCGCCGCCCATGTGCACGTTCCACAGCTCGGCCGTGGTGCCCGCGGACCTCTGGAAGATGGTGTACGGGTGGGCGATGGCGCAGTCGAAGCGCTGGCCGCGGCGCGCCATGCCGGCGGCGAACTCCGGCCGGCCCCACGACGAGCAGACGTCGATGGTGGGGTCGACGCGCTTCATCGCCGCGACGAACTCGCTGAAGCCCGCGTGGTCGAGCGTGTAGCTCACCCGCAGCTTCGCGCCCGCCGGGGGAATGCGCCCGTGGGCGCCGTCGCCGAAGCCGACCTCGCCGGTGCCCACGTCGACGGTGAAGACGCGCTCGGTGCCGTCGTGGCCCGCGAGCGAGGCCACCCTGGTCCACGCGGCGCCGTCGACGGTGAGCGCCACGTCCTTGAGCGGCGGGTAGTGAATCTGGAACACCTGCGACGCGGAGCCGTCGCTGGTGGCCGGGGTGCGGTAGTCGCAGTCCTTGCCCAGGGGCTGGTCGTTCAGCCGCTGCCGGTGCTCGCCGTCGATGAACTGGTCGAGCGCCGCCGACTGCGAGGTGTCGTTCATCCAGTAGCGCTGGCCCGCGTAGTACGGCTCGTTGCCGAGCTCGAAGAGGTGGATGCCGTAGGGGGCAGGGTGCCCGTCGCTCGCGCGCACGTCGGCCCAGGCCACGCCGCCGTTGGGGTTGGTGCCCGCGGGGGCGTTGAAGTACTCGACGTAGTCGGCGGCATCGCGCGGGCTCGCGTTGACGAACGGGACCTGGATGTTGGCCTTGGCGCCCACCGCTTCCACGAAGCGCATGTGTTCGGCCGGGCCGTACGGCGTCGACTTCTGGGGCGCGGTGTCGAACACCCACGCGCCGGCCGCGTTCTGCGAACGGAAGGGCAGCACCTGGCAGCCGCGGTTGGGCCCGGTGGCGCGGGCGAGCGAGAAGAGGTTGGCGTCGGTACCGCCGGGCCAGCGCAGGAGCCCCACGCGGGCTTCCTGGGTCTGCGCCACCACCGCGGGGTCGGGTGCGCCCTGGTGCCAGGCGCCGAACGCCGACTGCTCGAAGCGGTGGTTGGTGCCGGTGTCGTGCGGGCCCACCTTGGCCCCGAGCGCGGCGGCGTCGACGGCGAGCACCACGGTGCCGGCTGCGGGCGCGGCGGTGAGCGCTTCCTCGGGGAGCTGGGCGGGGTCTTCGGTTCCGTCGAGCGGGCCGCAGGCGGCCGCGAGCAGGACGGCGGAGGCGAAGTGGGCGGACGATCGCATGCCCGATTGTCGCGGCGTGCCCCCGCCGCGCCCCGGCCCGTCCTGGGGCGTCGGTTGACAGCGTCCTGTCCGGGTGGACAGCGGCCGCACAACCCTTTGAAAACACCACGGCCCTCCTCGCGCGAGCGGGGAGGGCCGGGGGGCAAACCAGCGCCTAGTAGCGGTAGTGGTCGGGCTTGAACGGCCCGGTGACCGCCACGCCGAGGTACTTCGCCTGCTCGGCGGTCAGGGTGGTCAGCTTGGCACCCACCTTGGCCAGGTGGAGCTGGGCGACCTTCTCGTCGAGCTTCTTGGGCAGCACGTAGACCTTGCCCTTCTCGAGCTTGAGGCCGGCGTCGATGGCGCCCCAGAGCGCGAGCTGCGCCAGCGTCTGGTTGGAGAACGAGTTCGACATCACGAAGCTCGGGTGGCCGGTCGCGCAGCCCAGGTTCAGCAGGCGGCCGCGGGCCAGCACGGTGATGCGCTTGCCGCCCGGGAAGATGAACTGGTCGACCTGCGGCTTTACGTTCTCTTCACGGATCTCCGGGTTCTTCTCCAGCCAGGCGATCTGGATCTCGGAGTCGAAGTGGCCGATGTTGCCCACGATGGCGCCGTCCTTCATCGCGGTCATGTGCTTGCCGGTGATGACGTCGGAGCAGCCGGTCGCGGTGACGAAGATGTCGCCGATGGGGGCGAGCTCTTCCATCGTGTTGACCTCGTAGCCTTCCATCGTCGCCTGCAGCGCGCAGATGGGGTCGACCTCGGTGACGTACACGCGAGCGCCGAGGCCCTTCGCGGCCTGCGCGCAGCCCTTGCCCACGTCGCCGTAGCCCGCGACGACCACCTTCTTGCCCGCCACCATCACGTCGGTGGCGCGCTTGATGCCGTCGAAGAGCGACTCGCGGCAGCCGTAGATGTTGTCGAACTTCGACTTGGTGACCGAGTCGTTGACGTTGATCGCCGCGCACTTGAGCTTGCCGTCGCGCGCCATCTCGTAGAGCCGGTGCACGCCGGTGGTGGTCTCTTCCGACAGGCCCTTGATGCCGTCGGGGCCGTCGAAGAGCTTGGCGTGCTTCTGGTGGATCCAGATGGTGAGGTCACCACCGTCGTCGAGGATCATGTTGGGGCCCTTGCCCCCCTGGAAGGCGTAGATCTGCTGCTCGAGGCACCAGTCGTACTCCTCGAGGGTCTCGCCCTTCCACGCGAAGACCGGAACGCCGGCCTTGGCGATGGCCGCGGCCGCGTGGTCCTGGGTCGAGAAGATGTTGCAGCTGGTCCAGGTGACCTCGGCGCCGAGCGCCTTCAGGGTCTCGATGAGCACCGCGGTCTCGATGGTCATGTGCAGGCAGCCGGCGATGCGCGCGCCCTTGAGCGGCTGCTTCGCGGCGTACTCCGCGCGGATCGACATCAGGCCGGGCATCTCCTTCTCGGCGTTGGCGATCTCCTTGCGGCCCCACTCGGCGAGCTTGAGATCCTTGACCTTGTAGGCGGGGTATTCGGTGCGGTGGTCCATCGTGTGACTCCGGTGAAGGTACGGCGTGGGACTGCGGGATTCAGCGCTTCAGCTCCAGCACTGGGGGAAGGGGTTTGAGGGCCGCCCAGACGTGCCACTGCACGCGCGCGTCGGGCCCGAGCGGGTGCCACTGCGAGGGAATCGGCCGGTCGCTGAGCACGGTGAGCCCGGCGCCCTCGAGGAAGCCACGCAGCTCGTCGGGCGCGAAGCCCTGCCACACGTCGCCGCCCTCGGTGCGCAGCGCCTCGTCCTGGTGGGGCAGGTAGTCGAGCACCACCAGGTGCCCGCCCGGGCGCAGCATGCGCGCGAAGGCCTGCACCGCGACCGCGGGCCGCGCCGCGTGGTGCAGCG
Source organism: Myxococcaceae bacterium (assembly GCA_019694595.1). GTDB lineage: Bacteria > Myxococcota > Myxococcia > Myxococcales > Myxococcaceae > JAIBBQ01. The sequence goes on from JAIBBQ010000011.1 coordinate 31,452, forward strand.
TGCGGCCGGCGAACACCAGGTCGGCTCCGCCCGCGCGGTCGATGCGCTCGAGCAGCGCCGCGTCGTCGTAGCTGCCTTCGAACAGGCTCACCTGGTGGAAGCCGCGCGCCGCCACCAGCCCCTGCACCTTGGCGAGCTGTGCCCGGCTGCGGTCCACCGCGATGACCCGCTCGAAGAGCGGCGCCAGGAGGTCGAGCATCAGCCCGTCGCCGGTGCCCACGTCGATGGCCAGCGCGCGCCCGGGCAGCAGCGGCGCGAGCGACGAGAGGTGGGCGAGGTGCTCCGGCAGCGCCGGCACCGTGCGCGACGGCGCCTTGGCCGAGAAGACCTCGAGCCCCGAGTCCTCGCGCCGCGCGAGCACCGCGGGCAGGCGGGCCAGGCTGCCGTCGCTCAGGCACAGCCGGCGGCCTTCGGTGATGGCGGTGTCGACCACCGCCGAACCGCGCGCCGACTTCTCGAGCTTCACCAGCACCCGCCGCCCGTCGCGCCGCACCGCCACCACCTGGGCGGCCTTGAGCGCGCTCACCTTGCGGCTCACCTGCGGCTGGCTGTCCTTGAGCAGGGTGGCGAGCTCGCCGATGGACAGTTCCTCTTCGGCCGCGAGCGCCAGCACCTGCAGCCGCGCCGGCTCGGAGAAGAGCCCGAACAGCTCCACCGCGCTGGGCAGCTCGGGGACCTCGGTGCGGAGGCGGCGCAGGACCATCGCCCGCATTCATATTCACATTTGCGCAACAAAGCAACCGATGGCCCGGAAGGCTGATCATCGGACGTAGCCGAGAATGAACTCCGTGGTGGTGCCCGCCGGGCAGGTGCCGGTGGTGGAGTGGGAATGGAAGGCCCCCTGGAGGCACCGGGCGAGGGGCCTGGGGGTGGCGCTGGTCTTCACGGTGGAGATGAACCCCAGCGCACCTTCGACCACCTGGCCTTCGCAGTTCGCCGAGGTGCTCAGGAAGTGGTTCACCCCGAAGAGGCAGCGGTTGAGCGCGGCGCGGTTGGTGCCCGCGGCCGAGTAGAGGCGAAACGGCCCGGCAGTGTCCCCGTTCTGGGTGCAGAGATACGGAGTGCCGCCGTACGGGGTGCAGCGCTCCTTCCAGTTGCCCTGGCCGACGAGTGCGTTCTTCTCGGCGGCGCTGGTGGTGGGCAGGAAGTCGCCGCCGGTCTCCTTCAGGCTGTAGACGGTGACGAAGGGGTCGGCCGCCTGGCAGCAGGCCTCGCCCGCGAGGTCGCAGGTGGCGTGGCCCGAGCGGTAGACGCGCACGCAGGAGGCGACGAGGTCGGTGTAGCGGGTGCCTTCTTCCTTGGTGGGCATCATCGCGCGGTCGAACTCCACGCCGTAGGTGTCGACCCACTGCCGGCCTTTCAGGGGGGCGTTGGCGGGCTCGTACTCGAGACCCATGGAGCCGCCGCCCTGGGTGTCGGTCTGGGGCTGGGCGATGACCTCGTTCCAGCCGTTGAGGAAGAGGTAGTCGACGTGCTGGGCGAAGGCGGCCTCGAACTGCCTGCGCAGCGTGAAGCCTTCGAGCTTGCCGGAGGCCTGGAAGGGCACGCTGGCGAAGCCGACCTGGTAGCTCAGCGACACCGCGAGCTGGCTGCCGACCGGGCTGTTGGTGGTGCGCAGCTGGTCGCAGCTTCCGGTGGGGAAGTAGGTGGTGAATTCCCCGCTCGGAGTGCGGCAGGGGGACATGAAGGACCAGCGCCCGGCGGCGTACTTGCTGCCGTCCATGTTCCCCCACATCCACACCGCGGTGACGTCGTTGCGGCCGCCGTTGGACTGGATGGCGTTGAAGAGGTCCTGGCGGCCCGGGTCGACCACGAACATGAGCTTCTTGCCCGTCTTGGTGTCGCGCATCACCAGGTCGGAGAAGCGCGGGTCGTTGTAGAGGTCGAGATCCTTCGAATAGAGGTCGGCGTTGGCGGAGCCGATGTTGGCCCAGATGGCGAGCTGCGGCGTCACCACGCCCTGCGCGCGCAGCGCCGCCCACTCCTCGAAGAGCACCTCGGCGGGGCGCAGCTGGATGCCGTCGGAGAACGCGCTGAAGGTGTCGAGGTTGGTCGCGTCGATGAGCACGAAGTCCACGTCGAGCGCGCGCAGCTGGTCGGCGTGGAAGCGCGCCGCCTGGGAGATGTTGGGGCAGTCGGCGTAGACGCCGGTCTGGCCCGGGCGCGCGCGGTAGAGGCAGCTCGGCCCGAGCGACGGCGTCACGTGGTAGTGGAACGCGGCCGCGTTGTTGTACTCGCCGGGCGTGTAGAGCAGGTCGGAGACCTTCGCAGCCCCGTTGCTGCGCAGCACGTCTTCCACCGTGTTGACGGTCTGACCAGCGGCCTCGCGGCGCGCGCGCGCCTGGGCCGCTGGAGCGTCCCAGCCGGTGAAGAAGATGCCGATGCGGTGCGCGGGAATCGTCAGGTGGGCCACGCTGCCGCCACCCGAGCCGCCACCCGAGCCGCCGCCGCTGGACGCGGAGCCGCCGCCGCTGGACGCGGAGCCACCACCGCTGGATGCAGAGCCACCACCGCTGGATGCAGAGCCACCACCGCTGGATGCCGAACCACCACCGCTGGATGCAGAGCCGCCGCCGCTGGATGCAGAGCCACCACCGCTGGATGCAGAGCCACCACCGCTGGATGCAGAGCCACCACCGCTGGATGCCGAGCCACCACCGCTGGATGCCGAGCCACCGCCGGAAGCGGAGCTGCCGCCATCGGGACATCCCAGGGCCACCACCGCGAGGACCAGGAGGGCAGGTCGCATGGAGGCGCACCGTATGCGCTTTCCCGGGCCCCGCGTGGCTCCCACGGGAAAATCGGGCAGTGATCGTTTGACCAAGGTCCCCACCACAGTGTTGGGACAGGGAGGCCGCCCCCAAGGTGGATGGGGCGACGAAACGACATGCTCACTCGCCGCTGCTGGACGCTCGTGGCTCTCGCGGTCGCTGGCTGCTCCGGCTCGAGCCCCCTCGGGGGCGAACCGCCACAGGTCGCTGGTGCGGAGGCACCGGTCCAGGTGTCGCCGGAGGTCGCCCTCCCACGAACCGCGACCTCCACCGCGCTCGCGGCGCTGGCGGTGAGTGTCGGCCCACTCGACCCGGCGTTCGCCCCCGACGTCTCCGACTACGTCGTTCACGGCGTCAACCGGCTGACCCCCATCGAGGTCTCGGTCTCGGCGCGTGCTCCCGAGGCGACGCTGCAGGTGAACGGTGTGCCGGTGCTCGACGGCCTCCCGGTGCGGCTCACCCTCGGCGCCGGGGAAGACCTCACCATCACCAGCGTCGCGCCCGGCGCGGCGCTGCAGGAGACCCACGTGCGCTTCTCGAGCGCGGGCGTGCCGCCCTTCACGGTGACCTCCGCGCCCGGCGCCGGCCGCGAGCCCGTCCTCCTCACGCCCGGCTTCACCTCGCTGCTCGCGGTCGATCGTGACGGGGCCGTGCGCTACTTCCAGGATCTCGGCAACCGCCGGGCGACCGACTTCAAGGAACACCACCCGCCCGAAGGGGGAACCGTCTTCAGCTACATCGGCACCGACCCCTCGGGGTTGACGGTGCCGCAGGTCCACCTCCTCGACGGGCTCTTGCGCGAGACCGCGAGCGTGCGCCTGCTGCCCCACGGCGACCACGGTGAGCTCGACCCCGACGTGCACGACTTCCTCGTCCTCGGCGCGCAGCACTACGTGGCCGTCGCGTACCACCAGCGCTTCGCCGACCTGGGCGCCCTCGACCCGTCGTGGAAGCTCACCATGGTCACCGCCGGCGTGGTCCAGGAGATCGACCACGGACAGGTGGTCTTCGAGTGGGAGAGCACCGCCGTCCCTTCGTTCTTCGAGGACAGCACCGAAGGCAACGCCTACGGCGAGGTGGGGTCGCACGACTACGTGCACCTCAACTCGGTCACCATCGACCCCGTCGACGGCGACTTCGTCGTCTCGCTGCGCCACACCGACTCGGTGGTGAAGCTCGATCGCGCCACCGGCCAGGTGGTGTGGACCCTGGGCGGGCGCTCCGACGACTTCGGCCTCACCGCCGAGCAGCGGTTCGCCCACCAGCACTACGCCCGCTACGACGCGACGCACCGGCTGGTGCTCTTCGACAACGGCAACGACCTCCACCAGTCGCGCGCCGTCGCCTTCACGCTCGACGAGGGGGCCCACCAGGTGCGCGAGTTCGAGGTGCTCTACGAGAAGCCCGCCGACCAGCCGCAGACCACCTTCATGGGCTCGGTCGAGGTGCTGCCGCAAGGGCGCACCTTCATCGGCTGGGGCGGCTGGCCGGTCGGCGAGCTCGCCCCGCCCTCGGCCACCGAGGTGGTCGGCGGCGTGCCGGTCTGGTCGCTCACCTTCCAGAACCCCGGGCTGTTCTCGTACCGCGCCACCGTGCTGCGCGGAAACTGAAGGGACGCGGTCGCAAAGGCGGGCCTTCTTCCCGCGCCTGCTACGCTCGCGCCCGGTCGCCCTCGCGACCCCGCGATGGAACTTTCCCGTGAACACGTCTCGCGCCCGCTCGAACTCTCCGGGCGCGAGAACCTGACGCTGGCGGCGTTCGGCAGCCGGTTCTCGGATCCCGACGTCGAGCGCGACTACCGCCGCTGGCTCGATCGGTTCGTCGCGGTGCTGGTGAAGCGCGGCGTCGTCGCGGCCACCTTCATCTGGGTGGCCACGCTCGCCCTGGTCGCCGTCGCCGTCCCCGAGCGCGCGATGGGCGCGACCGTGCTGATCGGCGGCATGGAGCTCATCATCCTCCTGACGGTCGGCGTGCTGGGCCGCCGGCCCGACTACGACCGCCTCGCGGTACCGCTGGCGATGGGGCTCAACACGCTCACCGGCCTGGGCACCGTGGTGCTCGCCTTCCGCGTCATCGACGCGCCGGTGGTGTCCACCGCGGGCCTGATGGTGGTGCTGGCCTTCGCCTTCACCGTGTTCCGGCTCCGGCCGTCGCTCGGGCTCGTCGCCGTGGTGCCGTACGTGGTCGCCCACACCGTGCTCATGGCGAGCTACGGGCCGTACCCCGACGTGAGCGGGCAGATCATCTCCGCGGTCGCGGTACCGCTGGTCGCGGTCAGCACCGCGATGCTCGGCTTCTTCCAGGACCGCTTCGCTCGCGAGACCTTCGTGCTCGAGCGCCTCAACGCCCAGCAGTCGCGCGACCTGGAGCGCGAGCGGCTGCGGTCCGACCTGCTGCTCAAGAGCATCTTGCCCGCCGACGTCGCCGAGCAGCTCAAGACGAGTTCCTCGCAGGCCATCGCCACCACGCTCGACGAGGTGACCGTGCTGTTCGCCGACCTGGTCGGGTTCACCGCGCTCGCGGGCCGGCTGAAGGCCGACGTGCTGGTGCAGCTGCTCGACGAGGTCTTCCGCGAGTTCGACGCTCTCGCGGTCGCCTACGGGGTGGAGAAGATCAAGACCATCGGCGACGCGTACATGGCGGTCGCCGGCGCCCCCAGGCCTGCGAAGGGCCATGCCGCCGCCGCCGCCGACCTCGCGCTCGCGATGCAGGAAGCGGTGGCCCGCCTCACCCAGCGGCTCGGCGAGCCGCTCGCGCTGCGCATCGGCCTGGCGTCGGGGCCCGCCGTGGCGGGCGTCATCGGCACTCGCAAGTTCGCGTACGACCTGTGGGGCGACACGGTGAACACCGCGTCCCGCATGGAATCGCACGGTGCGCCCGGCGCCATCCAGCTCGCGGCGTCGACGCGCGAGCGGCTGGGCCCCGAGTTCACGGTGGTCGAGCGGGGCGAGGTCGACGTCAAGGGCAAGGGCGTGATGCGCACCTTCTGGCTCGAAGGCCGCGCGCGCTGACCTCGCGTTGGGCTACAGCGCTCACCCATGCGCCCACTCGTCCTCGGGGTCCTCGCGGTCTCGTGCGCCACCGCGCCCACCACGGCGTCCCAGGCACCGGCGGTTTCGCCCCTCGCGCTCGCCCCTGCGCCCGGTGAGCGGCACTTCGCCGACCTGCGGCAGCTCACCTTCGGCGGCGAGAACGCCGAGGCCTACTGGCGCTTCGACGGCCAGGGCTTCTCGCTCCAGGCCCGCGGGCCGGGGGAAGGGTGCGACCACATCGAGACCCTGCGGCTGTCGGGAGACGGTCCGCTGCTGCGCTCGCGGGTCTCGAGCGGCAAGGGCGCCACCACCTGCGCCCACTTCTTCCCCGGCGACCAGCGGCTGCTCTACGCGTCGACCCACCTCGGCGGCGACGCCTGCCCGCCGCGCCCCGACATGCGCCAGGGCTACGTGTGGGCGCTCTACGACAGCTACGACATCTTCTCGGCCCAGGCCGACGGGAGCGCGCTCACCCGCCTCACCGACACGCCCGGCTACGACGCCGAAGGCACCGTCTGCGCGAAGGACGGCAGCGTGATCTTCACCTCGGTGCGCGACGGCGACCTCGAGCTGTACCGCATGGACGCCGACGGCAAGAACGTGAAGCGGCTCACCTTCACCCCCGGCTACGACGGCGGCGCCTTCTTCAACCGCGACTGCAGCAAGATCGTCTGGCGCGCCTCGCGGCCCAAGGTGGGCCCCGAGCTCGACGAGTTCCGCGCGCTGCTCAAGCAAGGCCTGGTGCGGCCCACCCAGCTCGAGCTCTACGTGGCCAACGCCGACGGGAGCGACGCGCACCAGGTCACCCACCTGGGCTCGGCCTCGTTCGCGCCCTTCTTCACGCCGGACTCCAAGCGCATCGTCTTCTCGTCGAACTACCCCGACCCCAAGGGGCGGGAGTTCGACCTCTGGGCCATCGACGTCGACGGCACCCGGCTCGAGCGCATCACCACCGCCAAGGGCTTCGACGGCTTCCCGATGTTCTCGCCCGACGGAAAGTTCCTCGCCTTCTCGAGCAACCGCGCCACCGCCGAAGGCCAGCACGACACCAACCTCTTCCTCGCCCGCTGGGTGGACACCGACGTCGCGCCGCCGCCGTCGCCCGCCGACCAGGCCAAGGCCGACGTCAGCTTCCTCGCCGCGCCCGAGCGCGAAGGCCGCGGCCTCGGCACCGCCGGGCTCGAGGCCGCCGCGCAGTACCTGGTGCGGCGCTTCGAGGCATTGGGGCTCTCGCCCGCGGGCGACCAGGGCACGTTCCTGCAGCACTTCGAGTCGGTCACCGCGCTCGGCCTCGCGCCCGCCACCAAGCTCACCATCAACGGCGTCGCCGTCGCCGCCGCCGACTTCACGCCGCTCGGCTGGTCGGGGCAGGGGAGCGTGAGCGGCGAGGTGGCCTTCGTCGACTACGGCATCGTCGACGAGCAGCCCCGCCGCAACGACTACGACGAGCTCGACGTGAAGGGGAAGGTGGTGCTGGTGCGCCGCTTCGCCCCCGACCTGGGCCCCGACGACTCGCCGGCCTCGCAGCGCCGGCGCGGCGACCTGCGACACAAGGCCTTCGTGGCGCGCGCCCGTGGCGCGAAGGCGCTCCTGGTGGTGGACCTGCCGCCGCCCATGGGGCCGGTGGCCATCGACGGCCAGAAGCTCGACGAGCTGCCGCCCGACGCGCGCTTGCCCGCGCTCGAGCCCGAGGGCACCGGCGACGCCGGGCTGCCGGTGGTGGTGGTCAAGCGCGAGGTGCTGCGCAAGGCGCTCGCCGCCTTCAAGGGCAAGCCGACGCTCAAGCACTCGGGCAGCGTGCCGCGCTTCACGGTCTCGCTCACCGTCGCGCTCCAGCCGGTGGTGAGCCCCGCGGCCAACGTGGTCGGGCGCATCGAGGTGCCGGGGGCCACGCGCACCGTGGTGCTGGGGGCCCACTACGATCACCTGGGCCTCGGGGGCCGCGACTCGCTCGCCCCCGACGTGCGCGCGCCGCACCCCGGCGCCGACGACAACGCGTCCGGCGTGGCGGCCGTGCTCGAGGCCGCGGGCGCGCTCGTGCAGCGCAAGGCCGAGCTCAAGGCGAACGTGCTGGTGGTCGCCTTCTCCGGGGAGGAAGCCGGCGTCCTCGGCTCGAGTCACCTGGTCAAGAGCGCGCCCGAGCTCATCGCCCACACCAGCGCGATGCTCAACCTCGACATGGTGGGCCGGCTGCGCTCGAACCGCCTGCAGCTGCTGGGGAGCGAGTCGGCGGTGGAATGGAAGGGCCTGGTCGACGCCGCGTGCCTGAAGGCCCGGGTGGACTGCGAGCCTTCGGGCGACGGCTACGGCCCGAGCGACCACATGCCGTTCTACACGGCGGGGGTGCCGGTGCTGCACCTCTTCTCGGGCGCGCATTCCGACTACCACAAGCCGTCGGACACCCCGGACACGCTCAACTACACCGGCGTGGTGGAAGCGGCGCAGGTGGTGACCGAGCTCGCGGTGGCGGCCGCGGGCGCGTCGTTCACCTACCAGAAGCTCGCGGCGCCGGTGCGCGGCGACGCCCGCAGCTTCGGCGCCTCGCTGGGCACCGTGCCCGACTACGGCGGTCCGCCGCCGGGCGAGCGGGGCGTGCTGCTCGCCGACGTGCGCCCGGGTGGCGGCGCGGACAAGGGCGGCCTGCGCAAGGGCGACGTGCTGGTGAAGCTCGGCACCCAGGACGTGGGCAGCGTGGAAGACCTGATGTACGTGCTCATGGGCGCCAAGCCCGGCCAGACGGTGAAGGCGGTGGTCCACCGCGCCGGCGCCACCGTGGTGCTCGAGGTGACCTTCCAGGAAGGGCGCCGGCGGTGAGGCGGCTGCGCCCCGAGCAGGTGCGCAGCTACCTGGAGCTGCTCGACGTGCAGGAACTCCCGGCGGATCCGCTCGAGCGCCTGCGGGTGCTGCAGTGGGCACACCTCGCGCGGGTGCCGTTCGAGAACCTCGACCACTTCCTGCCGCGCCAGACGCCGTTGCGCGTGCAGGCGCTCTTCCGCAAGGTGGTGGGGCGCCATCGCGGCGGCATCTGTTACGAGCTCAACCTCCTCTTCGGCGCGCTGCTGCGCTCGCTCGGGCACCGGGTGCGGCTGCTGTCGGCCCGGGTGTGCCTGGGGCCGGGAAGACTGAGCAAGCCGTTCGACCACCTCGCTCTGCTGGTGGACGGACGCTGGCTGGTCGACGTCGGCTTCGATCCCAGCGTCTCGGCGCCGCTGGAGGTGCGCCGGGGGGCGAGGGCCGTGCACGGGCGCGGCACCCAGCGGTTGGTGCGCCAGGCGGGAGAATGGCTCGTGTGCACGCGAGATCTGCGTGGCTCGCTTTCGTACGCCTACCGGTTTTCCACCCGCCGGCGGACGCTGCGAGAATTCCTGCCCCAGCGACGCTTCCACCGCGTGGGGCCCGGGTCTCCGTTCTCGTCGTCGTGGGTGTGGGGGGTGGCCACGCCCGAAGGGTCGAACATGCTGCGTGGAGGCCGGCTGGTCGTCGAGGTGCGCGGGCGTGAGACCGAGCGCCCGGTCCGCTCGGTCGCCCACGCCGCGCGCCTGCTGGCGTCGATGGGCAAGCGCGGGCCGCCTTCGCTCTGGCGACTGCGACGGCCGCCGGGAGCGGCCCCAAGGCAACGCTGATCTGCTATGCGAGTCGCCCTGAACGCCGGGGGGACCGGCGGTGAACGAGGGGTGCACCATGCTTGGCGTCATCGGCGGCAGCGGCATCTACGAACTCGACGGACTCAAAGGGGCCCGCTGGACGAAGGTGAACACGCCGTTCGGCCCGCCGTCCGACGAGATCCTCGTGGGCGAGTTCGCCGGCGCTCCGGTCGCCTTCCTCCCGCGTCACGGTCGTGGTCACCCGATCCCTCCGTCGGAGCTCAACTCCCGGGCCAACCTCGCCGCGCTCAAGCAGCTCGGCTGCACGGACGTGCTCTCGCTGTCCGCGGTGGGGTCGCTGCGCGAGAACCTGCCACCGGGCACGTTCGTCCTCGTCGACCAGTTCATCGACCTCACCAAGGGCCGGCCGTCGTCGTTCTTCTCCCGCGGGCTGGTGGGCCACGTCTCGCTCGCGCACCCGACCTGCGGGCGACTGGGTGGGCTGGTCCAGGGGCCGAAGACGCCGAAGGCCTTCCAGGTCGGGGGCACGTACCTCTGCATCGAAGGCCCGCAGTTCTCGACCCTCGCGGAATCGAAGCTGTACCGCAGCTACGGCGCCGACGTGATCGGCATGACCGCGCTCCCCGAAGTGCGCCTGGCGCGAGAGGCCGAGCTCTGCTTCGCCTGCGTGGCGATGGTCACCGACTTCGACTGCTGGCACCCGGACCACGACGCGGTGACCGCCGCCCAGGTGGTCAAGATTCTCCAGCAGAACGCCGCCACCGCGCGCACCCTGCTCGCCGACACGCTGCCGCTCGCGGCCAAGGCCCACGGTCCCTGCAGCAAGGGCTGCGACACCGCGCTCGGCGCTGCGCTGATGACCGGCGAAGCGGTGCGCGACCGCCAGGTCGTCGAGAAGCTGCGGGGCGCGGGGCTGCGGGTGCCTGCGTTGCCGTCGCCCGCCGATCCCACCGACCCCCACGGGCTCAAGCCGCTCATTCGCACGGTGCACGACTGGCCCAAGAAGGGCGTCGGTTTCCGCGACGTCACCACGCTCCTGGAAGACGCCAAGGGGCTGGCCAAGGTGATCGACGCCCTGGCGGACCGCTACCGCGGGCAGAAGCTCGACGCGGTGGTGGGCGTCGATGCGCGAGGCTTCATCCTCGGCGGGGCGCTGGCCATCGCGCTCGGCGTCGGGTTCGTGCCGGTGCGCAAGAAGGGCAAGCTGCCCGGGGCGACCCTGCGGGTGGAGTACGCGCTGGAGTACGGCACCGACACCGTGGAGATCCGCGCCGAGGCGCTCGGCGAAGGCAAGCGGGTGGTGGTGGTCGACGACCTCATCGCCACCGGCGGCACCGCCACCGCGGCGGCGCAGCTCGCGCGGCTGCGCGGGGCGGACGTGGTCGAGGCGTGCTTCATCGTCGAGCTGCCGGACCTCAAGGGGCGCGCCAAGCTCGAGCAGCAGAAGATCGCGGTGCACGCGCTCTGCCAGTACGAGGGCGACTGATGCGCGTCGAAGGCGTGTGGCGGCGCTCGATCGCCGCCGGCAGCGACCGCCGGAGCGTCGAGGTCATCGACCAGCGTCGGCTCCCGCACGCGTTCGTGCTGGCGACGCTGCGGTCCGAAGGCGAGGTGGTGGAAGCGATTCGCTCGATGATGGTGCGCGGAGCGCCCCTCATCGGCGTCAGCGCCGCCTTCGGGCTCGCCTTCGCGTTGCAGCAGGACCCTTCCGACGCCAACCTCGCCCAGGCGTGCGCGCGGCTCATCGCGGCCCGGCCGACGGCGGTGAACCTGGCGTGGGCGGTCGAACGGGTCCGCGCCCTGGTGCAGCGGCTCCCGCCGCCGGCGCGTGCCGACGCGGCGTTCACCGAGGCGTGCGCGCTCGCCGAGGCCGACGTCGCGGCCTGCGCCGCGATGGGGCGCAACGGGCTGCCGCTCCTCGAGGCGGCCCGTCGGGCCAAGAAGGGGAACGGCCCGCTCCAGGTGCTGACCCACTGCAACGCCGGCTGGCTCGCGACGGTCGATCACGGCACCGCGCTCTCGCCCATCTACGCCGCCCACGACGCGGGGCTGCCGGTTCACGTCTGGGTCGACGAGACGCGGCCGCGCAACCAGGGGCTGCTCACCGCCTGGGAGCTGCGCCAGCACGGGGTGCCCCACACCGTGGTGGTGGACAATGCGGGTGGGCTGCTCATGCAGCGCGGGCAGGTCGACCTCTGCATCGTGGGCACCGACCGCACCACGGCCCGTGGCGACGTGTGCAACAAGATCGGCACGTACCTCAAGGCGCTGGCCGCCAGGGCGTCGGGGGTTCCGTTCTACGTGGCCGCCCCCAGCTCGAGCATCGACCTGCGACTCGACGACGGGGCCGACATCGAGATCGAGGAGCGCAGTGGCGACGAGGTGCGGGTGGTCGAAGGCGCCCGGCTGCTGCCGCCGGACAGCCCGGTCTTCAACCCCGGCTTCGACGTCACCCCCGCCGCGCTGGTCACCGCACTGGTGACCGAGCACGGGGTGTGCGCGGCGGAGCGGGGGGCCATCGCCAAGCTCCTGGGCGCGGCATGACGCAGGAACGGTGGTTTCCTTCCGAACGCAACGCGATCCTCGCCGCGGTCGCCGAGCTCAAGGAAGAAGGCTTCCTGCCCGGCACGTCGGGCAACCTCTCGGTGCGGGTGCGGGGCGGCATGCTGGTCACCCCGACCGGCATGCGCTGGGCGACGCTCAGCGCGGCCGACCTGGTGTTCCTCGACGACCAGGGTGAAGCGGCGCCCGGTCAGCGCACGCCGACCAGCGAATGGCGCATTCACACCGACATCTACGCCGCCCGCCGCGAGGTGAACGCGGTGGTGCATGGCCACCCGCGCTACGCCACGTCGCTGTCGTGCGTGCGCCAGAACCTCCCCGCGGTGCACTACATGATCGCGGTCGCCGGGACCGCAGAGGTCCGGTGTGCGCCCTACGCGGTCTACGGCAGCCAGGCGCTGTCCAACGCCGTGCTGGAAGCGCTCGGGCCCAGCAAGGCCTGCCTGATGGCGAACCACGGCATGGTCGCCCTCGGGAGCACCGTGGCGGAAGCGGTGAAGGTCGCGCTGGAAATCGAGCGGGTGGCCGACCTCTGGTTCCACGCCCGACAGCTGGGCACTCCGGTGGTGCTGGGGCCGGTGGAGATGCAAGACGTACAGCAGCGCTTTGCCACCTACGGGCAGCAGCGTCCGCGGCGCCCGGGGGGCAGCTGAAGCGCTCGGGCCAGGTCGCGCTCACGCTGCTACACTGCCGGCGATGCCGATCGCCCCCGCGCTGAGCTGGCGAGAATTCGCCAGGCTGTGCCGACCGGACACCAGGATTCCCGTCACCGCGAGCTGGCCTTCGGACACCGAGACCCCGGTCGCGGCGTTCCTCAAGCTGGCGCAGCGGGCACCCCGGGCCTTTCTCTTCGAGTCGGTCGAGGGCCCCGAGCACGCCGGGCGGTGGACCTTTCTGGGGGTCGGGCCGCGGCGGGTGATCCGCTGGAAGCTCGGTCAGCCCGGGCACCCCCTCGACGCCATCCGCGACTACCTGCAGCGGCCAGCGACCCCGGTCGAAGGGCTGCCTCCGTTCGCCGGGGGCCTGGTGGGGCACGTGTCGTACGACGCGGTGCGCGCCTTCGAGCCCCGCGTGCCGTGCCGGCACGACGACGAGCTCCATTTCCCCGACGCGCTGTGGATGGAGTTTCCCACCACGCTCGCCTTCGACGCGGTCCGCCGCACCGTGCACGCCACCCACCTGGTCGACGTGACGACCGGCGCTTCCCCCCGGGCGCTCTATGCCGACGCCGTGCGCCGCCTGCGGGGACTCCACCGTGCGCTCGCCCGGCCGCTGCCGAGGCCGCCCGCGCGGGCGCGCACCAAGGCGCGCGTGGTGCTCGAGCCCCGCCTCACCAAGGCGCAGTTCGTGGCCGCGGTGCGGCGCGCGAAGGAAGCGGTCCGCGCCGGCGACTGCCAGCAGATCGTGCTCTCGCAGCGGTTCGACGCCCAGAGCACCCTGGACCCCTTCTCGCTGTACCGCGTGCTGAGACGGGTGAACCCGTCGCCGTACCTGTTCTTCGTGCGCGACGGCGACCGCTCGCTCGCCGGGAGCTCGCCCGAGACCCTGGTCAAGCTGCGCGACCGGCGCATCACCCTGCGCCCCATCGCCGGCACCCGCCCGCGCGGGGCGACCAGCGTGGCCGACGAGCGCCTGGAAGCCGAGCTCCGCGCCGACGTGAAGGAGAACGCCGAGCACGTGATGCTGGTCGATCTCGGCCGCAACGACGTGGGCCGGGTGTCGACGACCGGGAGCGTGCGGGTCACCGAGCTCAAGGTGGTGGAGCGCTACTCGCACGTGATGCACCTGGTGTCGCAGGTCGAAGGTCAGCTCAAGCGCGGCCTGGGCGCCGCCGACGTGCTGACCGCCACCTTCCCCGCGGGCACGGTGAGCGGCTCGCCGAAGGTGCGCGCGATGGAGCTCATCGACGAGCTCGAGCCGGCGCGCCGCGGGCCGTACGCCGGTGCGGTCGGCTACGTCGACGCCTTCGGCAACATGGACCTGGCCATCGCCATTCGAACCTTGATGCAGAGCGGACAGCGGCTGTCGGTGCAGGCGGGCGCGGGCATCGTCTACGACTCCGACCCCGCGGCCGAGTACCAGGAGTCGGTGAACAAGGCGCAGGCCCTGTTCCGCGCGCTGGCGGTCGCCCAGTCCGGGGGGAACCGGTGAGGCCTCGGGTCCTGATGGTGGACAACTACGACTCGTTCACCTTCAACCTGGTGCAGTACCTGGGGCAGCTCGGGGCGCGGGTCGACGTGGTCCGCAACGACCAGCTCACGGTCGCCGATGCGCTCGCACGCGGCGCCGACGGCATCGTGCTGTCGCCGGGGCCCTGCACGCCCGACGAGGCGGGCATCACGCTCGAGCTCATCACCGCGGCGGCAGGCAAGGTCCCGCTGCTCGGCGTCTGCCTCGGCCACCAGGCCATCGGCCAGGCGTTCGGGGGCAAGGTGGTGCGCAACACCCGCATCGTGCACGGCAAGGCGAGCCCGGTGCGCCATCGCGGCAAGGGGATCTTCGCCGGGTTGCCGTCGCCCTTCGCCGCCGGGCGCTACCATTCGCTGGTGGTGGAACGGCGCAGCCTGCCGAAGGTGCTCGAGATCACCGCCGAGACGCCCCAGCGGGAGATCATGGGCCTGCGTCACCGGCATCTCCCCATCGAAGGCGTGCAGTTCCACCCCGAGTCGATCCTCACGGAGCATGGCCACCGCCTGCTCGCCAACTGGCTCAAGCCGCTGATGGGGCGCCGATGATGCTGCAGACGCTGGAGTCGCTCCTGCGGCGAGAAGACCTGTCGCGGGACACCATGGCGCAGGCGATGGCGGTGATCGCCCAGGGCCAGGTGCCCCCGGCGCAGCTCGCCGCCTTCCTCACCGCGCTGCGTGCCAAGGGCGAGACGGCGGAAGAGCTGGTCGGCGCCGCCGAGGTGGTGCGGCGGCACGCGGTCGCGGTGAAGGCCTCGACCGAGGCGCTGGTCGACACCTGCGGCACCGGCGGCGATGCGCAGGGCACCTTCAACATCTCCACGGCCGCGGCCATCGTCGCGGCGGCCGCAGGGGCGCGGGTCGCCAAGCACGGCAACCGGTCGGTGTCGTCGAAGTGCGGGTCGGCCGACGTGCTGCAGGCGCTCGGCCTGCCGGTGCAGCTCACCGCGGAGCAGGTGGGCACCTGCGTGCGCGAGGTGGGCATCGGCTTCCTCTTCGCGCCCGGGCACCACCCCGCGTTCGGCGCGGTGGCCGCGGTGCGCCGCGAGCTCGGCTTCCGCACGGTGTTCAACCTGCTGGGGCCCATGGCCAACCCCGCGGGGGCCCTGCGGCAGGTGATGGGGGTCTTCGACGTGCGCTGGGTGAGCGTGGTGGGAGAAGCGCTCGCGCAGCTGGGCACGGTGCATGCGCTGGTGGTGCACGGCGACGGGCTCGACGAGATCTCGCTCAGCGGGGTGACGCACGTCTGCGAGGTGCGGCGGGGCACCACCCGCCGCCTGAGCCTCACCCCCGAAGAACTCGGGCTGTCACGCTCGCCGGTGAGCGCGCTGCGCGGCGGCGACGCCGGCGTGAATGCGGGCATCATCTCCCAGGTGCTGGCCGGCGAGCGGGGGGCTCCCCGCGACGCGGTGGTGGCCAACGCGGGCGCGGCGCTCTACGTCGGCGGTGTCGCCGAGAGCGTGGGCGACGGGGTGCAGCGGGCCCAGGCGGCGCTCGATTCCGGGGCCGCGCGCAAGAAGCTCGCCGCCTGGGTCGAGCTCGCGCGGAGCTTCACGCCATGAGCGACGTGCTGCGCGGCATCCTCTCGAGGAAGGTGGAAGAGGTCGCTTCGGCCCGCCGCGCCCGGCCGGTGGAAGCGCTGCGGTCGTCTCCGCTCTACGCGGCGCCGCGCCGTTCGCTGGTGGGCGCGCTGGCGGGCCGCGGGCAGCCGTCGCAGATCATCGCCGAGGTGAAGCGCGCCTCTCCGTCGGCGGGCGCCATTCGCCCCGGCCTCGACGCGGTGGCCCAGGCGACCGAGTACGCCTCGGCCGGCGCGGCGGCGGTCTCGGTGCTCACCGACGGCCCCGGCTTCGGTGGCTCGCTGCGCGACCTCGAGCAGGTGCGCGCGCGGGTGGGCGTGCCGGTGCTGCGCAAGGACTTCATCGTCGACGCCTACCAGCTCGAGGAAGCGAAGGCGTCGGGGGCCGACGCGGTGCTGCTCATCGTCGCCGCGCTCGAAGCGCCGGTGCTCGCGGCCTTGCACCAGCAGGCGGTCGCCCTGGGGCTCGACGTGCTGGTCGAGGTGCACGACGAGGCCGAGCTCGACGTCGCCCTGGGCATCGGGCCGGCGCTGGTGGGCGTGAACAACCGCAACCTGTCCACCTTTCACGTCTCGCTCGAGGTCTCGGAGCGGCTCCTGCCGCGGCTTCCCACCGGCGTGAAGGGGGTGGCGGAGAGCGGGGTCACCGGCCCGGCCGACGTGACCCGACTGCGCCGCTGCGGCGCCGCCAACTTCCTCGTCGGAGAGGCGCTGGTCCGCGCGCCGTCGGCTTCGACGCTCCTCGCCGCGCTCAAGGACGCGTGATGACCGTGAAGGTGAAGATCTGCGGACTGACGGTGGCGGGCGACGTCGACGCCGCCGTGGCGCTGGGCGCGGACGCGCTGGGCTTCAATTGCTGGCCGGGGTCCAAGCGCTACGTGACCCCCGACCGCGCCGCCCGCCTGGTGGAACGCCTGCCGCCCTTCGTGGCCGCGGTGGGGGTGTTCGTCAACCAGCCGCGCGCCCACGTGCTGCGGCTGATTCGCGAGGTGGGCCTCACCCACGTGCAGCTGCACGGCGACGAGCGGCCCGAGGACTGTGCCGGGTTCCCGGTGCCGGTGCTGCGCGGGGTGCGGGTGACCGGCGCCGCGGCGCTGCGCGGCCTGCGCGCCTACCCGGTGCAGGGCCTGCTCATCGATGCGCCGGCGCCGGGCTACGGCGGAGGCGGGCAGCCGTTCGACTGGCGCCTGCTGCGCGGGTGGCGCGCCCCCCGGCCTTTCCTGCTCGCCGGAGGCCTCACCCCGTCGAACGTGGCGCAGGCGATTCGCGCGGTGCGCCCGTACGGCGTCGACGTGGCCTCGGGGGTCGAGCAGGCTCCCGGGCGCAAGAACATGAAGAAGCTGCGCGCCTTCCTGCGCGCGGCGAAAGGGGCCTGATGCTGCCTGACACCAGGGGACACTACGGAGACTTCGGCGGGCGCTTCGTGCCCGAGACGCTGGTCCCGGCGCTCGACGAGCTGGAGGCGGCGTACGCGGCGGTGAAGGGCGACGCGAGCTTCACCGCGGAACTCGACGCGCTGCTCAAGGACTTCGTCGGCCGGCCGACCCCGCTCACCGTCGCGCGCCGGCTCGGGGGCGACGGCGCCCGGGTGCTGATGAAGCGCGAGGACCTGTGTCACACCGGCGCGCACAAGATCAACAACACGCTCGGGCAGGCGCTGCTCGCCAAGCGCATGGGCAAGCAGCGCATCATCGCCGAGACGGGGGCAGGTCAGCACGGCGTGGCCACGGCGACCGCGTGCGCGCTGCTCGGCTTTCCCTGCGAGGTGTTCATGGGTGCGCTCGACGTCGAGCGGCAGGCGCTCAACGTCTTCCGCATGGAGCTGCTGGGCGCCAAGGTGCACCCGGTGACCTCGGGGTCCAAGACCCTGAAGGACGCGATGAACGAGGCGATCCGCCATTGGGTCACCAACGTGCGCGACACGCACTACATCATCGGCAGCGTCGCCGGGCCGCACCCGTACCCGATGCTCGTGCGCGACTTCCAGGCGGTCATCGGCCGCGAGGCCCGCGCGCAGGCGCTGGCGGCGCACGGCCGGCTCCCCGACGCGGTGGTGGCCTGCGTCGGTGGCGGCAGCAACGCCATGGGCATCTTCTCGGGCTTCTTCGGCGACCCCTCGGTGCGCCTCATCGCGGTGGAGGCAGGCGGCCACGGCCTCGACTCGGGCGCGCACGGCGCCTCGCTCGCCCGGGGCCGGGTGGGGGTGCTGCACGGCGCGCGCAGCTACGTGCTGCAGACGCCCGAAGGGCAGATCGCCGAGGCGCATTCCATCAGCGCGGGCCTCGACTACCCGGGGGTGGGGCCGGAGCTCTCGTACTGGAAGGAACAGGGGCGCCTCGAGCTGCGGCAGGCGACCGACGCGCAGGCGCTGGAAGCGCTCCAGGCGCTCGCGCGGGAAGAAGGCATCATCCCCGCGCTGGAATCGGCCCACGCGGTGTACGTCGCACGCCAGGTCGCGCGCGAGCTGGGGAAGGGGGCGCTGGTGCTGGTCAACGTGTCGGGCCGCGGCGACAAGGACGTGGACTCGGTGCGGCGCGCGCTCGCGCAGGGGGGCAAGACGTGAGCGACCGCCTCCAGAAGTGCTTCGCAGCGTGCAAGGCCCAGGGGCGCGCGGCGCTCGTCACCTACCTCATGGGCGGCGACCCGTCGCTCGACGAGTCGGAAGCGTTGACCCGCGCGTGCCTCGAGAGTGGCGCCGACATCCTCGAGCTGGGCATGCCGTTCTCCGACCCCATCGCCGACGGGCCGGTGATCCAGGCGGCGGCCGAGCGCTCGCTCAAGGCGGGCACCTCGCTGGCGCAGGTGCTGGAACTCGCCGCCCGGCTGCGCAAGCGCAGCGACGCGCCCATCGCGCTCATGGGCTACCTGAACCCGGTGCTGTCGATGGGAGAAGGGAAGTTCTTCGAGGCCTGCGAGAAGGCCAAGGTCGACGCGGTCATCATTCCCGACCTGCCGCCCGAGGAAGCGGGGGCGTTCTGCGCCGCGGCCAAGAAGCACGGGGTGGCCACGGTGTTCATGCTGGCGCCGACCTCGACGCCCGCACGGGTGGCGGCGGTGCGCGCGGCGGCGAGCGGGTTCATCTACTACGTGACCGTCACCGGGGTGACGGGGGCGCGCCGCACCATGGCCCAGGACGCCGTCGAGAACCTGAAGGCGCTGCGGGCCGGCAGCCCCTGTCCGGTGGTGGCGGGCTTCGGCATCTCGAGCGGCGAGCAGGCGCGCGAGCTGGGCCAGCACGCCGACGGGGTGGTGGTGGGCAGCGCGCTGGTGGCGCGGGCCGCCGCACCGGAACCCCTGTCCGCGCGGGTCGCCGCGGTGTCGGCGCTGGTCAAGGACCTGCGCGCCGGTCTCGCCCCCCGCTGAGCGGGTCTGGGCGCGAATCCCCCGGAGCGTTCGGTCGTTCGATCCGACCACTTGTTGGAGTTCGGTCGTTCGATCCGACCACTTGTTGGAGTTCGGTCGTTCGATCCGACCGTCATTCGTGGGACGAGGCGAAGCCTCGCCGCCTCGAGCTGCGGGAGCAGGCGAGAGGCAGGAACCAGCCAGCTACAACAGCCGGGTCATGGCGAAGGCCATCTCCAGGCTCTGGGTGTAGTTGAGCCGGGGGTCGCAGCCCGTCTCGTACGAGCGCGCGAGGTCGAGGGGCCCGAGGCCTTCGGCGCCGCCCACGCACTCGGTGACGTTGTCGCCGGTGAGCTCGAAGTGCACCCCGCCCAGCACCGAGCCTTCGGCGCGGTGAATGGCGAAGGCCTGCTCGAGCTCGGAGGTGATCTGCAGGAAGTCGCGCGTCTTCTTGCCCTGCACGGTCACCGTGTTGCCGTGCATCGGGTCGCAGCTCCACACCACGGTCCGCCCGGCGCCCTTCACCGACCGGATGAGCCGGGGCAGCGCCTCGGCGATGCCCTGGTGGCCCATGCGGGTGATGAGCGTGATTCGACCGGGCTCGCGCTCGGGGTCCAGGCGGTCGAGGAGCGCCAGCACCTCGTCGCCCTGCGCCTTGGGCCCCAGCTTGATGCCGATGGGGTTCCTCAGCCCGCGGAAGTACTCCACGTGGGCGCCGTCGAGCGCGCGCGTGCGCTCGCCCAGCCAGAGGAAGTGGCAGCTCAAGTTGTACGGCGTGCGCCGCTCGGGGTCGATGCGGGTGAGCGCCTCCTCGCCGGGGAGCACCAGGCCTTCGTGCGAGGTGTAGAAGTCGACCTTGCGCCACACCTCGGCCTGGCCGCCCAGGCTCGCGAGGTAGTCGATGGCATCGCGGATGCGGTGGGCCAGGTCGCGGTAGCCCTGGTACGCCGACGTGCTCGGCATGAAGTCGAGCTGCCACGCCTCGGCCGCCTGCAAGCTCGCGAAGCCCCCGCTGACCAGCGCGCGCACGTAGTTCAGGGTGGAAGCGGAGATGAAGTAGCCACGTTCGAGCCGCAGCGGGTCCGGCGCCCGTCCGGCCGCGGTGGCTTCCAGGGCGTTGACGTTGTCGCCGCGGAACACCGGCAGGCTGACCCCGTTCACCACCTCGGTGTCCTGCGAGCGCGGCTTGGCGAACTGGCCCGCGAGCCGCCCGATGCGCGTCACTGGCTTGCGCGCGCCGTAGGTGAGCACCAGGCTCATCTGCAGCAGGATCTTGAGCTTCCGCTGCACGCTGTCGCTGGTGCAGTCGTCGAAGCGCTCGGCGCAGTCACCGCCCTGGAGCACGAAGCGCTCGCCCCGGGCCGCCTGCGACAGCTCGACCTTGAGTCGCTCGATCTCTCCCACCGCCACCAGCGGGGGCATGCGGCCCAGGCGCTCCAGCACCTGCGCGAGCTGTCGCTCGTCTCCGTAGCGTGGTTGCTGCAGCGCGGGCTTGGCGCGCCATGAGGCAGGGCTCCACGTCTCCATGGGGCGATTGTAGAGGCTTGGCCTCCGGGTGCGACTTCCTCTTCTTGCGACGCTCCGGTCGCGGTTTCGGGGCCGTCGCGCGGCGCGGCCGCATTTGTGTTGCGGCGCACCGATCGCCTTGCTGAAGCGCGCCGGGCAGGCCGCCACCAGTCGGCAGCCGGCGGGCGGGGCTCCGGTTTCCTCCCCCTTTGGCCGGAGCCTCGCTCTTTTTCCCTTCGGGCCTGCCCTTCGACGCCGCGTCAGCAGCGTCAGGGGCAGAGGTCGTCCTTGGGTGCCTTGCCGCAGTCGAGGAAGCGGGGGAACCCGGTCGCCGGCTCGATGTTCAGCATGTAGCCCTGCCGCGCCGGGTTGCTTTCCTTGAAGTTGAAGTTGCCGGTGACGGTGGTGAGCGCCGCGCCGGTGTTGCACTGGGAGAAGGTGCCGCTCGCCTTCCGGGGCGCCCCGGTCCCGCCCTGGAAGCAGAGGTTGGCCAGCCCGGACACCTGGACCCCGCCGTCGGGGTCGGTGCTCAGCTGCCGCGGGATCTCGACCCAGGGGCTCACCTCGGTGCACGTGCACGAGCCCCCGTTGTCGCTGCAGGCGGCGCTGGTGACGCCGTCACAGGTGCTCGCCGGGCAGGTGCCCGACCAGCGGTTGGAGCACGGCAACACTTCCCAGCGCATTCCGCCGGCATCCGGCTTGAAGGCCACGCGCGTGTACGTGTTGGCGATGCGGGCCTTGTTCCGCGCCTGCAGCACCACGTTGTACACGTCGCGCGCCGCCGCGCTGGCGCGCTGGTTGTCGAGCGCCCGCTGCAGGTTGATGCCCGCCATCGCGGCCATGATCCCGGCGATGGCCACCACCGTCATCATCTCGAGCAGCGTGTAGCCACCTCGTCTCACGGCGCTCCTCCGTACGAGAAGCTCCGCGGCGAGACGTTGAAGGTGATGACCCGGCGCTTGCGGCCGTCCATCGGGTGGCCCTGGGCGTCGACCACCGGGTTGCCGGTGGTGATGACGTACTGGGCCTGGTCCTTGTCGGCGCGGCGCGAGCGCAGCATCAGCGTCACCTCGATGGCCCGCACCCGGCGCATCAGCGCCCACTGGAGCAGGTCGGGCATGCCGCTGCCGGCGTCGTCGCGCGACTGGAAGCCGCCCAGCTGGTTGAGCAGGTTCTGCTGCTGCGAGGTGGTCATCATGTCGATGGGGGGCTGGGGCGGGGTGCCGCCGTCGGCGCCACCGCCGAAGTCACCCACGTACACGAGGCCCACGCCGCTGTCGGAAGTGTCGGTGAGCCCGAGGCGCACCTTCATCTGCTCCACGTCGTACGAGAGGTCGACCCAGCCGCTGTCGGGCATCAGCGGGCCGTCGCTGTCGTACTGCAGCACCGGCAGCGGCGCCGACCCGGCGTCGGTGCGCCAGCTGATCTGGTACGAGGTCGACACCAGCGGCATCAGCAGCGGCGCAGGGTTCGAGCTGATGTTCCAGAACGGGTGCGACGAGTTGCCGGGGTTGCACGGCTCGTTGCCGAACGCCTGGCCGGAGTAGCCCCAGCTCAGCGAGATCTGCTTGCCCGTCGGGAAGCCCGTCACCGTGCCCAGGCAGCCCATGCCGAGCTGCGGGCTGGTGATGAGCACGCGCTTGTTCATCAGCGCCGCCTGCGCGCCCGAGGGAATCTGCGCCAGCGTGCACACCGTGGTGCCGCCGGTGAGGAAGGTGCCGCTGTTGGTGCTGCCGGAGCAGTCGCCGAGGATGAGCAGGCTCGGGCTCGCGCCGCCGTCGGGGAAGCTGAAGCCCTGGGCCAGGCCGCCGAAGATGTTGAGCCGGTCAGACGGGCCGATGAACACCGTGCCACCGTCGGTGACCGGCGGGGGCGGGGGGGTGGCGTTGGTCTGCACGTTGATGGCGTAGATGAACATCGGCATGCCGGCGTCGTTGTTGCCGACGTGCACGCGCGACGGGCCCAGCGCGGTGCCGATGCTCGAGAGGTCGACTTCCAGCTGGTCGCGCACCGCGCGGCTGAGCGCCTGGGTGTCGTTCACTTCGCGCTCCTGCACCGAGCGCTTCTGCAGCGACGTGCCCGCGACCACCGCGCCCGCGAGCAGCACCACGGAGATGCCGCTGGCGACCATCAACTCCATCAACGTCATGCCACGGACCGCGCGCTGCTTCATGGCCGCACCCGGGTCTGGAGCGCGACCGACTGCATCACGCCGCCGCCGTCGTCCCACACCACCGTCACCCGAACGTTCACCACGCCGCCGGTGGTGAGCAGCCCCGCCGAGGCGTAGCTCTCACCCGACTCGAACGGAGGGTCGACGTCGACGTAGGCGATGTAGTGCTTGGCGTCGGGCGGGGGCTGGCCGCCCTGCAGCGGCAGGCCCTGGTAGTCGGTGGTGCTCAGCTTCTCGGCCAGGCGGCCGTCGACCGACCAGTAGAAGTCGCGGGTGGTCTGGTCGAGCGCCTTCACGTTGCCGCAGGCGTCCGACCCCATGCCGAAGATCGGCTGGCAGCCGCGGGAGCTGATCTCTTCCAGCACCCGGTCGGCGATGGTCTGTGCCTGCGTGCCCGACGACGAGCGGCGGTTGTACTTCACCGTCTCGCTCACCACCGCCATGGTGCCCAGCATGCCGGTGGTGAGCACCGCCATGGTGAACATCACTTCCAGCATCGTCATGCCGCGCCTCGTGGTGCGCATCGCGGTCGTCCTCATGGAGGCATCTTCCCGTTCTTGACCGCTTCCCAGAGCAAGATCCTGGGAGCGCCGACGCCGTTGGCACCCGCGGTGTTGTTGAAGGTGTTGCCGCCGCGCATCTTCACCTGGCCGTCGATGGTCGAGACCATCAGGTGCTCGTCGTAGACCACCGGCGCCGACACCACGTGGGTGTTGAGGTCGGTGCCCGAGCCCGCCTGCGCCACACCGGCCGCCTGGCTGTACGCGTAGAACTTGCCGCCCTTCACCTCGCTCAGGTTGCACGCATCGGCCGCGGTACCGACCGCGGTCGCCGTGTAGACCGAGCCTGCCGACAGGGTGACGCCGCCCCACACCTGCTGGCCGTCGTCGAGCTTCTGCGCCCAGCGGAACCGGGCGAGGTCGGAACAGGTGCCACTCGGGGTCGGGTCGATCAGCGACAGCACGTAGTAGTTGGTCGCCGTGGCGTCGTTCGGGTTGTCCGGGTTGTCCGAGGTGCCGACGTAGAGCTCGACCTGCGAGCCGTCGTAGCGCACCGCGATGGGCGAGTAGATGCCCTGGAGCGCCGCCTGGGCCGCGGTGGTGGCCACCGAGGCGTTCTGGGCGACGTTGGCCATGAGCATCGTGCGCACGTCGGCGATGGGGCAGAAGCCGATCGCCTTGCCCGCCGACCGGGTGGTGTCCACGTCGTAGAAGTTCAAGCGGTAGATCTTCCCGTTGGTGGTCGCCACATACGCCACGTCGTACTTGCCGTCGGGCGCCGAGCCAGCAGTCGAGCCGCGCACGTCGAGCACCGCCGGGGACCCGCCGATGCCGAAGTTGGTCTCCGAGGTGGGCGTGATGCCCGTGTAGACCTGCGTGTCGTTGGCCGAACCGGTGGCCAGCGCCGCGCCGGTGCTCAGGTCGATGGTGTAGACCGTCGCCGCAGTGTTGGTGTTGGGCACGTAGTCCGTCGCCACCAGCGCCACCCACTTGCCGTCGATGGCGTTGTTGTTGCTGCCGATGCGCACGATGGGCGGCGAGTGCCGCGAGCCCAGCGTGTCCATCGGAGGCATGGGACTGGTGCCGCCGTCACGGCCGACCCGCAGCTGGCTCGACGCCGAGACGCCGCGTCCGAGCTGGTACTCCCAGAGGGCGACCGGGTTGTTGGGGTCGTCGACGTTCAGGGCGAAGACCGCGTCCTGCCGGCTGCCCGTCGCGGAGACGATGACCGTCATCGCACCCTTGCGCTTGATGGTCGCGGTGTCGCGCACCCACGGACCGCCGACCACGCCGCCCAGGTCCACGTCGGCGACCGACGGGGTGGCGTCGAGCACCGCCTTGTCGAGGGTGATGTTCTTCAGGTACCCCACGTAGTGGTTGCGGTAGTCGTCGATGAGCAGGCGGGGCAGGTAGGCGAACAGCTCCGCACCCGAGCCGTACTTGCGGGTGGTGAGGCACGCCGAGGTGTGGGCGAAGTACCCGCGCTGCTCGACGTTGCTGCTGGTGCAGCTGTCGTCGCCGAAGAGCACCGTGCCGGTGTCGAAGGCGTGGAAGAAGCCCAGGCTGGTGCCGACGTAGGTCACCGTGTTGCGGGTCGAGCCGATGCCCGAGGTCGCGTACGTGCGGTAGGCGGAGGCTTCCGACACCGACACGCGGTTGAGCCAGTCGGGCGCCACCGGCGGGCCGACGATGGCCGGGGTGGACAGCGTCACGCCGCCCATGGGCCACGCGCGCTCGACGTCGACCGCGCCGCCCTGCACGAAGCAGTCACCGGCGTCGCAGCGCAGCGCCACGCCCTGCTTGTCTTCCCACCCGAAGAGCCAGTCGCGCAAGAACACGCGGTCCTGGGCGTTGCACACGCCGTCGCGGTTCAGGTCGTAGAGGTAGTCGGGCTTGCCCACCGGGTTGATGACGTTGCAGACGTTGCCGCCACCGTCGGTGGGGAACGCCGGCGTCCCGTGGTTGGTGCTCGCGAGCTCGGTGGTGACCGAGATGGTGCCGCCGTCGACGCCCAGGGTGAGCAGCTTGCGCGCCTCGAGCTGCGCCGGGCCGGCGTCCGCCAGCCACGCGCCCGCTTCCCAGCGCACGTTGCGCGACGGAGCCGTCGGGGTCTCGGGGTCGTAGAAGGTCTCGAAGTAGAAGTGACCGCGGAGCATCAGGTCCTTCTTGTTGTCGTAGGTGCGGCGGGTCGGCGCCGGCGACAGCTGCTGGCCCGGCGTCTCGTACTGGCCGTAGGTGATGGCGTTGGCCATCGGCGTCACCGACGACTTGGCGTAGTTGCCCGCGCGCAGCGCCTGGTACCCGACGTCGACGTTGGTGATGGTCGGGGTGCAGTTCTCGTTGTAGCTCTCGAGGTCCGCCTTCCAGCAGAGCTGCGAGCCGAGGTAGCCGAGCGACAGCAGGTCGATGTCGGTGGTGACCGCGTTCGACGGGGTGAAGATGACCGGCACCCAGTTGATGAGCGAAGGGTCGTTGGGAATGCAGACCCCGTTGTCGCAGACCTTGCAGTCCACCGCGACCGAGTAGCTGATCTTCGGCAGCGGCACCGTGCTGCAGGCGCCGGCGACGAGCTCGGTCCACGTGCCGCGCGACACGTCGTCGGCGCGGGTGAAGCGCACGCTGGAGATGGTGAAGTCCTCGGCGATCGACGGCGAGATGTCGCCAGTCAGCACCGACGACTGCACGTAGCCGCCGTTCTTCTTGTCGATGAGGAAGACGATGTCGTTGAAGTCGCGGTCACCGCCACCGGTCAAGTCTTCCACGCCGAAGATCCACCGCGTGGGGTCGGTCGTCGGCGCACCGACGAAGATATGGGGCATGGTGCCGCGGGGGTCGGAGATCACCGCGTTCGCTTCGTGCGGCATGGTGAGCCCGAAGCCGCCCGACGCCGGCGCCGCCGCGAGGCGGGTGAGCGCCGCGCTGTCCAGCCAGCCGTCGAGGCTGGTGCCCGTCTGGCTGCAGTGCGCACTGCCGGTGTAGTTGCAGCCGATGTCGAGCTTCTTGATCGACGAACCCGCGACCGGCGTGTTGCCTTCGAGGTCCAGGTTCAACATCGTCTTGGTGAAGAAGACGTTGATCGGCGATTTGATGGCCAGACGGCAGCCGTTGTAGACGCCCGGCGCGCGGATGAGGCACGTCTGGTTGGGCGAGTTCGCCGAGTAGTAGACGATGGAGAAGAAGACGATCTCGCGGTTGCCGGGGATCGTGCCCAGCGAGACCGTGCGGTCGCTCGAGGTGATGCCCGGGTCGGGGTTCGAGCCCACCGCGTTGCCCAGGGCGTCGTACGCGCTCACGTCGTAGTCGGGCACGCCGTCGTAATTGCTGTTGCTGTCGCTGACCGGCGCCATGCTGTTCCACACCGAGTTGTCGGTGTCGTCGTCCATCAGCAGGAAGACCAGGCGGCCCAGGCCCTTGAAGCCGTTGGCGGTCGCCGCCGGCTCGAGCAGGTTGGGAATGTGGGTGTAGGTGCCGTTGTCCGAGTTGGTGTTCGCACCGCTCGGCGCGTCGGTGCCCACGATGAAGTTGGTCGAGCCCGACGGGTTGGTGGCGAAGGTGTTGGTGCAGCTGTCGTCGAGCGCGATGTCGGGCTGGTAGAACTTCTTCGCGCCGGCGAAGAAGCTCCCGCCGTCGGGCCGCAGCACGGTGCCGGCGTCGATGCTGAACTGCAGCGAGCTCGAGGTGCAGCGGCGCCCGCCGGACCCGCCGACGTAGGCGCGCGGACTGGTGGCGCGCACTTCCTGCACGTTGAAGAGGTCTTCGTGGAAGTCGGCGATGCCGTTGTTGTCGGAGTCGACGAGGACGTCGTCGGTCGAGTCGTTCGGCGTGCCGCGGGTGTCCACGTACCCGCGCGAGACGAGCGCGTCGTAGAAGAAGTAGCCCACCGAGTGAGACGCACCGGCGGACTCGAACACGAAGCTCATGTCGAGCCGCTGGTCGAAGGGCACGGTGATGTTGTTGGGGTTGAACACCGTGCGCGCGGTGTTCACCTGCACGCCCTTGGGCGAGATGTAGTTGACGCCCGTGGCCTGCGAGAGCGCGCCGCCGTCGGCGGTGAGGTCCGGCTGGCGGTCCTGGGTGAGGTCGTTGCGGCACAGCGCCGCGGTGCCGGCGTCGAAGGCGCCGGCATCCTGAGCGAGCGCCGAGGCGCCCACCAGCAGACAGAGCGAGAGAACGATCTTCATCGGTCAGTTCCCCTTCTGGCCAGCGCCAGGGCTGGTGACGGCGCCGTTGTTGGGTCGCGTGGTGCCGCCCCCGGGAGGCGGGGTGGGGCGGTGCTTCTCGGCCTCGACCGAGGCCTGGAGGTCGGCGAGCTGCCGCTCCTTGAGCGGCAAGGGCTCGGGGAACTTCGCCGCCACCAGCCAGGTCTGCAGCACCTGGAGCTCGCGCTCGCTCAGGTGCCCGGGGCGGCAGCCGGTGAACTTGGCGCCCAGACCCGGCTTGGCCAGCCACTCGGCGACCTGCGTCGGGCTCTTGCGCGACATCACCTCCACCAGGTCGGGCGCCCGCAGCCGCGAGGGCCGGGGCTTCGCCTTCTCACCCGGGCGCGGCGGCGAGAACGCGGTGTGGCAGCGGCTGCAGTTGTCCGCGTAGATGCGCAGGCCGTCGTTGCCGTCGGCCGCCAGGACCGGGAGGCTCACGAGGGTACAGAGCAGAGCGAGTCGCATGGTGGTGTGCCCTTTCACTTCAGAAACCCGCGGTGACCGCGGCCACCGAGGCCGGGTTCAAGTCGGAGCTGCGGCTGTTCTTGTCGGCGCCCTGGCCGCCCTGGCTGTAGTTCGCCGGGCCGCCCACGGTGACGCCGTCGGCCTTGATGTAGGTGACGATGGCCTGGCGCGCGAGCACCGTGCCGTTGGGCCGCTGCACCTCGCCCACCGCGATGAGCCGCGCGACGCCGTTGGCGTCCACCGTGTAGTCGGGAACACCTTCGTCGGCGTCGTCGCGCAGGAAGACGCGGTACTTGATGTTCACCGGGTTGGGCAGTGCGGCAGCGCGGTTGTTGAAGCCCATCGCCGTCGCCTCGGTCGAGGTGTAGCTCAGGTCGACCTGGCACCACGACGGCGAGTTGGAGTCGGCGTGAATGCACTGGCCCGACTGCGAGCCCCCGAGCACCTCGTACCAGATGTTGTCGTTCGTCGGCACCGACGCGCTGCCCGCGCCGATGTCGGTGGCGATGTTCGCCGCCACGAACGCCGAGTTGAAGGTGCCCGCGCCTGCCACCACCGTGGTGAGCCGGCCGCGCGCCTCGGCGAGCGCCGCCTCGGCGGCGAAGAACGCCTGCCGCTGGTAGCGCGACGCGGTCTGCGTCTCGGCGTCGGCGCGAGACGAGCTGTAGCCGACCAGCACCGCCATGGTGAAGACGGCCACGGTCCCCACCGCGACCATGGAAGTGACGCCACGAGGCCTCTGCAACCTTTTCACGTTGAACATGGGAATGGGCTCCACTGAGCAAGCCACGTACCGGCCCGCCATGCTCCCCCAACCAGCCCGCAGATCAACAAACCCGCGGCGTTAGGTGCCGCTGGGGGCGACCAATTTCAATGTAGCGAAACCTGCGTCTGGCAAGACTTGCCAGATCTCGTACTTCGACGACGGCGCCCCCGCATCGACGTCGAAGTCCAGATCACCCGACGCGCCGACCACATTGAGCGCGGGAGACGCACCCCGCATCGCGGTGGTGCCGAGGATGTAGTTCTCGGGGAGCAGCTTCACTTCCGGCGCCCCCTGGACCGAGAGGAGCTTGAGGCCCTCGGTGAGGCGCGCGCCGCTCAGCCCGCCGTGGCCGTCGGCGTAGGCGCTCGCCAGCAGCACCAGGTACATCGCGTCGTAGCTGTGCGAGGTGTACGAGAACGTCTGCGGGTCGAACCCGAACTTCTGCACGAAGTTGGGCTGGAAGCCGCCGAAGGTGGGCCCCGCATTCTGCGCCGGGGCGGTGCCCATGGTGCCGGCCAGCACGTCGAGCGTGCCCTGGAGAATCGCCGGGTCCTTCGCGCTGTCGGTGAAGAACCAGCGGTGGTTCTTCACCGCGCTCAGGTTGGGCGCCGCCAGCCGCGCCCGCTCCACGATGCGGCGAATGTCGGGGGGAAAGGCGACCACGATGGTCACCGCCGGCGCGAGCGTGTTCACCCGGTCGACCGGCACGTTGATGTCGCCGCCGCGGTCGAACGGCACGATGGTCACCTGCAGCCGCGGCGCCAGCCGGTCGCGCAGCGCGCCCGAGAGGCCCTCGCCGTACGCCTTCTTCTCGTACAGCACCGCCACGTTGGCCCCGGGCGCCACGCCGCCGTCGGCGGCGAAGAGGTCGGAGATGACGCGCGCCTGCAGGGTGTCGGGCGGCGCCACCCGCCACACCCGCTGGTGCTGGCCCTGGAAGACGCCGATGAGGTCGGGCGAGGTGGCGGTGGCGCTCATCAGCGCGGGCGCGCCCGCGTCCTCGGTGGCCACCGCGGCGGCGATGGTCTGCGAGCTGCCCGAGGTGAAGATGGCCGGCGCGCCGAGCTCCCGGGCGAGCCAGGCGCTCTGGCTGCGCACCAGGTCCTCGCTGCCGGTGGTGTTGCAGACGTAGAGCGCGAAGCGGCGCCCGTTGAGGCCCTGCTTCTCGTTCGCCTCGCCCACCGCGAGCCGGAAGGCGTCGAGCCCCGCGGTCTCCGAGTCGTCGGCCACGCCGCCGTCGAGCGAGTCGGTGAGCGGCAACGCCGCCGCCAGCACCGCGTGGTCGGCCGAGGTGAAGTCCCCGAAGTCGCGGCGGCAGCCCGGCGGGAGCGGAATGCAGTAGCGCTTGAGGCACACCTGCGCGGCGCCGCACTCGGTGTCGTTGTTGCACTCCTGGAACCCGGTGGCAGTGGTGAACGAGCACCCGCCCCAGAGCGTCGAGAGCGCCAGCACGAAGGCCGCGGCGCGGCGCATCAGAACTCGCCTCCGACGGTAGCGACCGCGCCGCCCGAGATGGGCACCACGCTCACCTGCGGCCCGCTGCTCGAGCCGGGGTAGAGCACCACCGCGGTGATGGCCGCCGCCAGGCTCAGGCCCAGCGAGACGTCGGCCACCAGCGCCCGGGTGCGGGTCTCGCTCTCGAGCCGCTGCTTGTCGGCCACCGTCTCCGCGCGGGTGAAGGCCGACTTGCTCGAGTTGGCGGCGACCCCGAAGCCGATGCCCACGCCCAGGCCGGCGACCGCCAGCCCGCCCACGGTGAAGGCGGCGATCTTCCGCCCCGACGACTTCTTGTTCGCCGATTCCTCGGCAGCGCGCTTCTCGGCTTCGAACTGCTCGCGCTGGAGCCGGGCCTTCTCGGCCTCGCTCTGGGCGCGGCTGCGTTCCTTCTGGGCGTCGCCTTCGAGCCGCTTGCGCTCGGCTTCCTGCAGGCGCTGGTCGGCTTCGGCGCGCGCCACGAGGGTGCGCAGCCGGTCCATCGCCAGGTTGGCCTTCTTCACCAGGGCGGGGTCGGCGCCTTCCAGGCCCACGAAGGTGCGGTACTGGTCGAGCGCCTGCTGCAGCTCGCCGGCCTGATCGAGCGCGCGGGCGATGTTGTAGAGCAGGGTGGGGTTGGGCTCGAGGGCGTAGGCGTCCTTCAAGGCGGCGGCCGCCTCGAGGTACTTGTTTTCCTTGTAGAGGCGATCGCCTTCCTTGATGAGCGCCTGCGCGCGCGGGTTCGCCGCGAGCGCCGGAGCGCCCGCGAGGGAAACGGCCACCGCGAAGACCAGGAACCCGCGCATTGCGGGCCACAGACTGCGCTACGCGAGCCGGGCGAGCAACAATTGCCGCTGCAGCTCGAGCGCCTTGGGCAGCCGGTCGCCGAACTGCTGGAAGAACTCGGAGGTGCTCTCGAGCTCCTTCTTCCACTCGTCGACGTCGATGTTGGTGGCGGCGTCGACCTGCTCCGGCGAGATGCTGAGGCCCGAGAGGTCGATGTGGCCTTCCTTGGGCACCCAGCCGAGCGGCGTCTCCTGCGCGCCCACGCGCACGTGCGCGCGGTCGACGATCCACTTCAGCACGCGCATGTTCTCGCCGTAGCCCGGCCAGAGGAACTTGCCGTCCTTCTTGCGGAACCAGTTCACCAGGAAGATCTTCGGCGGGTTCGAGACCTTCTTCTGCATCTCGAGCCAGTGCGCGAAGTAGTCGCCCATGTTGTAGCCACAGAACGGCAGCATCGCCATCGGGTCGCGGCGCACCACGCCGACCTTGCCGGTCGCCGCCGCGGTGGTCTCCGAGCCGATGGTGGCGCCCATGAACACGCCGTGGCCCCAGTTGAAGGCCTGCATCACCAGGGGCACCGTGTCGCTGCGGCGGCCGCCGAAGATGATGGCCGAGATGGGCACGCCTTCGGGGTCGTTGACGTTGCGCGAGAGGATCGGGTTGTTGGTCGCCGGCGCGGTGAAGCGGCTGTTGGGGTGGGCCGCCTTGTCCGGGCTCCCCTTCTTCCACGGCTTGCCCTGCCAGTCGGTGAGCTCGTCGTGGGTGTTGCCGTCCATGCTCTCCCACCAGACCTGGCCGTCCTTGGTGACGGCGACGTTGGTGAAGAGCGTGTCCTTGGCGATGGTCTTCATCGCGTTGGGGTTCGATGCCCAGTCGGTGCCCGGCGCCACGCCGAAGTACCCGTTCTCGGGGTTGACCGCCCACAGCCGGCCGTCGTCGCCCACGCGCAGCCAGGCGATGTCGTCGCCCACCGTGTAGACCTTCCACCCCTTGAAGCGCTTGGGGGGAATCATCATCGCGAAGTTGGTCTTGCCGCACGCGCTGGGGAAGGCCGCCGCCACGTAGGTGGTCTGCCCTTCGGGGCTCTCGACCCCGAGGATCAGCATGTGCTCGGCGAGCCAGCCTTCCTTCTTGCCGAGGTAGCTGCCGATGCGCAGCGCGAGGCACTTCTTGCCGAGGAGCGCGTTGCCGCCGTAGCCCGAGCCGAACGACCAGATCGCGTTGTCTTGCGGGAAGTGGCAGATGTAGCGGCGCTCGGGGTTCAAGTCGCCGGTGCAGTGCAGGCCGCGGTTGAAGCCGTTGCCGTCGCCCAGCATGTCGAGCGCGCCCTTGCCCATGCGGGTCATGATCCGCATGTTGAGCGCCACGTAGACCGAGTCGGTGAGCTCGATGCCCACCTTGGAGTGCTGGGAGCCCAGCGGCCCCATCACGTACGGCACCACGTACATGGTGCGCCCGGCCATGGAGCCCTTGAAGAGGCCGCGCAGCTTCCCGTACGCCTCGTCGGGCGCCATCCAGTTGTTGGTGGGGCCCGCCTCTTCCTTGGTCTTGGTGCAGATGAAGGTGAGGTGCTCGACGCGGGCGACGTCGTTGGGGTTCGAGCGGTGCAGGTAGCAGCCGGGGTGCTTCTCGGCGTTCAGGGGAATCAGGATGCCCTTGGACACCGCGAACTCGGTGAGGCGCTTGCGCTCGTCCTCGCTGCCGTCGCACCACACCACCGCGTCGGGCTGGCAGAGCTCTGCCATCTCGCCCACCCAGGCCAGGAGGTGCTTGTTGGTCGTCAGGTTGGTGGCCGTGTTCGCCATGAAGGTCGCGCTCCGCGTTACGAAGGAAGGGGAAATCGAAGGCCGGCTACCTCACACGGGCCCCGGTCGTTGCGCAACAGTCGCAAATGCCGCGCCGCAGCGTGAATCACCTGGCGTTCGACCGGCTACTTGAGGCCAGTAGGCGTGATCTCCTCGCGCTCCATGGTGGCCTGCACGAAGGGTCGCGCGAGCATCGCGTCCATGTGGCGCTGCCACACGGGGTACGGGGTCATGTCCAGGCTGCGCCGGTGGCCCCAGCGGTGGAAGACGGGCAGGAAGTAGTCGACCACCGAGCGCTGCTCGCCCAGGGCGTACGGCCCGCCCGAGCTTTCGAGCCGGGTCTCCACCTCGGCGTAGAAGCGCTTCAGCGCCTCGAGGCCCGAGGCGACCACGCCCGGGTGGCCCGCGGGGTCGGTGGTGAAGCGCTCGGGCCGGAACGCCTGGCGAATCGCGACGTGGATCGCGGTGGAGAAGAAGCCGCACCACTCGTACGCCCGCGCGCGTGCGTGGGTGCCCGGCGCGGGGCTGAGCCGGCTCCCCGGGTGGGTGTCCGCGAGGTGGAAGAGGATGGCGGTGGTCTCGGTGAGGACGAAGTCGCCCTGCACCAGCACCGGCACGTGCCCGCGCGGGTGGAGCTTCAGGTACTCCGGCGTGCGGTTCTGGCCCTGGGTGGCGTCGACCCGGCGGGCCTCGAAGGGCTCGCCGAGCTCTTCCAGCAGCATGTGGGGCGCCCAGCTGTACGAGCCGCGGGAATAGTAGAGCGTGGTCGTGGCCATGCCCCGCGTCTACAGCGGGGTGCCCTCAGTGCGCCACCGAGGTGAAGCCGCCTTCCAGCAGCCGCTGCCAGTCGGCGTACACTTGGGCGCTGCTCGAGTCGCCCTTGGCGCGGGAGTCGGCCGCCGCCTGGGCGAGCCCGTCGAGCCGCGCTCGCATCGCGTGCGCGGTGTCGTGCGAGAGGAAGAGGTGACCTTCGGTGGGCGCGAGCTCGGGGGCGAAGGCGTAGAGCTTCGCTTCCACCCGCTCGGCGGCGGGCACGAAGGTGTCGACGGTCTTCAGCGAGCCCGGCGAGAGCTGGGTGAGCCGCGCGAGCAGGGCCTGGCCGACTTCCGCGACGGCCAGGTGGTCGGCCGCGCGGGTGCCGGCGCCCACCAATGCCGCGAAGGAGCGCTCGACGTGCGCGGGGTCGGAGCCGGGGGTGAGCGCGTCCATCTCCTTGAGCAACGCGGTCACCTTCTGCGCCATGCCGGGCGTGGTCGCCGGGAGCGCCGCGGCCGCCGCCTTGGTGTGCGAGACGACGAGGTCGTCGGCCATGGTGTTGTTGCTCTGGAGCGTCTGGTACGCGGCGTCGAGCTGAACGAACTCGGTGGTGCCGGGCACCTTCATCTTCTGCCAGGGCACGGTGAAGCCCGCCTCTTCCGCCGCGCGGAAGAAGTGCGCCCCGTCGCGGGCGATCTGCTGCAGCAGCGTCGACTGGCGGATCGCAGGGTCGGTGGCGAAGGCGGCCTCGAGCTTGCCGAAGGGCACCACGGTGCCGTCGGCGGCCTTGGTGTCCCATTCCCCGCGCTGTTCGTGGCGCACGCCCATGTGCTCGCGCGGCATGTGGTGCGAGAGGAAGTTGATGGCGCGCTGCTGGAAGTCGACGTCGTTCTGGCTCGAGCCGTTGTGGTGGGGCGAGAGCCGGTGCGGGTCGATGAGCACGTTGCAGTCCTCGCGGGCGTCGCCCCAGCGGAACATCGCGGTGAGGTTGTGCGGGTTGAGCGCGGAGCAGTTGAAGGTGAGGTCGCTCGCCTTCACCCGCGCGTAGAGCCAGCGGGTCTCGTCCTTGGTCAGCAGGCGGTCGGCCGGCAGGTCGGCGACCAGCGACGGCAGCCGCTGGGCCACTTCCGACCGCAGCCACTGGTCCATCCACGGGTCGTGGGGGCGGCGCTCGAGCTGCCACACCAGGTCCTTGAGCGGGGCCCATTCCACCAGGTCGTGCTTCAGCGTCTCGTTGAGCTGCTTCTCCTTCTTGGGGTCGTGCCCCATCGCCACGTGCACGGTGGTGAGGTCGCGCGAATGGAACACGGCCTGAATGGCGAAGCGCTTGAGCATCTTGAGGAAGTTCTCGCGCATCGCCGGGCTGTCGCTGGGAATGGGCGCCGCCTCGGGCGGCGACTTCTCGGACAGGCGCACCGCCTCGGCGATGGTGGCGTCGATGGCGGAGAGGATGGTCGCGCCGGAGACCGGCACGGTGGTGGCGCCCTTGGCCGCCTCGAGGCCGAGCCAGCTGGCGTGCGTGGGGCTCAGGCTGAAGTTCTCGGTGCGCAGCACCTCTTCCAGCGCGAGGTAGAAGTCGTCGACGTCGATGCTGTCGTTCGCGGCCTTCATCAGGTTGATGCTGGCGGTGGTGCCGTCGGCGCGGGTGATGTTCACCGGGCGGTCGTAGATGGGCCGCTCGCCGGCGCGCTGGAGCAGCGAGAGGCCCTGGAGCGCGAAGTCGGCGCGCTTGGGCACGTGGCGTTCCTGTGCGGCCTGGTAGCGCTCGTCACGGGGCGTGCGCACCGACTCGGCGTGGTGGGTGCCCACGTACTCGCCGACCACCGGGCCGTACGCGTCGTGGCCCACGGCCTCGAGGCCCTTGCCGGCGAAGGGCGTCACGGTGTGCGACGTGCCGGTGAGGGCGGTGGCCGGGGGGGAGGCGGGCGCCACGCTGGGTTCGGCCGCCGGGCGGCGACCGCGGGCCGCGGGGGAGCTCTTCTTCGCGGTGGGGGTGGGAGACGGGGTGGCGCGGGCAGACAGGCTGCGGTTGCCGCGGTGCGGGTCGACGGTCTTCAGGGCCATGGGCGCTGGCGTGCAAGATCCATGGGGGCGGGTGTGGGCGCTCGGAAGGCGCACGCCTTGCGCCGATGGCCGGCCTTCCCCCGCAGGAGCTGCGTCAGGGCATGACGTGGAGCATCGCCATCATGCCCAGGGTGACGTGGTCGATGATGTGGCAGTGCAGCATCCACATGCCGGGCCGATCGTCGAAGCGCACCGCGAGGTGCAGCGACTGCTTGGCGGGGACCAGCACGGTGTCTTTCCATTCCCTCACCGGCCACGGCTGGCCCGCGACGTCGAGGGGCTGGAAGGCGTAGCCGTGCAGGTGGAAGGAGTGGTCGTAGCCGGTGGTGTTGGCGACCTCCCAGACCTCGGTGTCGCCCAGGCGCACCATGATGGGCGTGGCCTTCGACTCGTCGTAGGTGAGCCCGTTGATGCCCAGCACGCCGATGCCGTTCTGGGCCTTCTCCATCAGCTCGAGGCGCCGGGTGCCCGCGTCGGCGACGTCGAGCGGGGCGATGGTGCGCAGCGCGGCGGGCGGGGCCGGGCGCCCGCCGAGCGCGGGTGCGTCGACGGTCTCCAGCACGAAGAGGTCCTGCGCGGGGAGCTTGGCGCCGAGGTGGAAGCGGTCGCTGTCGAGCCACTGCACCGACGCCGCGGTCCCCGGCGCGGCGGGGTTCACCCAGAGCTCGGCGCGCTCGCCCGGCGTGAGGATGACGCCGTTGCCCGGCTGCGGCGCGGCGAGGAGGCCCACGTCGCCGCCGATGCGCTGCACCTGCGCCCCGGGAATCTTGAGCTGGTAGAAGCGCGCGCGGCTGGCGTTGAGCAGCTTCCAGCGCTGCGGCAGTCCGGCGCGGGCCTTGAGCGTGGGGCGCACCCGGCCGTTGACCAGGAGCGTGTTGCCTTCGCGCCCGAAGTAGTCGCCGAACCAGCCGCTCTCGTCGCCCGGCAGGAGCACGCCCGCGTCGGTGGTGCTCTCGTCGGAGAGCACCAGCACCACCGGGTCGCCCAGCGCCAGCTCGGCGGGGTCCACCACCTCGATGGCGCCGTAGAGTCCGGAGCCGATCTGCGTCGAGGAGTCGAGGTGCGGGTGGTACCAGAAGAGGCCCGCCTCGGTGACGGTGAAGCGGTAGTCGAAGGTGCCGCCGGGGGGAATCGGCGCCTGCGTCGCCTCGCTGCCGTCCATGTCCGCGGGGACCTTCACCCCGTGCCAGTGGATGGTGGTGGCCTCGGGCAGCTCGTTCTTGAAGTGCACCAGCACCCGGTCGCCGACCGTGGCGCGCAGGGTGGGGCCGGGGAGGTGGCCGTCGTAGGTCCACCGGTTCACCGTGAGGCCGTTGACCTTCACCGCCGCGACCTTGGCGGTGAGGTTCACCTCGAGGGAGCCGGGGGCGGGGTCGAGGTCGGGGGCCTCGAAGAGTGCCACGCCGTCGGCGAAGCCAGGGGGCTGGGAGGACCCGGAGTCGGGAGGGCCGGAGTCAGGAGGGCCGGCGTCGGAGGTCGACGGGGCGCCGGCGCAGGAGAGGAGGGCCGCGAGGGGGAGGGTGAGGAGTGGGCGGGCCGCGGACATCGGGGGAAGCCAAGCATGGCGTGTGCCAGGGTGGGGGGACCCGGTGCGCCAAGACGGGTTCGGGTTCGGGTTCGTTCACGGGGCTTCGGGTTGGCCGGAGTTCGGCGGAGACGGAAGGAAGAGCCGGAGACGGGGAACCGTCGCCCATGTTCCCGGTCCGGTCCCGTCCAGCCCGAAGCCCCGAAGCCCCGAAGCCCCGTCCTCCGTACCCGTGAACGACCCCGAACCCGAACCCGTCCTGGCGCGCCGGGTCCATCCTCCCTCCCCACCAGCACCCCCTCCCCCCTCCGCCCCACCCTCAGTACGCCGACGCTCCCCACCCCGACCCGCGCAGCGACTGCGCCTTCATCGCCTTCGTCCCCAGCGCCCTCTGCTCCTGGGGCATCGACGGCGCCGCGTTGGTGAGCCCGAACGCCTCCGCATTCGCCTTCCGCTCGGCGGCCACCGCCGGCGCGCCCGCCACCGCGGACACGTCGTCGAGGAGCACCTCGTTGTCCTTGAGCGCCTTCTCCGCGCGGCCGGTGTCACCCGCGGCGATGAAGTCGGCCGCCTTCCGGGTGTTCTCGGCGGTGCGCGCCCGCGTGGCCTGCACCAGCGCGAGCGGGTCGCGGCGCTGCTGCACCTCGGCGACTTCCGAGGTGACCATCGCCGACAGCGCGAGCGCCGCCGAGTTGCGGCGCGCCTCGAGCAGGTCCTCGTAGTCCAGGTTCATCGCCGCGATGGGCAGCGTGCTGCCCGCCACCCCGCCCGAGGCGCGCACCCGCACCACGAGCTGCTCGACCTGCCGCGCCGAGAAGTCGGGCATCGCCACCGTCACCCGGTTGCCGCTCACGCTCGCGGTGCGGCCGAGCACCTCTCCGAGCTGCACGCCCGGCGGCAGCTCGAAGCTCAAGGTCACCGCACGCGCCACCTGCGTCCCCGCCTGCTGCAGGTCGCGCTCGAAGAGCTGCGCGAGCTGCGCGCCGCGCGCCACGAAGCCGTAGCTGCCGCCGCCGACCTCGGCGAGGCGGGTCATCAGGTCCTCGTTGAAGTCCACGCCCACGCCGAGCGAGGTGACCGACAGGCCCTGGCTGCGGTACCCGCGCACCAGCGCGGTGAGCGCCGCCGGCGACGTCATGCCCACCGTCGGCTGCCCGTCGGACAGCAGCACCAGCCGATTCACCTTGAAGTCGCTCTGCGCCTTCACCAGCTGCGCGCGCCCGGCGGCGAGGCCGTCACCCATGTTGGTGCCGCCTTCCTCCGAGATGGCGCGGATGAAGCGCTCGGCGCGCACCCGGTTGCCTTCGGTGACGAAGGCGCCCGGCAGCACCGAGACGTCGCTGCCGTAGTGCACCACCGACAGCCGGTCCTGCGGGCCCAGCTTCTCGAGCAGCGCCAGGGCGGCTTCCCGCGCGCGGATGATCTTCTCCCCCGACATCGAGCCGGAGCGGTCGATCACCAGCGCGAGGTTGACCGGCGCGCGCGCCGCGCCCGGCACGTCCACCGCCTTCACCTCCAGCGCGAGGAACACGTCGTTGCTCCCCGGCAGCACGTACGGGTGCGTCAGCTTCCCCGTCAGGCTGAGCGACCCGTCGTGCGGGAGCGGCGCGTTCTTCGCGGGCTCGTTGACCGTGGGCATCACGCCGTGCACCTCGGGCCTCGGCGGCGGCGGAGGTGCGGCGACCGCCAGGTTCTGCGGCAGGTAGAGGACGAGGGCGACCAGGGCGAGGCCCAGCGCGGCGGCGAGGAAGGCGGAGGTCCGGTTCATGGCCCGGGTTGAACGCCCCAGCCGCCGGTTGGATCTGTGCCCGCCTCGAGGCACGCCAACCGCCCGACACTCAAGCGCCTTTCGGCCGCAATTCGCCCTTCGAATGGCTACGGTCGCCCGCCGTGAACGACGGCGACGAGTCGGGACTCGACGACACCATGGCCAGCGGCGTTCGCCGCCGCCCCGACGTCGTCACCGAGCGGCTCCAGCAGGAAGCCGAAGGCCGCTACCGCGGCGCGGGCGAAGGCGGCAGCTCCGTCGAGCTCGGGCGCGGCGGCCTCGGCCGGGTGCTGCTCGTCGTCGACCAGCACCTCGGCCGCGAGGTGGCGCTCAAGGAACTTCTGCCCGGTCTGCGCGAGCGCCACGGCGACGGCTTCGCCGAGCTCGAGGCCCGCTTCGTGCGCGAGGCCCAGGTGATGGCGCGGCTCGAGCACCCCGGCGTGGTGCCGGTGCACGAGCTGGTGCGCCGCGCCGACGGCTCGCTCTTCTTCACCATGAAGCGCGTGAGTGGCCGCACGCTCGCCCAGGCGCTCGATGCCTGCGCGTCGCTCGAGGAACGGCTCACGCTGCTGCCCCACCTGCGCGAGCTGGTGCACACCGTCGCCTTCGCGCACTCCAGGGGCGTGGTGCACCGCGACCTCAAGCCCGACAACGTCATGGTGGGCGCCTTCGGCGAGACGCTGGTGCTCGACTGGGGCCTCGCCCGCGTGCAGGGCCAGGCCGACGTGCGGCCCCTGCCGCAGGTGGGGCCGATGAGCGTGGGCCTCACCACCCCCGGGGCCGCCATGGGCACCCCCCGCTACATGAGCCCCGAGCAGGCCGCGGGCGAGGTGGCCCACCTCGACGAGCGCAGCGACGTGTGGTCGCTCGGCGTGATGCTCTTCGAGCTGCTCACCGGCCGCGCGCCCTTCGAGGCCGACTCCGTCGCGCTGCTCTTCGACGCGGTGAAGAACAAGCCGCTCCCCACCGTGCACGAGCTCGAGCCGCGCGCTCCTGCCTCGCTGGCCGCCGTCGCCGCGCGCGCGCTGCAGCGGGCCCGCGAGGCGCGCTTCAAGGACGCCGCGGAGTTCGCCGAGGCGCTCGACGCCGCGCTGCTCGCCCCGCTCGAAGGCCGCCGCCGCCGCGCGCCCTGGTCGATCGCCGCCGCGGTCC